>JBBQCC010000491.1:0-1558 GCA_038318285.1 Planctomycetota bacterium | reverse complement strand
GGTGTGCGCGCGTTGCTCGTCGCGATGCGCATGGTCAGGGGGCCGCTCACGCCGTCCACCTCCGGAGACCACACGTGGAGGCTGTGCGCACCATCGACGACGGCCTGGAGATTCCATTCGTAGCGCACGACCTCGCCCGCGGCCGAATCGTCGGCCGCCGATCCGGCCGTCGATCCGGCCAGCGCGACCCGCGTCGGCGCGAGCGGATCGGAACCCGGTCGCCAATCGTCGCGCTTGCGCCACGGCGGCGTGGCCGACTTGGCGTAGGGCCCCTTCGCCAAGGCCTTCAACTGAAGTCCGCCGTCGTCGAGCAGTCCTTGGTGGAAGAAGTAGACCTCGCCCTGGAGCTTCGCGGCACGGTTCGTCTGGATCGCGTGCGCGAGCAGTTCCGGTGTCGCGCGCCAGTCCGCGACGCGCGACAGCACGCCGGGGAAGAGCTTGTCGCGCTGCTTCGCGATCCACTTGAAGTCGAGGATCGCGTCGATCTGGCGGTCGTAGCCCGACGCGTTGCGCTCATAGGCTTGCGGATGCAGCGCGTCGATCAGCCCGCGTTCCATCCAGCGATCCTGCTGCTGCAGGTATTCGCGGTAGGCCCAGCTCGGTGCTCCCGGCGCCATCGAGAACACGAGCTCTGGGTCGACGCGTTTGACCGCGTCTCGCAGCTCTTCCAGGTAGTCCGTCAAGCGCTCGGCGCGCCACTGCGTCCAAGCTGCGTCGCGCGGATCCTTGGGCGGATCCTTGCGCGTCTTGGCCTTCCAGGCCGCGGAGGTGACGGCGTCGTACCCGGCCTCGCACGGCATCGCGGGCAGACGATCGTCGCCCTGCACGCCGTCCACGTCGTAGTCGCGGCAGACCTCCAGCACGAGGTCGCTCATCCAGCGCTGCACGGCCGGATCGAGCGCGTTCATCCACAGGAATTGGTTCTTCACGACCGGACGTCCGTCGATGCCGATCGCGGCCCACTCGGGGTGGACCGTGAGCAGCTTGCCCGGGAAGCGTTCGTGACCCGCGCAGAACCCGTACTCGAACCAAGGGATGACCTCGACGCCCCGACGGTGCGCCTCGAAGATGACCTCGGCGAGCGGATCGCGTCCGGCGTAGCGCGGATCGATCTCCTCACCGGTGATCGCGCGCATCACGGCGCTCGGGTACAGGGTCGCGCCTTTGCTCCACACGACCGGGAAGAGGACATTGATCCCGCCGCGAGCGAGTTCCTCGACGCCGGCGGCGATCGATGCGCGCGAATCGAAGAAGGCCGTGTCCGTGTTCGGGATCCACACGCCGCGCAGCTCGCGCTCCCCGGCTCGCGCGATTGCGCCGGTAGCCACGCACAGGACGGCCGCTACGATGGCGTGCTTCATGAACAAAGATCCTCGGTCCGTCGATGTGCTCGTGTTGGGTGGCGGCGCCTCGGGCTCGGCTGCCGCGTGGCAGGCTGCGCGCCTGGGAGCGCGGGTCCTCGTGGTCGAATCGAGCCCCTGGCTCGGCGGCATGGTGAGCGCGGCCGGCGTCAGTGCATTGGATGGCAACGAAGGCGCGTTAGGAAGCGGGTTCTTCG
>JBBQCC010000490.1:0-1588 GCA_038318285.1 Planctomycetota bacterium | reverse complement strand
GTGAAAAGCATCCGGTCGAGCGGGACGGGCGATCGGTACGGGTCGGGCATCGCGGCAGTCTCGCGCGGTTTGATGCGCTTGCATTGCGACGGGCCGACCGCCGTGGCAAGCTCCCGCCATGCTCGACACTGCGATCATCGGCGGCACGGTCGTCGACGGCACCGGAGGACCGGCCCGAAACGCCGACGTGGGGATCCGCGACGGTCGGGTCGTCGCGATCGGAAAGCTCGACGAGCCCGCGCAGCACACCGTCGACGCCACCGACCTCGTGGTGACGCCGGGGTTCGTCGACCCGCACACGCATTACGACGCGCAACTGTTCTGGGACCCGCTCGCCACGCCCTCGAGCTGGCACGGCGTCACCAGCGTGATCGGTGGCAACTGCGGGTTCACCATCGCGCCGCTCAAGGAACGCGACGCCGACTACACACGCCGGCTCATGGAGCGCGTCGAGGGCATGCCGCTCGCCGCGCTCGAGCAGGGCGTGCGCTGGACGTGGGACAGCTTCGGCGAGTTCCTCGACGCGTTCGAGGGCAACATCGCCGTGAACGCGGGGTTCATGGTCGGCCACTGCGCGCTGCGTCGCTACGTGATGGACGGCGACGACACGCGGCGCGAGGCAACCGCCGACGAGCTCGGCGAGATGCTCCTGCTGATGCACCGGTCGCTCGCCGAAGGTGGCCTGGGCCTTTCGACCAGTCGCTCCAACACACACCTCGACGGCGATGGCCAGCCGGTGCCGAGCCGGTACGCGTCGGAGCAGGAGTTGCTCGCGCTGTGCGATGTCGTGGGCGAGCATCCGGGCACGTCGATCGAGGCGATCACGTCGGGTTGCATCGCGGGCTTCGACGACGGCGAGGTGGAGTTGTTCGCGCAGATGAGCGCGCGCGCCGGACGGCCGCTCAACTGGAACGTGCTCGCGGTCGCGGCGACCGACACGGAGAAGCTCGCCCGCCAGCTCCTGCCGTCGGCGCGCGCGCGTGAGATCGGCGGGCGCGTCGTCGCCCTGAGCATGCCGGTGCCGGCGCCGATGTGTATGAGCCTCAACACGTTCTGCGCGTTGTGGCTCATCCCGGGCTGGGACGCGGTGCTGCGGCTGCCCAAGCCGGAGAAGGCCCGAATGCTGCAGGACCCGGCGGTGCGCGCCGACCTGATGGCGCAGGCCGGCACGTCGGCGCTCGGCGGCATGACCCGCTTCGGCGGCTACATCATCGGCGACACCTACTCGATCGCCAACGAGGGCATGACCGGCCGCAAGGTGCGCGAGATCGCGGCCGAACGTGGGATCGACGACGACTTCGAAGCACTCGTCGCCATCGTGCTCGCCGACGACTTCCGCACCGTGCTGTGGCCGCGCGACCCGCGCGACAATCTCACCGGCAACCTGGGTGAGGAATTCCCGGCGTACGCCGACGTGTGGACCCGCGAAGACGTGCTCCTCGGAGGGTCCGACGGCGGTGCGCACCTCGACCGCATGTGCGGCGCGCCCTACGTCACGCGCTTCCTCGGCGACTGCCTACGCGGACGCCAGGTCCTCGGGCTGGAGCGCGCGGTGCAACTCATCAGTGACGCACCGGCGCGGCTCTAC
>JBBQCC010000489.1:0-1635 GCA_038318285.1 Planctomycetota bacterium | reverse complement strand
TGCAGCAGCAGGGTCGCGAGCCCTCCGTAGAGGAAGTGGCCGAGGCCACCGGTATCTCGGTGGACGAAGCGAAGCGGGTGATGAAGATCAGCAAGCACCCGATCAGCCTCGATCGCCCGATCGGCGAGTCCGACGACTCGTACTTCGGTGACTTCATCGAAGACGAATCGGCGGAGAGCCCGCTGGCGGCGGCTGGCCACGAGATGCTCAAGGAGCGCCTCGAGGACGTGCTCAGCACGCTGACGTTCCGCGAGCGCGAGATCATCAAGCTCCGTTACGGCATCGGCGACGGGTACACCTACACCCTCGAAGAGGTCGGCCGGATCTTCCGCGTCACGCGCGAGCGCGTGCGGCAGATCGAAGCCAAGGCGGTGCGCAAGCTCCGTCACCCGGTGCGTGCACGCCAGCTGGCGAGCTTCCTCGACGGCGCGTCGGTGCCCGACGACCTGGAAGGCGCGGACTTGGCCTACGACTCGGGCGACCTCTGACCGGACGGCGGGCGGGTCGGCAGTCCACGGGGGCCGCCGGATCCCATCCGAGAACTGCGCGGGGCGGCTGTGTGCCGCCCCGCGCTGTATTTCCCGCCCCTTTCGGCGGCTGCGAGTCCTCCCGTGCGCCGCCCGGCGGGGCGATCGCGGACCCGAACCGTGGACAAGATGCGCTCGCGCCGTATCCTCTTCGCCCCATGCGTGACGTGATCCGCTCGCTACTCGATCTGCTGGAGGTCGATCGCGACCTCCACCGCGTCCTCGAAGAGCTGAAACGACTGCCCTCCGAGCTCGACACGAGGCAAGCCGAACTGACGCGCATCGCGACAGCGGTGGCCGAGAAGCGGCTCGCCGCGAAGAACATCCGCGTCCGCATCAAGGAGTACGAGGACATTGCGACCGCCGGTCGGCAGCGGATCCGCAAGCTCGAGAACGACATGTCGCAGGCGCGCGCGGACGCACAGCTGCACGCCTTCTTCGAGCACCAGATCAAGTCGCTGAAGAAAGAGGTCAGCACGGCCGAGGACGACGGCCTGAAGCTGCTCGAACAGGTCGAGATGCACGACCGCGACGTCGCCGACCTGCAGCAGAAGCACGACGCCGAGCAGCAGGTCTTCGACCTCTTCGCCGCGAACGTCGCGGCCGAGATGAAGGATGCCGAGGCCACGCGCGCCAAGCTCGCCGCAGAACGCGCGAAGCGAATGAAGGGCGACTTGCCGCCCGAAGTGCTCCTCGACTACGAGCGACTCCTGCAGTCACGCGGCGGCGTCGCCCTGGCAGAACTCGACGGGCGCCAGTGCCAAGCCTGTTTCATGGACATGCCGACGAACATGACCATCCGCGTCGCACGCGGATCCGAGCTCGTGCGCTGTCCGAGCTGCGACCGCATCCTGTACACGCGGATCTGATCGCGCTCGGCGACCGCGTGTCGTCGCCGCGGGTCTGCTTCGTCAGAGCCGTTGACCTACGCCGGTGCGTGGGTCGAAGAGTCGAGCACGAAGCCACCGAGGCCAGACTCGAGCAGTCCCCGAATCTGGCCTCGAAACCGCAAACTGCGGAGAACTTCGTCGACGGGAACTCTCAGGTCGTTCCCAATCAGGGCGTCCAGGTGAGGGCAACCCCGTTCGTCAGGTTGAATCCTTCCACA
>JBBQCC010000488.1:0-1635 GCA_038318285.1 Planctomycetota bacterium | reverse complement strand
TCGCGATGATGTGCAGCGTCAACGTCGTCTTGCCCGAGCTCTCCGGTCCGAAGATCTCGACGACGCGACCGCGCGGCACGCCTTTGCCGCCCAGCGCCAAGTCGAGACCGATCGAGCCGGTCGAGATGCCGGTGATCTCCTTGAAGATGACCCCGTCGCCCAGGCGCATGATCGCGCCCTTGCCGAAGGCCTTCTCGATCTCTCCCATCGCCGCGTCGAGGGAGCGCGACTTCTCGGTGCTGGGCGCGCTGGTGGACGGCTTGTCGGACTTCGGCTTGAGGGCGCTCATGGAGAACTCGTTGTGCGTGACGGGGTGTGCGGGGCTCGTAGTTGTTTCGGAACGCAGCGGCGCGGCGAAGCCCGCAGTCTAGCCGCGTGCGGAGGTCGTCCCAAGCACGCGCTGACCACGCGTTCGACTCGATTTCGAAGTCGGACCGAAGGATCGAGTGCGCTCGCCGGCGCCTCCATCCAGCAGACGCTCCGGCGGCCCGAGGGTCGCGGCCCGCGTCGCATCGTTTTCGGTCGCCGCGCTCAAACCCCGGCTAGACGCACGCTTGCGCGCACGGGGTAGCGCGCGGTTCCGGCGCCTCCGCCGACGCTCGCGAACAGGCTCACCGCGTCCGCCGTCCAGTCGAGGTCGAAGCGCAGGCTGGCGAAGGACTCGGGCGCGCGCTCGCCGGACCGCGGCCGCACCAGGGTCAGGTGCGGGACGAAGGGCCGCTCGCGGTCGGCGGCGGGGACTTCGATGCCCGCCCCGGCGGCCAGCCGACGCCCGCGATCGACGATGTCGAGGAGGCGTTCGCGCGATTCATCCTGCAGGTCGAAGCCGGCCCAGAGGGCTCGTTCGCGTCCCCCGCTCTCGAACGATCCGGTGCCGCCGACACGCAGATCCACGGGCCGCGCCCCTCGAAACGCGTCCGCGAGACCGTGTTCGACGAGGGATGCGGCCTCGGAGGCGACCTCGCCGAAGAAGACGAGCGTCAGGTGGATGTCCTGCTCGTGGTAGACGCGCAGTTGCGTACCGCTCAGCACGGCCCTGGCGCCGGCCGCGACCCGCTCCTGCAGCTCAAGGGGTGGCGCGATGCCGAGAAAGATTCGTGTGGAAGACGTGGCCATGGACTTCGCCGAAGATGCCGAAACGCCGCGCCGCGCGCGATGCCCGCGCTATCCTCGCCGGCAAGCACCCGCGCGATGACCACACGACCTCTCGACCTGACCGAAGCGTTCGCGAGCATCCACGAACACTGGCGCCCGCGCGTCGCCGCAGCGCCGAATGGACAGGAATTGAAGCTCGTGAAGTTCCGCGGCGAGTTCGTCTGGCACCGCCACGCGGAGGCGGACGAGCTGTTCCTCGTCTGGCGCGGTCGCATGCGCCTCGAGTTCCGCGATCACGTCGTCGAGCTGGGCCCGGGCCAGATGGCCGTCGTGCCGCACGGCGTCGAGCACCACACCGCCGCCGACGACGAAGTCGAGGTGCTGATCCTCGAGCCCGCCGACGTGGTCAACACCGGCGACGTGTACGACGAGCGACTGACAGCGCCGCGGCAAGATCTGTGACGGCTCAACCCGGTCCAAAAACCCCGTACGGAGCCAGGTAACTTCGGACGGGGTTGCCGCAGCGCGTTCGCATTGCGC
>JBBQCC010000487.1:0-1653 GCA_038318285.1 Planctomycetota bacterium | reverse complement strand
CGACACTATCCTCCTCGCCCCGGTCGGGGACGTAGCTCAGTTGGTAGAGCAACGCGTTCGCAATGCGTAGGTCGAGGGTTCGACTCCCTTCGTCTCCACCACCGTTCACATCGCAGGGGCTGCCCACACCGGGCGCCCCTGCGGTCGTTTTCCACGACCCGGCTCGGACGTCCGACCCGCCGAAGCCCGTCAGCCGTTCCGCCGACGCCGGGCTGGGATCGGCAGGGTGCCGAGGCGGCGCTCATCCTCGAACTTCGCGATCGTGGCGACGATCTCGCGCCCGAAGCGCTCGACCTGCCAGGGTTGCACGCCCTCGACGCGGGCCAACGCGGTGACGTCGAGCGGGCGATCCAAAGCGATCCTGCGCAACGTGTGCCGGTTCAGGACGTAGGCCGAATCGATGCCCGCCGCTTCGGCGACGACCTTGCGCACTTGCTTGAGTCGCTCGTGCAGCTCCATCTGCTCTTCGTCGAAGTCGTCGGTCCCCTCGCGGCTCTCGAGGTGCGGGAAGCGCGTGATCGGCCCGAGTTGCAGCGCACGCGCGACCGCGGCCAGCACGTTGTCGCCGAACTTGCGTGCCTGGCGCGGTGAGAAGCCCGGCACGGATTGCAGCTCTTGGCGCGAGCGCGGTTTCAGCGCGGCCAGGAGGCACATGGTCTCGTTGTTCAGCACGCGGAACGGCGGTTCGTTCTCCGACCGCGCGATCTCGTCGCGCAGCACGAACAGCTCGCGCAACACCTGCCGGTCGATCGGCGGCATCGCGCGTGCACCCTTGATGCGCACCCACTCGTCGGGATCGAAGTCGCGGTTCGGCGGCGTCAAGGCCTCGAGACGCAGGCACTCGCTCGCGACGATGACATCACGTCGGGTTCGCGCGAGCTCGGGCGCCTGTTCGCGCATCAGCGGAATCAGAAAATGCGTGTCGAGGCGCGCGTAGCGCACCTGTTTCTCGCTCAGCGGCCGCAGGCCCCAGTTCGAGCGCTGCATGGACTTGTCGAGCGCGATCCCGAAGCGCTCCAGCAGAACGGTCGCGAGCCCGGGCGTCTTGCTGCCCAGCGTCGCCGCCGCCACGCGCGTGTCGAACAGATTCTGGAACGTGAACCCGTGGTCGCGCTTCAGCGTCAGGACGTCGTACTCGCCGTCGTGGAAGACTTTGCATTTGCGCGGGTCGGCCATGCACGCGCCGAGGCCGGTGAGGTCGAGTCCACACAACGGATCGACGAGCCAATCGCGCTCGTTCGCGGTCACTTGGATGAGGCAGACGCGCTCGCGGTAGCTGTAGAGCGAATCGCCTTCCGTGTCGACCGCGACCTCGTCCGCGCGATCGAGCTGTTCGAGCAGCTCACGCAGCGTCCGCGGGTCCTGTACGAGGGTGGGCGGAGGGAGATCCGCCGGACCCGGGGTCCGATCGTGCGAGCTCTGGGTCATCGGGGCCCAAGCTACCGACCGGAACGCCCGCGGCGCAGGGGGCAGAACGCCATGCCCCGAAAAAGCCGCTGTTCACTGCCGATTCTGTGCGGGTTGCGGCGGTGTTCCTCGGCCATGACGATCCTCATCACGTTCCTGGGTGCGCTGGTGTGCGGCGCCGAGCCGGTTGCCGCCCCCGCCCCCCGCTTGCCCGTATCTCACCCGCCGGCATCTCACCCGCCGACG
>JBBQCC010000486.1:0-1657 GCA_038318285.1 Planctomycetota bacterium | reverse complement strand
GCGTGCAAGTCCGAGAACGACGTGCCTGTCGGGAGCTTCCGCACGTGGGTCAAGTACCAGGAGAAGGGCCGCTTTCCCGCGATCAAGCGCCACTTCGCGGTGCTGCGCTGCAACCACTGCAGCAAGGCGCCGTGCGTCACGATCTGTCCGGTCAACGCGCTCGAGAAACGCCCTGATGGCATCGTCGACCTCGACCGCGACGCGTGCATCGGCTGTCGCGCGTGCATGCAAGGTTGCCCGTACGACGCGATCTACTTGAACGAGGACACGGGGAGCGCCGAGAAGTGCCACTTCTGCGCGCACCGCGTCGAGAAACAGCTCGAACCCGCCTGCGTCGTCGTGTGTCCCGAGGGCGCGATCATCGCCGGCGACTTGCACGACCCGACGTCGCGGATCTCGAAGATGGTCGGCGAGTTGCCGACCGAGCAGCGCCGCCTCGAACAGAACACCGGGCCGAACGTGCACTACGTCGAGGTCGAGCCGACGATGCTGAAGCCCGGCCTCGCCGAGCGCCCCGAGACGTACATCTGGAGCGATCGCCCGCCGCACAAGACCGAGGACTGGCCCGCGGAGATCGCGACGCAAGCGGACACGCGCACGGTGCTCGACGCGGGTCACAAGGTCGAGTGGGGCTGGCACGTCGCTGCGTACCTCGTGACGAAGGGCATCGCGGCGGGCGCAGCGGTTTTGGCGCCGTTCGCGGTGGCACTGGGGCTCGGCGGTTGGTCTGCGGCGTATTTGCCCGAGATTTTGGCGCTCGTCTTCACGCTCGTGACGACGTTCCTCTTGGTGCACGACCTCGCACGACCGATGCTGTTCTTCCGGTTGCTGACGCGACCGAACACGCGCAGTTGGCTCGTGAAAGGCGGCTGGGTGCTGAGCGCATTCGGCGCGACGACGTTCGCGATTTTGGCCGCGCGCTTCCTCGGTTACGACGCGGTCGCGGATGGACTGCGCTGGCCGAACGCGATCTTCGGGCTCGCGACGGCAGGCTACACCGCGTTCCTGTTCAAGCAGTGCGAAGGCCGCGACCTCTGGCAGGGCGGACTCGTGCTGCCCCACTTGCTGGTGCAGGCCGTCCTGTGCGGCGCGGTTGCGTTGGCGCCGTTCTCCGCCGCACCGGCGCAATTGGCACTGATCGCCGTCGCCGCCGCGCTGATCCACGCCGCCTTCGCCGCCGCGGAACGCCTGAAGACGCACCCGACCGACAACGCGCGCCAAGCGGCCGCGTTCCTCGGCACGATCGGGATCCACGGCATCCCCCGCGCATTCCAGACCTCGATCTTGGTCGGCGCGATCGTGCCCGCCGCGCTGGTCATGGCCTGGTGGACCCTGGCCGGCCCCGTCGCACTCCTCGCCGCCGTGGCCGTGCTCGCCCTGGCCGGCCTGTACCTGTACGAAGCCGCGTTCGTGCGCGCCGGGCAACTGCCGCCCCTTTCCTGAGAAACGAATCCGGGATCTCGGAGCCAGGCTCACTTGTCCCGGATGAGCGAGCCTGGCTCGTTCATCCCGTATCTTGCGCGGATGCTGAGCCTCGTCGCGGGTGCCCTCGCCTTCCTCCCGATCGCCCAGGACGCACGGCTCGAGCTGCGATCGGGTGACGTCGTCGCGCCGAATGCGCTCAGCACCCAGCCGCCTTTCACGAGCCAACTGCGCG
>JBBQCC010000485.1:0-1689 GCA_038318285.1 Planctomycetota bacterium | reverse complement strand
AGTGGCTGGCGGCGAGTGGCTCGCACTGCGCAGGAAGACGCGTTCGCCGGCGAATTCGCGACCGATCGAGTCACAATGTGTCGACAGCGCGGGCAAGGCGCAGCCCTCTACCCTTGGTTCGGATCGCACTTCCGCCTTGTCGGCAGTCGTCACGCGCCCCAGGAGACGCTGATTCCGTTGGTCAAGTTGAACGGGCTCGGCGTGCAGAACGTCGCCGAGTTGCGATACCAGACTTGGTAGGTCCGAGTGCCCGGACTCGCGACCAATCCGCGCACCGAGATCGGAAGCTCTCCGACCGTCGGATAGGCGGAGACGCCGACGCTAGCGACACGATTCGCCGGTTGCCGGTGAACGTTTTCGTCCAGCGTTACGAGGACTCGCGCGCGGCGTACACAGCGGGACCGTCGGGAAAGCCCGCGACGAAGAAACAGGTCTCGACCTCGGCGGCCGCCAAACCCGCAGCGAAAAAGAAGGTCGCTGCGACGAAAAAGGCTGCGAAACGGCCTTGATTGCGGCGTGCAGCGCGCTGCGAGCCGCGCGATCGCGTTGGGCGTCTCGAGCCTGACGTCGCGGTGCCGGGCTCTCGAGATCGGCACGCCAGAACGGCCCCCAGGAGACCACCGCGGTGCGCGCTCCCGCCGCGCGCCCCGATACCAGATCGTGCATCGAATCGCCGGCCATGACGGCCGACGCCGCGTTGCGCCCGAGCTTCGCGAGCACGGCGAGCACGGGCGCCGGCCGGTGCGAGGCGCGGTGTTCGCTCGAAGTCGAGAGCGGGACCTCGGGCGCACGGCGGAAACTCCGGCCGTATGGCACCATCAGCGCACACGTGCACATGCACGTTCCCGGCCCCCTCGCGCTCGCAACACCATGAACCGCACACTTCGATACTGCGCAGCTCTCGCGCTGAGCTTCCTGTACACCACTGAGCGAGCGCTCGGCGGAGATGTCGCCTATCTCGTCCGTGACATCGCCCCGGGCTCAGCGACGTCCGTTCCGAGCAACTTCGTCAATTGGGGTGGGCTTCTCGGGTTCGCCGCACAGGACGGTTCTACCGGCGTTGAGCTGTGGATCAGCGACGGCACGCGCGAAGGAACGCGACTCGTCAAGGACATCGAGCCGGGACTCGGCAACAGCGAACCCACGAGCTTGTCGGTCGTCACCGGAAGGCTCATCTTCGTCGCGAACGACACCAACGCGGGAAAGGAAATGTGGGTGAGCGACGGCACCCCGGCGGGCACGCAGCAACTCCTCGACGTGCGCCCCGGAGCCGCGCCCTCGAACCCGATCGTCCTGCTCAACACCGGTTCAATCCTCTACTTCTCGGCGGACGATGGCGTGCATGGTCGAGAGCTTTGGAGGACGGATGGGACGACTGTCGGCACGTGGATGGTCGTCGACCTTGCGACCGGTCCCACTGACTCCGCGCCGGGACCGATGGCGAGTGTCGCTGGCGTTCTGTTCTTCGCAGCCGACGACGGCATCTCCGGGCGTGAGCTGTGGCGGACCGACGGAACTGCGGCGAACACGCTGCTCGTCGCCGACATCGCCAGCGGCCCCGTGTCCTCGTCTCCCGGACTCCTCCAGGGCTCCTTCGCGTCGTTCGGCGGGAAGCTCCTCTTTGGAGCCGATGACGGCGTCGCCGGCTACGAGTTGTGGTCGAGCGACGGATCCGCGCTCGGAACCGTG
>JBBQCC010000484.1:0-1707 GCA_038318285.1 Planctomycetota bacterium | reverse complement strand
GGTCAGAGGGACATCTACAGTGGGCTGTACGACCGACCCATCGGCGGGGTGTACCAGTCGTTCTGCTACGGCGACGGTTCCGGCGCGGCCTGTCCGTGCGCGAACTACGGCGGTGCCCAGCGCGGTTGTGCGAACTCGCAGAACCCGCTCGGCGCGGCTCTCGGTGGCGCGGGCAACGCACAAACGGGCGCGGGCGACACCCTCGCCTTCACGGTGGCGGGCGTGCCCGCGAATGCGACCTGCACGCTGTTCCAGGGCACCGCGAACAGCGGCGCCACTCCGTTTGGTGACGGCCTCCGCTGCGCCTCAGGAACGGTGATCCGGATCCGGACGAAAACGGCCGACGCCGGTGGCAATGCAACTTGGCCGACGGGTGCCGAGCCGGACATCTCGGTGACGGGTTTGATCCCGCTCGGCGGAGCGCAGCGCTACTACCAGGTCAGTTACCGAAACGCGGCCGTTTTCTGCACGACGGCGACGTTCAACATCTCCAATGGAATGCGGGTCGTCTGGTCTTCGTGATCGCGTAGGCGCTGTCGCGCCCGAGTGGAGCCAATGGGGCGCATCGCGAACAGCGGTGCGCCCCGCGTGCGTTCGCCCGGCCTGACCACCGCCGGCTTGTCGCTCGTTCCTGCAACTGTCGACCCCGTCGAGATCGTGCTCGCACCCGCCGCGAACGGCGTCCGCGGTGGCGACCGCGTTGCGATCGACCGCGGTTCGCGAGGAACCAGGGGCAGCGATGTCGCACGACCCAGCGCAGCGTCGGGGGTCGCGAAGCGAGGAACAGCATCTAGCCGCGACCGGCCGCGCGTCGGGGATCCTGGAATTCGTGTCGGGCTCCTGAGTCGTTCGCCGATCTCGCTCGACCGCGCGGCGCAGCCGGATCGCGGGCTCCCTTCTTCCGGATTCCAGGCGCTACGAAGCATGATCCTCACCCCATCCCTGCTCCTCTTCCTGACCCTGGGCCTAGCGTCGGAGACCACGACCGAATCGACGCATCCGAATCACGCGCTGCGCACACCGCGACCGTGGGTCCCGCAGCCGGACGTCAAGCTGCCGGCCGAGCCTGACGACACCGGGGTCGATCCGACGATCCTGCCTCCGCAATTCGTCGGCGGAGCCCCGTCGATCTCGCCGGAGTCCTCGTTTCGTCGTCGCATCGCGGCCCAACCGGTCGACCGGCTCTACTTCGCGACCGAGGCCGATGGCTCGACGTGGGTTCGCGGCCGCTCCTACAAGGCGCGATTCGGCGGGGGCGGCGCGACGTACGTGCCTTTCCTCGGATCGGACGCGCCGCGCAACTTCCCGCTCGCGATGTCCCTCGAGTCCGCGACGATCGGCGGCGTGAACGTCGAGCTGGCGCCGGCGACGAACGCTGTCCGCGACGGCGACCGCATCGTCGTGCAACGTGGGCCGATCGACGAGGTCTACGAGCTGGCGCTCGAGTCGGTCGAGCAGACGTTCGTCGTCTCCGCTCGTCTCGGCGACGGTGACCTCGTGCTGCGCGTCCGTCTCGACAGCGAAATGTCGCGCGCCGAGACGGCGGACGGCCTGGAGTTCTCGAACGAGTTCGGCGCGGTGCGGTACGGGCGCGCGTTCCTCCGTGAGCCCGACGGCACGCGTATCCCCGTCGCCGCGAGGACCGCGCCCGGTGGCGTCGAAATCGTCGTCGCCGCCGAATGCCTCGCCCGCGCCCACTATCCGCTG
>JBBQCC010000483.1:0-1710 GCA_038318285.1 Planctomycetota bacterium | reverse complement strand
CCATCGGGCCCGAGCCAACCGACGTTCGGGATGTCCTCGATGGACCGCTGCGCTTCCCAAGCGTTCACGAGGTCGAGCACGGCGTACTCGGCTTCGCCCTTCACCGTCGCGTCGACGACGTCTTGGTGCTGCAACGGCTCGAGCTCGTGACTCGGGTGCGGCCCGCCCATCACGACCTTGAGGTGCTTGAGCTTCTTCTTCCAGCCGCGGATGTACTCGTACGGCCACGCCTCCTGGCCGGTCGTGGCGTAGATGCCGACGACATCGGGCTGCCAGTCGAGCACGGCCTTGAAGTAGTCGTCCTCCTCGCTGTGCAGGAAGCAGTCGGCCTGGTGACCGTGCTTCTTCAGGATCGAGGAGAGGACCTTGATCCCCTCGAACTCGTGACAAGTCGTGACGACGAAGGCGACGCGTGCCAAGGGATGCCTGCGAATCTTTCGTGCGGAACCGAGGTGCTCGCGTGGCCGGCGAACCCGCCCCGTGGGAGGCGCGAACCACGCTTCGGTCTTTGAGCCTACCAGACGCAGCGCGATCGGAGCGGCGCGCTTGCGCACGGAACGCGCTTCGAACGTCGGTATCGAGAGTTCGCGGGTCGCAGGTGGAGTCCGCTCGTCCGCTTTCGCCGCAAGTCGCGAGGGCGAGGGCCTTACCATCGCGAGGTCGAATTCTCCCGACCGACGTCCTTTCGCGTCACCGGAGATCGCCGTCCCACCCGCGCGAACCCCTCGTAGGTCCCGCCATGCTCCACCTCGCCGCCGCCCTCGTCTGCACCGTGCCCCTTCTCGACGATCCCGCGCAGCAGCCGCCCGAGCTCGGGCGCGTCCGCTTCGAACGCAGCCTCGACGCGGGGCTCGCGACCGCGAAGCGCGAGAAGAAGCCGGCATTCCTGTTGTTCCAGGAGATCCCCGGTTGCTCGACCTGCGTCGGCTTCGGCAACGGTCCCCTCTCGCATCCCTTGCTGGTCGATGCGATCGAGACGTGCTTCGTCCCCATCGCGATCCACAACAACAAGGGCGGTGCGGACAAGGCGGCGCTCGAGCGCTTTCGCGAGCCCGCTTGGAACAACCCGGTCGTGCGCTTCGTCGACGGCGACGGTCAAGACGTGATCCCGCGCCGCGACGGCGTTTGGAACGAGGCGGGCACGGTCGAGCGCATGATCAACGCGCTGGAGGTCGCGCACGTCGACGTTCCGCGCTGGCTCGAGATGGCGCGTGTCGAGTTGCACCCTCGGGATCCACAGCGAGTCGTGTTCTCGATGTACTGCTTCTGGGAGGGTCAGCAGCGCTTGGGCGCGATCGACGGCGTCATCGACGCGCGTCCGGGCTTCGTCGGCGGCAGTGAAGTCGTCGATGTACGCTTCGACGCTTCGCGCGTGAAGCTCGCGGACTTGGCGCGCCAAGCGGCGTCGATGGAGTGCGCGAGCACGATCCTGTTGCCGCGCATCGGCGACGCGGACCTCCTGCCCGCGAACTTGCGCGAGCGCGCGCGTGCGCTGAGCGGCGACGTGCGCGCGGCGGGCGCGGACGACGACTTGCGACGTTTGCGCGGCGTACGGGAGCTCGACCTCTTGCCGCTGACGCGCGTACAGGCGCTGCGCGTGAACGCCGAGCTGGCGGCCGGTGGCAAGGTTGGAGCGGGCACGCTGTCGCCGAACCAAGCGGCGCTGCGCCGTCGCATCGCGTCGGCGGGCGGGAAGAAGCTCGAGGGATT
>JBBQCC010000482.1:0-1751 GCA_038318285.1 Planctomycetota bacterium | reverse complement strand
ACGCGGCCGGACGGCGCGTGCGCAGCGCGTGTTCGAGCGCCGCCACGTCCCCGGGCGGCACCCAGGCGCACTCGATCATCGGACCGAATGGCTCGCGTTATTTCGCGCTTTGCGTCTGCGCCAGCGCGCCGGCCGTGCGGCCGTGGAAGGCGCCCTCGAGCGCGACGAACGACGTGCGCTCGGGGCTGCCGACACCGCGCTGGTACTTGCGCGACAGCTTGATCGCGGCCTCGTTCGCCTCGGCGCCGCTGTTCGCGAAGTACACCGCCTCGAGCCCGGTCAGCCGCGCGACGCGGCGCGCGACCTCCTCGGTGTAGGGATGGCGGAACAGGTTCGAGAAGTGGATGGCCTTGCCGGCCTGGTCCGCGATGGCGGCTGCGAGCCGCGGATGAGCGTGACCGAGCGCAGAAACAGCGATTCCACCCAGGAAATCGAGCCAAACACGCCCTGAAGCGTCGCGGACTTCAGCGCCACAACCGTCCACGAAGACCTCCTGGGCGCGCAGGTACGTTTTCACGACGTGCTCGTCCACCGGCCCGGGATTCGCGCCCGTCGGCACGTCCTGTCCGCGCGTCGTGTTCATCTCAGCGGTCTCCGTTCTCGTGTTTCGTCGGCGTCCGCGGCGTCGCCCGCGGCGAAGAGCGCGCGTCGAGTTGGAACAGCGTGCCGACGTCGGGCGACAGCGCGCGCAGCACCGCGTCGCGACCTGCGGCGGGCGCGATCTTGATGCGCGCAGTCGGGTTCGCGGCCAGCGCCGCCAGCGCCGCGTCGACTTTGGGGATCATGCCCCCGTGGATGACGCCCGCGAGCCGCAGCTCGGCACAGGCTTCGGGCGTCAGCACCGGGATGCGTTGCTTCGAACCGTCGAGCACGCCCGGGACATCGGTCAGGAAGAGCAACGTGTCGGCGCGCACCGCCCGCGACAGCGGCCCGGCGGCCATGTCGGCGTTCACGTTGTAGAACCGGTCGGCGGGCGCGTCCTCGCCCGACTGCAACGGCGCTGCGGTGGCGATCACGGGCAGGAACCCGTCGCGCAGAAGGAGGTCGACGAGGCGCACGTCCGTGCGACCGACCTCGCCGACGTAACCGAGGTCACGCTCGACCTCGCGCCGCTTCGTTGCGACGAACGTCGCGCCGTCCGCGCCGGACAATCCGCACGCGCGCACGCCTTGCAGCTCCAGCGCGTGCACGAGCTCCTTGTTCACGAGGCCGGCCAGCACCATCAACACGACGTCAGCGGTCGCGGCGTCCGTGACGCGCAGGCCGTTGTGGTACGACTCGGGCAGCCCGAGCCGCTTCACCAGCTCGCGGATCTGGTTGCCACCGCCGTGCACGAGAACCATTTCCTCGCCGGCCGCGCGCGCTGCAGCGACGGAGGCGCACAGATCTCGGCGCATCTCGGCCTGTTCGAGCTGAGCGCCGCCGACCTTGACCAGCGTGCGCCGCGCGCGATCGGGTGTGTTCGTCATGCGAGCCCCGCAGCTTCGTCGAGGCCGAGCACGAGGTTCATGTTCTGCAGCGCTTGGCCGCTGGCGCCCTTGAGCAGGTTGTCGATCGCCGACGTGATCACGATGGTCCCCGACTGCTCGGCAATCGCGATGTGGCACTGGTTCGTCATCTGCACACGGTTCAGCTCGGGCTGTCCGCGGTCGTAGACGCGCACGAAGCGTTCGTTCGCGTACGTCTCGTGCAGACACGCGCGCAACGCGGCAGCATCCGATCCGCGCGTCGGCTGGACGTAGATCGTCGCC
>JBBQCC010000481.1:0-1754 GCA_038318285.1 Planctomycetota bacterium | reverse complement strand
CGGACAGGCCGAAGGATTCCTCGGACGACGACAGTGCGAACACGTCGGCCGGTGCGAGCAGCTCGGGCAGCGCATCACGCTCGCCCAGGAACACGACGCGATCCTGGATGCCGAGTTCGCGCGCCAGGATCCGCGACGGCGCTTGGTCCGGACCGTCGCCGACGAGCAGGAGCTCGGCCTTCGTCCCGTGCGTCGCCTTCTCGAAAGCGCGCAGCAACCAGGGTACGCGCTTCACACTGCGAAAGTTCGACACGTGCACGGCGCGCGGCGGCCGGTCCCGGTCTTGATCGCGCGCGGCGTCCGGGTGGAACAGCTCGACATCCACGAAGTTGGGGACGACCTCGATCGCGCACGGACGCAGCGTCGTCTCGCTGCAGAAGTTCTCTCGCGTGCGCCGTGCGAGGTCCTCCGACACGGCCGTGACGGCGTCGGATTGCTCGATCACGAACTGCGTCAGCGGCGCGTAGCTGGGATCGTTTCCGACCAGCGTGATATCCGTGCCGTGCAGCGTCGTGACAGTCCGCGGCGCGGGCTGACCCCGATCGGCGATCGCCGCCGATCGCGCGAGGTAGGCCGACACCGCGTGCGGCAACGCGTAGTGCGCGTGCAGGATGTCGAGGCCCTCCGTGCGGTGCAGTGTCAGGATCGACGACGTGATCGCGAGGTCGTGCGGCGTCGAATGGAACAGCGGATAGGGAACGCCTTGCGCGACGTGCATCTGCACCGGACCGGGAGAGCGCGCGAGGCGCGGCGGCACCGCGTGGCTGAAGAGGTGCACCGTGTGTCCGCGCGCGGCGAGCGACAGCGCAAGCTCGCTGGCGACGACGCCGGAACCTCCGTACGTCGGGTGACAGAGGATTCCGATGCGCAGGGGCACGATCAGGTGTCCGTCGGCAGGATCGAAAGGATCTCGAACGCGTCGGGCGGGAGCGGCGGGACGTCCTCCACCCGCAGGATGCGCGGCGAGGCGGGAGCGGAGCGCACGGCGTTCGCGCGTGCGCTGTTCACCGCCGGCGCGTCGCTTGCGGCTGCGGAAGGCTTCGCGTTCGAGGTCGTGGGCGACGCCGTCGTCGGCACGTGACTCCGAGTGCTTTCGTCGTGTTGTGCTGTGACAGCGCCGCGTTCTGGCGACGCGGGTGGACCGCCGGATTCCGGCTGGGATGCATCCGTTTCCGCGCGGGGCTTCGCGGTCGCCGACGCCTTCGGGGTTGTCGTCGGCTTCGCGGTCTTCGTCGGCTCCGCAGTCGCCGTCCGCTCCGCAGTCATCGTTGGCTTTGCAGACGCCGTCCGCTCCGGAGTGATCGTTGGCTTCGCAGGCGCCGTCGGCTTCGCGGTCATCGTCCGGTTCGCGGTGGCGAGTTCCGTCGCATCGGGGTTCGTCGCCGTAGTCTGCGAGGCTGCGGTCTCCGTGACCGGATCGACGACTGGCGCTGACGCCGGTGCGGCCTTCTTGCGCGGAGGCGGACGCGGCGGCGGGTTGCGCGGCGGCGTGACCTCCTTCACCGGCAGACGCGCGCGCTCTTCGAACGGCGGCAAGTCGGCGAGCTTGGGATCGCGCGACTCGCGCGCGATGACCTCGCGTGCGAGGCGCATGTAGTCGTCGGCGCCGTTGCTGTCGGGCGCATACTCGAACACGGTCTGGCCGAACGACGGCGCCTCGGCCAGCTTCACGTTCGAGCGCACCGGGTGCGGGAACACCTGACCGCGGAAGTACGTGCGAATCTCGCCCAGCACTTCGCGCGCAAGACGCAGGC
>JBBQCC010000480.1:0-1767 GCA_038318285.1 Planctomycetota bacterium | reverse complement strand
CTTCGCCGGCCGTCTGCACTTCGAACCCGCCGATGATGTTCAGCAGCGTCGACTTGCCGCAGCCCGAGGGGCCCAGCAAGCAGACGAACTCGCCCGCCTGTACGTCGAGATCGATGCCGGTCAGGACGTTCAGCTCGTCCTTCTGGCGGCGAAACACCTTGTCCACGGCGCGCACGAGGATCTTCGTCGGTGTTTCGGTGCGCAGCGCGTCGGACTTGCCGCGCGCCGTCCCGGTCGTCGCGTTCGAGCTCATGCGCCCCCCGCGGATTGCTTGCGCGCAGCGAGAGCAGTTTTCGAGCGCACTGCGAGCCGCGTGCGCTCGGCCACGCGCTCGTCCTGTTTCTTCGGATAGCCCCAGCGCACTTCTTCCAGCGTCTCCAGGCGACGCATGCCGTAGTCGAGCGCGATGCCGATGATGCCGATCACGATCATCGCGCCCACGACGCGGTCGTAGTTGTTCGCGCTGCGCGCGTCCAGCACGAGGTAGCCCAGCCCGCTGTCGATGCCGGCCATCTCGGCCGCAACGATGACGAGCCAGGCGATACCGAGCGCGAAACGACAGCTCGTGATGATCTGCGGCATGCTGGCCGGGAACACGACACGCCGGAACAGCTCGACTACGGACAACCCGAAGTTTTGCGCCGAGCGCACGTAGACCGCGGGGATCGAGCTGACGGCGGTGATCGTGCCCGTGACGATCGGGAAGAACGCGGCCAGCGCGATCAAGAAGATCGCGGCCGAGTCCTTCACGCCGAACCACAGGATCGCGACGGGTATCCAAGCGATCGGCGAAATCGGACGCAGCGCCTGCACCAGCGGATTCAGCGCCTGGTACGCGCGCAGGTTCCAACCGGCCCACAGCCCAACAGGGATACCGATGCCGGCCGCGATCAGGAAGCCGGCGGCGACGCGGTAGACGCTGGCGACCACGTAGCGGATCAGCGTGCCGTCGGTGATCGGCTTCTGCATGCCGACGACCGTGCTCCACGGCGTCGGAAACACCTCGATCAGGCGCACGAAGTTCCCGTTCTTGTCCGTCAGCGGATAGCGCGCGGCCTCGGCGCCGATCTGCCACGCGCACAAGAGGATCACCGTGCTGGCCAGGGGCAGCAGGATCATCGGCGCGGGATCGCGCAGCTTGCGCGCCACCAGGATGAGCGCGACGGCGGCGAGCGCGACGATGTACGGGAAGGGGTTCAAGCGCGGGGTTCCGGGGACTGCGTGTCGGTCATCACTGCCGCGAAATCTTGTCGACGTCCGGCAGGTGCTCCATGTCGAGGTCGAGCTTGTCCAGGTCGGGCGCGAAGCTCGTGTCGAAGTACTCCTCGAACTCCATCCGGCGCGGCAGGATCTTCATGTCGACGGCGAGGTCCATGATCTCGTCGAAGCTGGCCTTCGTCGGCATCAAGTTCGTGTAGGAGACGCGCGTGACGTCCTTCATCAGCACGTACTCGAGCAGCTTGGTCGGCTGGTTGTAGAACATCTTCGACGCGACGATCGCCGCGTCTTGGCGGTGCTGCGCGCCGGTCAGGCGATCCTCGTCGAGCCATTTCCCCGACGCCGCGATGCCGTTCACGAGCCCCTCGACCAGCTCGCGGTGGTGGTCGATCAGGTCCTGCCTCACGACGAGCACGCACGAGATGAAGTTGGGCCACGCGTCGCGCATCTGCAGGAGGACGCGCCCGTAGCCCTCCATCTCGGCCTTGGCCGCGAACGGCTCGCCGACGATGTAGGCGTCGATCGCCCCCACCGCGAGCGAAGTCGGGT
>JBBQCC010000479.1:0-1782 GCA_038318285.1 Planctomycetota bacterium | reverse complement strand
CCTGGCTCGTTCATCCGTTCGCCAGATCCGGCCACAGCTTGCGCGCCGTCTCCTGCGCCGGCGTTCCGGCGAAGCGCGGTGTCAGCAGGCGCCGCACGAGTCGCTCGGCCTTCTTCGTCTCGCCTGCGTCGTGCAGCGCGGTGGCTTCGCGGAGCAGCTCGTCGGCTTCCTTCGCGAGGCGCCAAGCCTTGAGCTCGTCCCGGATCGACTTGTCGCCGTCGGCTTTCTTGAGGCTCGTCGCGGCGTCCTTCTCGAGCGGCGTGCCCACGGCCGCTTCGGCGAATGCGAGGAGCTCCGCGTAGGACTTGGCCGCGGTCCCGGGCACGAGTCCGGCCGTGATGCGGTCGAACTCGGCCTGCATGCCGGCCAGCGCCAACGGTTCGGCGGTGCGCGCTTCTTCGGCGAATGTCGTCGTCTGCGTGATCGCGAGGACCTCGGTCCAGGTCTTCCAGGCCTCCATCCAGTTCTTCTCGGCCGCGAGCTTGCGCCCCGACACGAGCCCGCGCTTCACGCGCGCCAGCTCGTCGATCGTCAGCCCCGGACCAGCCTTCGCGATCGCGGCGACGAGCAGCGCGCCGATCTCGCCCGGCTGCGGCGTGCTGCGCGTGTTGATGCGGCCGACGAGCGATCCGTCAGGTCCAAGCACGATCGCCTGCGGGCAGTTCAAGTCGCCCGACTCGTCGCGGAACGCCGTGTACAGCTCGTCCCACGCGGCCTTGTGTTCCTCGCACTTCGCGACCATCGGATAGGACGAGCAGACCTCACGGTGCGTCGTCTCGCCGTCCACGACGAGTTCGATCGTCTTGAGCGCGTGCGTGCCGTTGTTCGCGATCAGCACGACAGCGTGCGCGCAGCGTTTCACGAGGCCCGGATCCGTGAGGATCGTGTCCCGGTACTCGTCGTTCGTTTTCTCGCCCTCGAGGATCACGTGCACGACGATCGGCACGTTGCGCTCCTTGGCCGAGGCCTTCGCGCTCTCGAAGTCTCCGCGCCATGGGTCGAGGACCGGTGCGGGTGCGGGGACGTCCTCGCGCTTCTTTTCCTTGTCCTTCGAGCCGACTTGGGCTGGCGGACCCAAAGCGACCAGCAGGCCGAGTACCGCAGGGACCAGCGTCCAGATCGGTGTGCTCGAGATCGTCATGAACGCAGTGTGAACCGATCGAGCGTGCACCGCAAACTCCGCGATCGGCGGGGTCGCTCTGTTCAACGGCGCGGCGGGAGCCTAGAACCGCGACCTGTGCGTCGCGTCCTCCTCCTTCTCGCGCTGCTTGCATCGGCGGCCGCGTGCGCTTCGCCCGGTCCGCGCGCGGCGCCTCCGGTGCCCGCGGCTGCGTCCGCGGCGATGGCCGAAGCCCAGGCGGAACTGCGCGCGGGCGGCGACGCTGCGCGCGATCGAGCGCGCGCCGCGCTGGAACGGGCTCTGGCCGCGGCGCCCGACTGGGTCGCTCCGCGTCGCGCGCTCGACGAGATCCTGCGCAGCGATCTGCGCGCGCTGGAAGCGCTGTCGGGCTATCGCGAGGAACTCACACGCGGTGAGGGCGGTGCGGCCACGCTCTACTTGGCTGGCCGACTCGAAGGTCGCGACGGAACGCCGCGTTTCGAACGCGCGGTGCGGCTCGATCCGTCACTCGCGTGGGGCTGGCACGGATTGTCGTTCCGCACGGATCGCGGCGACGGTCCGACGCCTCGCGCGGCAGCGCAGCGCGCATTGGAGTTGGCACGCGATCCGTGGGAGCGCACCTTCTTCACGCAGAATCTGGCGCGCCTCGAAGCCGCGGGCGG
>JBBQCC010000478.1:0-1793 GCA_038318285.1 Planctomycetota bacterium | reverse complement strand
CACGGCCGAGGAAACGCGCGGATGAACACGAATCGACGAGCGATCTTGGGGCTGGGAGCAGCGCTCGCGCTGCCAGTGTGGATGGCGCGCGCATTCTCGAGCGACAAGGGCTCAACGAATGCGGGTCTGGAACCGCGCGCGGTGACACTCGACGAGGCGAAGGCTCGCGCGCGCGAGCTCGGCAAGCCGCTCCTCGTCGTGCTGACCGACCCGGAGGGGCAAGCGTCCGTCGCGGGCTACGTCTGGGGTGAGTTCTTCGCCCACGCGGATCGTGAGACGTGGCTCGATCTCGCGCTCGTCGAAGTCGTCTGCTTGTCGCGCGCGGCTGCCGGCGTGGCCGACGCGAAGCCGGATGCAGCTCCCGCCTGGGCCGTCGTCATCGAGACCGACGCAGTCGGCGGCGCACCGCGCGTCGTCCGCGGGCGGTTGCCGGCGCCAGCGCCGGACTCCTCGGCCTCGTCCGAAGAATACGGCGCATCGGTACGCAAGCGAGCTGCGGCGCTCGCGCGCATGTTGCGCACGCAGATCCTCCCGGACGAGTCCACACGCGAACGACGCAGGACGCAGTCGAACGCATCCGTTCAGATGGCGGATCCCAACTGGATGGAGGATGCCGGCCGCCGGGAAGCAGCACTGGGCACCGACCCGACGGTGCGGTTCGTGGACCTCGACCGCTTCGCGGCACTCGCCCGCTTCGGCGACGCGCCGTCGCGTCTCGAACAGCTCGCGCTGGCCGCGCGCATGCGCCTCTTCGAGCACGATCCGGTCGGCGCGCGTTGGCACACGAGTTCGGATTACTGCCCGCCTTGCGGCATGGGTCACGTTTCGCCGGCGTCGCGCTATTTCCTCAACTTCTTCGCGCAGTGAAGCCCGGAATCGGATTCACGCTGCAGCCTGAAGAGCGCTACTTGGCGCTGACCGCCGAGCTGCTCGACGAAGTCGACTACGTCGAGGTCGCGCCCGAGACGCTGTGGCGCACCGACGAGGCGAGCGAGATCGTCGCGAACGGATTCCACGCGCGTTTTGCCGCGTTGAAGCTCGCCACGGACATGCCTTTCGTCGCGCACGGCGTCGCGTTCTCGCTGGGCAGCGCGCGTCCGGATGCGAAGCGACGCGCGCGGTGGCTGCAGCGCATCGCCGCGGATCATGCGACGTTCGATTTCCGCTGGTACACCGACCACCTCGGCGTGACGGAGCTGGCTGGGCGCAACCTGACGCTGCCGTTGCCGACACCTCTCGTGCCCGCGGCCGCGCGCGCGCTGCGCGAGAGCTTCGCGGCATTGCAGACCGTCGTGCCGGACGTCGGCTGTGAGAACTCGGCCTTTTACTTTCACCTCGGCGATCCGCTCGACGAGCCGGCGTTCCTGCGCGATGCGCTGACGCTGCCGCGCACGCACCTCTTGCTCGACCTGCACAACGTGTGGACGAACGCGCTCAATTTGGGTTTCGACGCGTGGGAGTACGTGTCGCGGTTACCGCCCGACAAGGTGATCGAGATCCACGTCTCGGGCGGCGCGGAGAGCGATCCGGATTGGTTGCCCTCGCGCGCCGTGCTGCGTCTCGACGCGCACGACCACGCGGTGCCCGAGGAGGTGTGGGCGCTGACCGAGCGCGTCCTGCCCCTGTGCCCGAACCTGCGCGGGGTCACGCTCGAACGCATGGAAGGCACGGTGGAACCGTCGGACGTCCCGGTGTTGCGCGAGGAATTGCGCCGAGCGCGCGCGCTGGTGGAGGGCACGCATGTCGCCCGCTGAACACGACGAGCGCGAAGCGTTGCACGCCTTCGAAGCGCG
>JBBQCC010000477.1:0-1803 GCA_038318285.1 Planctomycetota bacterium | reverse complement strand
CGGCCGGTCAACGCGGCGCGTCGTTCGATCATGGGGAAGGCCAAATTCGCGGTGCGCGCGATCGTCCCACCGTCCTGTGCCGTGCCGACGAGGTCCACGCGCGCGAGCACGTCGCCGCTGGTCCATGCGGGCAAATACGCGCCGAACGTCCCGTCACCGGCCGCGCCGTCGGCGTGCAGACCGTCGTCGGCCAAGTCGAGCGCGATCGAACCCGTCGCGAGCTGCACGACGGCTCGACCGTGTAGGTCCGACAGTACTTGCGCGTCCTCGAACCGGGCGACGATGCCGACGTGCATGTCGCTGCGCGTCTCGAGCGTCGAGGCGTGCGCGACGAGCCGCGCGCGACCGGCCGTGCGCGCGACGAGCCATCCGCTCGGCGGCGGTTCCGTGCTCGCGAGACCCGGAGCCGTGATTCGCACGCGCCACGCGCCGCGCGCCGCGGCCGACAAGTCCCAGCGGTCAGCGCTCCACGTCGAATCCTCGAATGCGTTCTCGCGAGCATCGTGCTGGGCCATCCGGCGCAATTCCGCGGCGTCGATCGTTGCGCCCGACGGGCGGACGAACTCCCACGCGAAGGTCACGAACTGCGGCATCAGGAGGGCCAGCGAGAGCGGACCGTCCGCATCCACGTCGAAGGCGATCTCCGCCGTCCAGCCGCGTGCCGCATCCCACGTCGGCGCGAGCGCGCGGATCTGCACGGGCGAGCTCGAGCCCGTTTCCGAGGCGCTGGGCAGCACGACGCGCCCGTTCACGATGTCGGAGGGCGGCGCGGCGACGTCCTTGGCCCCCGGGTTGAATTGGCCGTGTGCCGTGGACGAGAACGCGCCGGCAAGGACGAGAATCAGTGCGAATCGGATCGTCGGCGTGCGCATGCCTCCGAGCGTAGCCGACGCGCGCGCGTCGCGCAGGTCTCGCGGGTGCGATCCCTCAGTCGGACGCGCCCAGGCGTTTTCCAGCCTGCTTCAGGATCTGCGCCGCGACCTGATCCGGGTTGTAGCCGGCCGTCAAGCGCACGACGGGCTTTGCGTGACGCTCGCAAACCGCCGGCAGCTCTTCCGTCACGCCGTGCCGATTCCACTTGATCAGCAGCAGGACGAGCGCGACCTCGGGACGCGCGACATAGGGTTCGAAGATGCTGAAGCTCGGACTCGTCTCGCGCGTCTCGGGCCACAGCACCTCGGCCAGCTCGAACGCCGCGCGCAGTCGTTCCGCGTGCTCGCGCCGCGGATCGCCGCCGACGATCAGCATCGTCTTGCCGCGCAGAACATCCGCGACGCGCTGGATGTCCGTGCGCGGGCCGCTGGGCGCAACTTCGCGATGTGCGCCGCTCTTCGCGACGCGCTCCAGCTCCTTCTGCAGCGCGTACACGTTGTCGACCAGCAGCCGCTCCGCGAGCCGCGCGCTCTGCAGCTCCAGCAGCCGACGCAGTTCCAGGCTCGTCGTCGTGCTCGGTTGCGCCAGCACCTCGGGCACCAGCACGTCGAGCTTGCGCCACTCGTCCTCGGGCTCGGCCGCCGTACCCGCGACGATGCGCGCGAGGTGGAACTTCAGCTTGTTGAGCGTCTTCGGGTCCATGGCGGCACCACGAGGGTGACCCATCCCGTCGGGCGAAGGAAGCCTCGATCCCGGCGCGTTCAGGCCCGCGGCCGGTATGCAGGTCCGCGCTGCAACCCGCCGCGCGGCGATTCCATGGCATTCCGCTATGATGCAGTCAGGAGGAGCCCGCTCCATGTTCCGAGTTCACCCTCGCTTGCTGTGCGTGTTGTGCGCACTCTCCAGCACGTGCGCAGCGCTCGCGCAGTG
>JBBQCC010000476.1:0-1839 GCA_038318285.1 Planctomycetota bacterium | reverse complement strand
GCGATGTGGACGGAGGAACGTCCCTTCGCGACGCTCGGCAGCGGACTGCCCGAGTCCGCGCTCGTCGGCATCGACGGCAAGATCATCATGCAGGGCAACCCGGGCGGCTTCGGCAAGAAGCTCGAGGAGGCGATTGCCGCTGAGATCAAGAAGTCGAAGCAGGCGCCCGAAGGCACGCCGAGCGACTTGAAGAAGGCCTGGACGGCGTTCGCGAAGGACGACGTCGGCGATGCGCTGGCGGAGTGCGACAAGGTCGGCACGGACGAAGCCCAGGTCGCGCGCACCGATTTCGTGAAGCGGACGCAGGCGCGTATCACGCGCGCGAAGTGGCTGATCGACAACGGCCACCTCGTGGAAGCCGATGCGCAGCTCAAGGACTTGGCGAAGTCCGTGAAGGGCGCCGCCGATCTGGAGGCGGCGGTGCAGGCGGAGATCGCCCGTGCCGCGGAGCCCGAGCGTGCGAACGAACACGAGGCTTCGAAGGCCTACGCGACGTTCGTGAACCAGGTCTCGAAGAAGAAGCCCTTCGACGCGGCCAACATGCAGAAGGCCGAGAGCATCGTGAAGCGGTTCCCCGGCACGAAATCGGCCGAGCGCGCGGCACGGTTCGTCGAACTGGCCGAGATCAAGTAATCCGGCCTGCGGCTCGTCAGCGCTCCAGCTCGAAGCTGGGCGTGTCGCTGTGGATGCGTGCACGGATCAGCCCACGGCGCGGCGGGCCTTCGAGCATCAGACGCGACAACGGGCCTTCGATCTCGCGCGCGACGACGCGGCGCAGTTCGCGCGCGCCGTAGTCGGGCGAGAAGCCGCGCTCGACGACCCACTTCGCGACGGCCGGCGTGAACGCGACCTTCAATCCGCGTCGACGCGCGCGTGCGGCGAGTTCGCCCAGTTGACGTTGCGCGATGCCGACCGCCGTGCGCGGATCGAGTTCCTGGAACACGACGGTCTCGTCGATGCGGCCCAGGAATTCGGGGCTGAAACTGGCCTCGAGCGCTTCGGTCGCGATGTCGGACAGCGATGCGTGCGCCAACGTGATGTTGCGCTCGAATCCAAGTCGTCTGCGCGCCTGGATCATCTCGCGTGCACCGGCGTTGCTGGTCAGGACGATCAGCGCGTGCTCGAAGCTGACCGTGCGGCCCTTGCCGTCGGTCAGGATCCCGTCTTCCAGGATCTGCAGCAGCAAGTTGTGCAGTCGCGGGTGTGCTTTCTCGACCTCGTCGAACAGCACGATCGATTCGGGGTGTTTGGTCAGCGCCTCGGTCAGGAAGCCACCGTCCTCGTGCCCGAC
Source organism: Planctomycetota bacterium (assembly GCA_038318285.1). GTDB lineage: Bacteria > Planctomycetota > UBA1135 > UBA1135 > JAEUHZ01. The sequence goes on along the minus strand of JBBQCC010000476.1, from coordinate 548 downwards.
GTAACCGGGTGGCGCGCCGATCAGCTTCGACGCTTCGTGTGCGAGTCCATATTCGCTGCAATCGACGCGAACGAGGCCCTTGGGATTCTTCTTCGGATCGGCGAACAGCTCGAGCGCGAGCGCGCGCGCGAGTTCGGTCTTGCCCGTGCCCGTGCGACCGACGAACAGGAAGCAGCCCAGCGGGCGTCCCGGGGCGGCCAGTCCGGCGGCCGATTTCTCGACGGCGCGCACGACCTTTTCGACCGCTTCGTCCTGGCCCAGAACACGGCGCGCCAGGCGTTGCGCCAACCCGCGCGAGCGCTTGGCGAGCCGGTCGTGGAAGTCCTCTTGCCCGCCCGGCGCTTGGGCCGGTGCGGCCTGCGTTTCGGGCGCTTCGGCCGCGGTCTGCGTCTCACCGCGCAAGCGGACCGTGTGGATGTCGAGCGCCGGGTTGACCTCGATGCACAGTTGGTAGAGCAGGTCCTCGGCCAGCAGCGGATCGTCGGGGCACAGATCGTGCAACCGTGCTCCGAGTTCCGAGCGGTAGTCCGGCACGCATGCCGTGACGA
>JBBQCC010000475.1:0-1842 GCA_038318285.1 Planctomycetota bacterium | reverse complement strand
GGTGGGCCCGGGCCACTACACGCCGGGTACGCCCACAACTGCCCCGACCGTGAACTCGTCGAAACGGCCTCCCGCCGCGGCGCCTACGAGTTCGCACCTGACGCGATCGTTGAGCACCACCACCACCTCGACGACAAGGCCCCGCACGACGAGACGTACGCGAAAGGGCAGGCAACATTCCGTCAGGACCTCAAGCTGTTCCGCCTGCGATCCAGCTTGTGGGCCGAATGAGCGTCTCGGTCGTGATCGCAACATTCGGTGACGCCTCCTGGCAGCAGCTGGCGCAGACGGCCGCTGCTTCCGCGGAAGATCAGGCCGACGAGATCCTGTGCGTCCACGGCGACACTCTCGCCACTGCTCGCAACGAAGGCTTGCGCATGGCCGCCGGCGAGTACGTCATCCACCTTGACGCTGACGACGAGCTCGAACCTGGGTACGTCACCGCGATGCTCACCGGCACCGCAGACATTCGCGCCCCGGCCGTCCGGTACGTGCAGGACGGCCGCGTCCGAGCGCCGCGAGTGCCGCGTGTCGCCGGTCACGACCACGACTGCACTGCCGACTGCCTCCCGCACGGGAACTTCATCGCCGTCGGCGCGCTCGCCCGCACGCAGGTCCTGCGCGACGCCGGCGGCTGGGAAGACTGGCCCGTATACGAGGATTGGGCGTTGTTCCTTCGCTGCTGGAAGCTCGGCGCGAGCGTCGAAGCGATCCCAGATGCCGTGTACCGCGCGGCGTGGCGTCCCGACAGCCGCAACCGCGCTCCCGCGATGGTCGAGAAGAACCGGGTGCACACTGACATCGTCGCCGCGATCCTCGGTGAGAGCGCCGCATGACTGTGGCGCTGCTCCTCATCTCGGACGGTCGCGAGGACTACCTGCAGCAGACGCTCGACAGCGTCGAACAGAACCTCCCCGACTTCGACCAGGTCGTGCACATCGACGACACGCGCCACGAGCTCGGGTTCGCCGGCGCGATCCAGGCCGGCTGGGATCGCATCCAAACCGACTACGTGCTCCACCTGGAATGCGACTTCACGTTCAACCGGCCGATACCCGTCGACGCGATGCGGCAGGCTCTTGAGCAGCGCCCGTACCTCGTGCAGATGGCCTTGCTCCGGCAGCCGTGGAACCAGGCCGAGCGCGCTGCCGGCGGCGTCGTGCAGCAGCATCCCGACAGCTACACACTGGCGCTCGGGATGCCCCCGGCCCGGTGGCTTGAGCATGCCCGCTTCTATACGACTAACCCCTCCCTGTATCCGCGCTGGATTGTCGAGCGCGGCTGGCCGCAGACCGCGCAGTCCGAAGGCCTCTTCGGGCTCCGGCTGTTCGCTGAGGACCCGGCGCGCCGCTCAGCGTTCTGGGGCAGCGGCGAAGAGTGGTGCCATCACGTCGGAGACGAGCGCGCAGGGCACGGGTACTAGCCGCGATGGTCACTGGGATCGCGATGTGCCTCGACGAGGCCGACATCATCGAGCACACAACTCGCCACATGGCCGGCCAGGTCGACGCGCTCATCATCGCTGACAACGGCTCGACCGACGGGACGCTTGAGATCCTCTACGAGCTCGCGCGTGACCTGCCGATCACCGTCCTGCACGACGCCGAACGCGGCTACTACCAATCGGCGAAGATGTCGCGGCTCGCTGCCCTGGCGGCAGACGATGGCGCCAGCTGGATCACCCCGTTCGACGCTGACGAGGTCTGGTACTCGCCGTTCTCTCCCCGGATCGCGGACCTTCTCGCGGACGTGAAGTGGACGGGCGCGTCGATCGCGACCGCGCAGCTGTTCGATCATGTGCCGACGGGGATCGACCCTGACGAGCCGAACCCGATCACGCGG
>JBBQCC010000474.1:0-1844 GCA_038318285.1 Planctomycetota bacterium | reverse complement strand
AGAACGCTCCGACGACGGTGCCTAGGCCCGACCGAGACCCGGGCTTCTGGGCGCGCACGTTCGACTAAGTTACACTCGGCTCCTCGCTCACCGAGGCGTTGCGCGAGGCCGCGCGCTGCCTGCAGTGCGCGCGGCCCACGTGCATCGAGGGTTGCCCGGTCTCGATCGACATCCCACGCTTCATCCGCCACTTGCTAGTGCGCGACGTCAACGGCGCACTCGAGGTAATCCACGAGGAGAACATCCTTCCCTCGGTGTGCGGGCGCGTGTGTCCGCAGGAATCGCAGTGCGAGGCGCAATGTGTGATCGGTCGCAAGCTCGAGCCGGTGGCCATCGGTCGGCTCGAACGATTCATCGGCGACCACGGCGTCCCTCGCCACCGCGACAACGCCGACCCGATCGGCAAGCGCGTGGCCGTCGTCGGTTCCGGCCCCGCCGGGTTGGCGTGTGCGGCCGACCTCGCCCGCGCGGGCGTCGACGTCACCGTGTTCGAAGCGCTGCATGTCGCCGGCGGCGTGTTGCGCTACGGCATCCCAGCGTTCCGCCTGCCGCGCGAGATCATCGATCGTGAGGTCGCGGGTTTGCTCGACCTCGGCGTCAAATTCGAAACCGACAAAGTGGTCGGTCGCACCTTCACCGTCGATCAGTTACTGAACGAGCGCGGTTTCGATTCGGTCTTCCTCGGCGTTGGCGCGGGCGCGCCGAGCTTCCTTGGCATTCCCGGCGAGAACGCCGGTCGGGTCGTGAGCGCGAATGAGTTCCTCACCCGTGTGAACCTGATGGGTGGCGACCGTTTCCCCGACATCGACACTCCCGTCGGCATCGGTACCGACGTCGTCGTAGTCGGCGCTGGCAACACGGCGATGGATTGCCTGCGCGTCGCAAAGCGTCTCGGCGCGCGCGTACGTTGCGTGTACCGCCGATCGCGTGCGGAGGCTCCCGCCCGCGTCGAAGAGTTGCATCACGCGGAAGAAGAAGGCGTCGAGTTCATGTTCCTACACAACCCGCGCGAGGTGCTCACCGATGACACAGGCCATGTGCGCGGTCTGCTCGTCGAGCGGATGGAACTCGGCGAGCCCGATGAATGGGGTCGTTGCAAGCCGATCGGCACCGGCGAAGTGCTCGAGATTGAGTGCGACACGGTGATCGTCGCCCTTGGCACAAACCCCAACCCGATCGTTACCCGTAACACGCCGGGGCTGGCGCTTGACTCGCGTGGATACGTCGCCGCCGATCCGATCAGCCAGGCGACGTCGCTGCCGGGTGTGTTTGCCGGCGGCGACATCGTCACCGGTGGAGCCACGGTGATTCTCGCCATGGGTGCCGGACGCCGCGCCGCCGCCGCGATCATGGAGTACCTGCGCACGGGCGTTGCTGTGAACGAGGGCGTCGGTGCCGCTGCCGTCTGTCCGCGCTGCCGACGGCCGATGGACGACGGCGACGAAGGTATCTGTTGCGCCGACTCGCTGCTCTCGTGGAAATGTGCTGGCTGCGACAAGCGCAGCGAGGGCTTCGCCTTCCCCTACGGCCGCTGCACGGCATGCAGTGGTGAACTCGAACTCGTCGACCCGTCGGCGGTCACCGACGAGGCGCGCGAGGCGATCCGGCACGCGTTCGAGATCGAACTCGGCGGTCGCGACTTCTATGTCGCCGCGGCACTGCACACCACCGACGAAGCGTTACACGATACGTTCGAGCGGCTGGCGAAGATGGAAGGTGAGCACATCGCCACGCTCGTGCGTCGCTACCACCTGCCGATGCCCGACGACGCCGATGGCAATCTGCATCCCGGCATTCTGCAGGCAGGCGGCACACGCGAGCCGAGCGACCCTGCCGACCTGCTG
>JBBQCC010000473.1:0-1854 GCA_038318285.1 Planctomycetota bacterium | reverse complement strand
CCCGACACGAACCCGAGGACCATGCGCGGCGATCTCGAACGCGCGAAGCCCTAAACTTTCCGCTAGCGTCGCGGTCGGATCGGCGGCGGCTCGGGCGTCGCCATGCGCTCGGCACAGATCGTGCGCAAACGTTCGAGCTCGGCTCGCGCCGCTGCGGGAAGCGGCGCGGCGAGTGCCTGTTGCAACGCTTCGTCCGCGATCGCGAACGAGCCGTCTTCCATCCGTTCGAGCGCGCGACCCGCGTGGAAGACCGTGGCCTCGCCGATGGCCTCGTCGAGAGGGGTCGCGCTCGTCAGTTCGATCCACGGCCGATCGCGCCACACGTCGCGCACGATGCCGGTCACGGCGAAGCGCTGGTGCGGATGCGCGCCCTGCAGCGTGCGATCGGGCTCACTGCCGAGTCGAACGAAAACGCGCACGGCCGGGTGCTCGAACTCCTCGGGTACCCACGGGAACTGCTCGTCGGCCCAGCCCGAGATCGCGGCGAACGCGCCCGGACCGAACCGCGTCGGGCCCGCGTGCCAGCGAGCGGGACGTCCGTCGAACTGGAACGCGAACTGAACCGTCTGCGTGTGGAAGCTGCACGGCGAGGTCGCGAGCTCGCTCCAAGAGGCCTCGATCGGCGGATGGATGATCTCGGCCCGTACGGGCGCGCGCGCAGCGGTCGATGCCGAGGACGCGGCCAGCCCCGCGAACGCGAGCGTGGAAGCGATGAGGACGAGGGCCGGACGCACGCGTTCCCTATCGGAAGGAAGTTCGCGCAACTCAGGCGGAATCGCCCGCGCCCGCCCCCCCCGGGTGGCCGGAGCCGCGCTGTCTAGATCTGGCCTTCATGCAGGGGCCATCGGGCGTTCACGCGATCCTCGCAATCCGCGCATACCGTCCGCGCGCTTGGATCGTCGGGTCGCCGTCTCCCCCCTACGGACGCACGCAGGAACACCTTTGGATTCGCGCGGTCAGCCGCACAGGGCCGCCGCGCCCACCCAAGGACCTGGAACTCTGGACAGCGCGCCTGTCCCGAGGGCTGGGTCGCCGGCCAGATGGATCCTCCTCGGAGTGCTCTGCCTCATGGGCCGCGCCATCGCACAAGAAACACCCAGCGGATCGATCCGCGGCGTGGTCCTGGACAAGGACTTCGACGCGCCGCTGGCGTTGGCCAAGGTGCTCGCGGTCGAGACGGGCCAGCAGGTCACGAGCACGGACCAGGGCCAGTACGTCTTCTCGGCGATCGCGCCCGGGCGCTACACGCTGGTCTTCTCCAAGGACGGCTACGTCCGGCAAGTACGCACCGAAGTGGTCGTGACTTCCGGCCAACTGACCGACGTCGATGTCGCGCTGTCGGGCGAGTTCACCGAGATGGAGGAGTTCGTCGTCGAGGACGTGCTCCAACTCGGCGCGGGTACGGAGGCGTCGCTCTTGTCCCTGCGCTTCGAGAGCCCGGCTCTCCTCGATTCGATCGGCGCCGACCTCCTGAGCCGCGCCGGCGCGGGTGATGCCGCCAGCGCCTTGAAGCTGGTCTCGGGCGCCTCCGTCCAGGACGGCAAGTACGCCGTGATCCGCGGCCTGCCCGACCGGTACGTCAGCTCGCAGATGAACGGCGTCCGGCTGCCGACGGCCGACGAGGACAAGCGTGCGGTCGAGCTGGACCAGTTCCCCGCCCCCATCATCGAGAGCATCCAGGTCTCGAAGACCTTCACGCCCGACCAACAAGGGGACGCGTCCGGCGGCGCCGTGAACATCCGCCTCAAAGGCGTGCCCGAGGAGACGACGCTGTCGATCAGCGGCCAGACGAGCTTCAACTCGCAGGTCGCCGGCCGGGACGACTTCCTCACGTACCCCGGTGGCGGACTCAAC
>JBBQCC010000472.1:0-1895 GCA_038318285.1 Planctomycetota bacterium | reverse complement strand
GCGATCAGCCTGCGCGCACCGCCGCAATCGGGACACGTGAGAACGTCGACGGCGAAAACTCGGGCGTTGTGAGCTCGGCCCAACGGAGCCTGCGGGTTCTGGCTGGGTTCGAGAGCGCGGCGGGGAAGTCGGGAGAGTCCGAGCCCGTGCAGCCGGCGTTGCGCTCCGTCGAACCGTGGTACGACTCCGCCCGCGCGCGCGGCCCGGGCACGATCTGGTGGCGCCACTGCGCCGCGGGCGCGAGCACGCCGTGGTACATCAGCAGGTGCGCTCGCGGCCTGAGCACGAGTGCGGCGAGTCGCTCATGGAAAGCCAGCGGCTCGAAGACGATCGCGCGGGTGCGGGCCGCCCAGGCCCTGACCGAACGCAACCCATGCTCCTTGCGAGCGCTTGGCGATGCACATCGCAGCGTTGCCGAAGCTGCCGCCACAGGCGAAGAGCTCGGGACCGGCGCCGAGGTCGACGACGGCGAGGTCTTGCACGTGCAGGTCGGCCGGACCGAGCGTCGTCCACGTCGCACCGTCGAGCCGCCTCACGCCGCTGTGCCCGCCAGCGAAGAGACGCGGGCCCTGCCCCTCGTCGAACACGACGAGCGAAGTCGTGCCGCTCCCCTGCGTTGTCGGCATCGTGTCGATCCATGCCGTGCCGGACTGCCGTTTGACGCCGCCGTAGTTCAGTGAATCCATGCTCGCACCGGTGTACGCAAGCCACAGCGACGACCCGGATCCGTCGTCGAACTCGACGACGTCGCGGGGATGGTCGACCCCGTCGAGCCCGCCGAGCGCATCCGACCAGCTGGCACACTGCGCTGAGGACGGTCCTGTGAGCGCGAACGACACGAGCGCGCCGGTGCAGGCGTGCGCAGCGAAGATGTTCACCGACCCTCCGGCGTCCGCAACGACGGTCAGCGACTAGGCGTCGACCGTGAATGCCGAATACGAGCCGGGCTTCACGAGCAGTGTGTCACCGTCATGGGCCGCGGTCACCGCAGCCTGGATCGTGGTGTAGGGCCCGTCGGTCGCGCTCACGACCAGGACGTCGGCGAACGCGCAGCGCGCGCAAGCGCTGGCCGCCAGAAACAGAGCCGACCCGCGCACACCTCCAACGACCCAAGACTTCATCGAGATCCTCCCGAGGTCAACGCGGGCACCGCCGCGGAACACGTCGCCGTCGAGCCGGTTCCGGCCGGCGGACGCACCTGGATGACACGACCCAGTCTTTGACCGAGGGTGCCGGCCGCGTTGCCCGATGCCTCGGATTCTCGATGCACTGGCGTTGGAATGTGCGGTGCGAACTGCACGCGCTGTGAGGGCCGAGTACGAGCCTTGTCGAGATCGGCACGGATGCCTCGAACCGGCCCACCGGGAGCGCTTCGCCGCGCGAGTGATTGCCGGGGGGGGGGGGGGGCACGCCGGATCCAGCTCAACCTCGCCGCGCCCAGCGCAACTTGGCGGGAGCCGAGCGCGGGTTCGCGCGCTGTTCCGCCGGCGAGGCGCGGATCACTTCGTCGGCGACCACGCTGTAGGTTCCGTCGCGCACGCCCTGCTGGAACGCCTTCTTCACGCGCCGGTCCTCGCCCGAGTGGAACGAGAGCAGCGCCGCGCGACCGCCGGAGCAGAGACACTCGGGCAACTGCCTGAGCAAGGCGTCGAGAGCGCCGAACTCGTCGTTGACTTCGATGCGCACGGCCTGGAACACGCGACGCACGCTGAGCAGGGCTTCGTCTTCGTCGATGTGATCGGGCAATGAGTCGCGGACGGCCTGCGCCAGTTCGCGCGTCGTGCGCAGCGCTCCGCTGCCGTCCTTGTGCCGCGCGACGAGGGCTCGCGCGATCCGCAGAGCGTGAGGCTCGTCCGCGTCGTCGTTCAACGCGATCGCGAGCTGTTCGAGTGACG
>JBBQCC010000471.1:0-1908 GCA_038318285.1 Planctomycetota bacterium | reverse complement strand
AACGTGGGCGAAGTGTGCCAGGCACAAAGTGCCAGCATTCGGGTCAGAAGCCGGCGAAGTTCGGCAGGATCGTGTTCTCGAGCCGGCGGTAGATCTGGGCGGTCGCGCGTACGTCGCGCAGGCAGTATTCGCCGATCTCGTCGATGCGGCCTTCGCGGTAGACGCGGCCGACTTGCGAGCCGTCGATCGAACCCTTGGGGCTCTCGACGTCGAAGCGGCGGCACCAGTATTCGAGGCTGTAGAGATCGCGCGTCGCGCCTTGGAACGTGAAGATCTCCTGCAGGTCGCAGTGGTCGGCGATCGTGTACCGTGGACCGACGAGTTGTCGCGAAGGGCGCACGCCGTGTTGCGCCGAGCGGATGGCGAGGTTCGGCCCGTCGTAGCCGCGCCCGTTGAAGCTGACGAGCCGCGGTAGGCGGCCGTTGCGCGGCGCGACCGTCTCCCAGAACTTCGTGAGCAACGCGGTCTCGTCGCCGCGGAAGATCTTCGAGCCCGGCACCTTGTCCCAGTCGCGCATCTCGTGCGGCTCGCCCTCGACGAGCGCGAGTCCGCGGTCCTCGTGCACGTTCCACAGCCCGATCACGATGATGCGCCCGAGTCCGGGATACAGCGCCGTGCGCTCGGGAACCGCTTCGCGGTCCTTGTCGCTCTTCGCGCGGTTCAGCAGATATCCGCGCGTCGATTCGTCGACTTCATCCCACAAGTAGCCCGCGACTTCGATGTCGTAGGCGAACGTCGGTGCTCCGGCCATGATGGCCGGAGTGTAGCGATCCGCTCGCGGGTGCAGCGGCCAGAGTATCCCGCTGTCTGCGTGGGCTCAGCGCTCGCGCCGTGAACTCAGCGCACGCGCACCCGAACCAGCTCGGGCTGCTTGCGCGAGTGCACGACGAACCAGCCCAGTACCAGCAGGATCGGCAGGAACGCCGCCATGCCGTCGGAAGGCCCGCGCGGGCTATCGAACGGCGCGATCGAACAACCGCCGCCCCCGCTGCCGCTACTCGGCGACGAGAACGTGAACGCGGCGCTCTGCACGACCGCCTGGTCCGTCAGCGCGAGGCGCACGAGCACCGACTTCGAACCGGCCGAGATCGCTGGCGTCGTGACCTCGAGCGTGTTCGCGTCCACGAAGACGACGTCCGCCGCCGTACCGCCGAGGCCCGTCAGCGGATCGGCGCCGAAGACCACCTCGGCGTCGGCCGTGAAGTTTGAACCGGTGATCGTCACGAGCTTGCCGCCCGCCGTCGAACCCGTCGCCGGAAGGATCGTGTCGAACACGGGATCGGGATCCACCTGGAACGTGAACGCCGCGCTGGCGACGTCGCCGCCCGGCGTCTCGACTTCCAGCACGTACGGACCGCCGGGCAGGCCCGCGCTCGTCGAGAAGGACAGCGACGACGCGCTGTCGATCGTGACGCCGCTCTGCATGTCGCCGTCGATGCGCACGATCGTGCCGGCGACGAAGTTCGATCCGCGCAGGCGCACGAGCGTGCCGCCGCCGGCGAAACCCGCCGCGGGGAAGACGTTTTCGATCGCGGGCAGCGCCGCGAAGGTCAGTGCGCTTCCCGCGCGACCTTCGACGCCGGACACGTCTTGTACGACGACGTCCCACGTGCCGACGACGCTCGCGTGCGTCGTCAACGTGATCGTCGTGTCGTCCACGACCGTGCACCCGAGGGTGTCACCATCGACGTACAGGTGGTTCGCGATGACGACGCGCGCACCGGCGCGGAACCCGGCGCCCGTGATGGTCAGCGCCGTACCGCCCGTCTCGGAGACGGTCGTGGGAGCGACACCGAGCACCGCCGGATCCGGCGGCGTGACCTCGATCGCGGCGTGCAGCACGCTGACATCGCCGCCGAAGCTCGTGGCCACGAGGTCCACGTGTCCGTCCGGCTCGTTCCCCGGCGC
>JBBQCC010000470.1:0-1928 GCA_038318285.1 Planctomycetota bacterium | reverse complement strand
AAGCACAAGATCACATACCGCACGAACAACATCATGGGTTCGCCGGCCGAGACGCTGGAGGACATGTTCGAGACGGCGCGCGTGAACAAGCGCATCAAGCCGAACGGTTGCACGGTGCTGATCTACCGGCCGTTCAAGTCGACGGTGCTCGGGCAGCAGGACTTCGCGCTCGGGCGGGTCGACCTGGAGCGCGACATCGGTCCGTCGATCCAGCACGACTCGATGATGAAGCGCGACGACCTGCGCGAGGTCGTCAACCTGCAGAAGCTCTTCAATGTGGCGGTCTACATGCCTGGTGGCGAAGCGCTGGTGCGCAAGCTGATCCGCCTGCCGCGTAATCCGGCGTTCGACTTCACGCTGCTGAGCTTCCTCTGGTACCAGCACGCCGTCGTGTCGGGGTACGGGATGCTGGACGACTTCAAGTTGGGCCTGAAGAACGTCGGACAGATCTTCGGCAAGAGCGGCCAGCAGACGCAGCGCAGCTTCCTCGAGACGCTCGACATCGGCAGCGACGCGTCGGTGCACTGAGGGATGTGCGCATGAGGCTCGTGAACTGAGGAACGAACGGACGTCGCGTTCGCTAGCCTGACGCGCAGCCCGCGGGCTGCGCATGACTTCGTCTCGACCCGACACGGAACTCGCAACGAAGTCCTCGCGCTCGTGGCTGACGCGCGGCGCGCTCGGCATCTGCGTCGCGACGTTCTTCTCCGACGTCGGCCACGAGATGGCGACGGCGGTCCTGCCGCTCTACTTGGGCGCGATCGGGCTCGGTCCGGCGGCGCTCGGCGCGGTCGAAGGATTCGCCGACCTCGTGTACGCGCTGGCCAAGCTGGGCGGCGGCTACGCCGGACAACGTCTGCAGCGCAAGACGCCCTGGGTCGCGGGCGGATACCTCGTCACGGCGCTCGGCACCGCGGCCATGTCGCTCGTGCACGTGCCCGCCGCGATCGCCGGATTGCGCGCGATCGCGTGGTCGGGCCGCGGATTCCGCTCGCCCTTGCGCGACCACTTGTTGGCCGACGAGGTCGAGCCGACGCACTTCGGTCGCGTGTATGGCATCGAGCGCGCGGCCGACATGGCCGGCGCGGTCGCGGGGCCGCTGATCGCGATCGCGCTCGTCGCGTGGGGTTTCAGCGCGGGCCAGGTCATCGGTTGGACGATCGTTCCGGCCATCATCCCGGTGCTCGCCATCGCGCTCTTCGTGCGCGACCGCAGACACGCCGCGGACGCGCGTGCCGCGACGACGAGCGCGGCGCTGCCGCCCGGGTTCTGGCGCTTGATCCGGGCCGTGTCCCTGTTCGGCGTGTCGGACTTCTCGCGCACGTTCCTCATCTTGCTGGCGGCGCGCGCGCTCAGCACGGAAGGGAATGCGAGCGCAGGAGTCGCCGCGGGATTCGGCACCGGCACGCTGACGGCTGCCGTGGGTCTGTACGCGATGCACAACGCGATCAGCGCGGTCGCGGCGCTCGGCATCGGGCGATTGGCGGACAGGATGCCGAAGCCGAAGTTGCTCGCGGCAGGGTACGCGCTGGGCGCGGTGACGCACGGCGTCCTGGCCTTCGGTTCGAGCTCGCTGGCGTGGCTCGTCGTCGCGATCGTGCTGTCGGCCGTGTACGTCGCGGCCGAGGAGACGCTGGAGAAGGCGACGTGCGCCGAGCTGATCCCGCGCGCCTCGCGCAGCAAGGCGTTCGGCATCCTGGCGGCGGCGAACTCGATCGGCGACCTCGCGTCGAGCGTCGGCATCGGGCTCGCGCTGCAGTTCGGCAATCCCGCCCTAGGTTTTGGAATCTGTGCCGCGCTGGCGCTCGTGGGTGCTTGGAGCGCGGCCGGCGTGCGCATGCCGGATCCGGTGGCGCGCACGTCCTGAGCGCGCTCCCCGCGCTCGATCGTGCTGTGTCCAGCGGATTGAGGCGAACGTCGGGGTGAGG
>JBBQCC010000469.1:0-1958 GCA_038318285.1 Planctomycetota bacterium | reverse complement strand
CACCCGCATCGCGACCAAGTGAAGTCGCCGTTAAGACCCCGGGACTGCCGAGCGCGCCCCGGACGACCTTGGGCGACGGGAGCGCGCGGGGAATCCGGCGGAACGGGCCGGATCCGAACGGGAGTGTTGGTGTCAGAAGCGCGGGATCGCGACCGCCTCCGTGGCGGCGAACCGGCTTCCGGGCGTCAGGTCGAGCACGTAGACCTGCGCGTAGAGTGTGCGGCCGACGAGCAGCGGATCGTTCGGGATCGAGATCGTCCCCGAGCCGAAGCCCGTGCCCGCGCCCGCTCCCTGGAGCGGCCCGATGCGCCGGACCGTGAGCGGTCCAGAGAGGTCGAGGTACGCGCGCATCCCGTTGAACAGGACACCATTGCGGACGTTCGTCTCGCTGAACGCGAGGATCGCGCCCTTGCCCGCACAGGCGCCGTCGACGGCGACCGTGAAGTTCGTGTTGCCGACGTAGGCCGGTTCGATCGCGACGATGCGCGGGACGAAGCCACCGGTACCGGCCGTGCCGACGCCGAAAGTCTGCGGCACGCGCGCCGAGCTCTGGTTCAGTGCCGGGTGGTCGAACGGCGCTTGCTGGTTCACGACGCGCGTGTCCGTCAGCGGGCGCCGCAGGAACGCGGCCAGGTTCGCACGCTGCTGCGCCGAGAGGCCGAGCGGCACGATGTTGGGATCCTTGTTCGGCGCGTTGAAGTCACCGCCGCGGTTGTAGAAGTCGATGACGTCCTCGAGCGTTCCGAAGCGACCCGTGTGGAAGTACGGCGCGCGCAGCTGGACGTTGCGCAGGCTGGGCACCTTCATGCGACCGCGGTCGCCGATGTTGCCCGTGACCGCGAAGCGACCGAGGTCGTCGTTCTGCGGACGGACGCCGATGTAGCGGAAACCGTTGTTCGAGAGCGTGGGTCCGCCGTGGCAGGTGACGCAGCGCCCTTGGCCGTTGAACACTTGGAAGCCCTGGTTTTCCTGCGGCGTCAACGCCATCGGATTGCCCGCGAGCAGTTGGTCGAACGGCGTCTGGTTCGAGATCAGGACGCGCTCGTACGTCGCGATGGCCAGCGCGATGCGCGCACCGGTGACGTCCGTCGTGCCGAACGCCTCGAGGAAGAGGGCCGGATAGTCGCGACCCCCGATCCAGGTCGAGAGCTGTGCCGGGATCGAAGGCGACAGACGCAGCGGCGTCGACGACGCGATCTTCGCGGCCACGTCGTTCCAGTTCGTTCCGACGTGGCCCATCTCGACGTCGCTGACCGGCGGAGCACTGACTTGGCTCTCCAGCGCCGCGCCGTTCGGCAGGACGATCTGGCCCGTTTGCGGATCGACGAATGTCGGCGTGGCGCGACCGTCCCAGAAGGCCTCGGGAACGTAGGCAGAGTTGATCACGCTCGGTGCCTTGCGGCTCGTCACCTGCGTGCCGAGGCGGAAGAACGTCGCCAGCGAGTACGCGCCGTTGGCTTCCGTGCGCGGCACGCCCGGCGAACCGAAGACGTCGTCCGCGTTGCCGGCGATGCCGTCGAAACCCGGGTGTGCGGTCGCGCTCGACGTGCGCGGATCCGAACCACCGTGTTCGAAGACGTGGCACGACGCGCACGCGGTGGTGTCCGTGCTCGACATCTGTTCGTCCCAGAACAGCGCCTTGCCGAGGTTCACCTTGGCCGTCGTGATCGGGTTGCCCGGCGGGACCGGCGGCGGGGGCAGCGGACCACCTTGTGCGTGGAGCGTGCCAACCAGCGTGGTGCTGCTCAGCGCGAAGAGCGCGCCGCAGAGGAGTGCATGTTTCGAGATCATCGGTTCTTTCTCACGGAGAGAAGGGCGGGGTTCCGGGGTCGTGGCTTGGGGACGTCGCTTCTCGTCAGACTCGTTCGGGTATGGGGCGCGCGGGGCGCGGACCCTCGGGGCGTTCGCGATCGCGGCGTGCGCCGTCCGTGTCGCGCATTCCGTCGGGCGGAGGTCCG
>JBBQCC010000468.1:0-1958 GCA_038318285.1 Planctomycetota bacterium | reverse complement strand
CCCCACCACCCCGTCGATGCCGGCGGGAAATCGCCACGCATCCAGCCGCCGGACAATCTCCTCGAACGCCAGCGGTGTCATCACGGCACCCCCCGCCACGTCTCGGGTAAAGCTTCCTCGGAATAAATCTCGCCGTTGCGTGCGGCCGCCGTGCGGGGACGGCCCCGATTCACCTGCGGGTGGGTCGGGGCCGATTCTCTTTCCCGCTGGAGTGCGCGCCACCGCGCTCGTCCACCGCGCTCGTCCACCACGATCGCCGGCCGATCCGACGCGCGCGGTTCAGGGGCTGTCTTCGGCGTCGAGCGGGCGGACCGCGTCGAAGTGGTAGACGCCGCGCTGGCCGCTCGTCTCCTCGATGGCGAGGCGCAGCGCGATCACCTCGACGTCCTCGAAGCGCTCGGCGAGGCGCCGGCGCAATTCGCGACCGAACCACGACGCCAAGTTTTCCGAGCTCGTGTTGTTGATCGGCATCACGATCACGTCCTCGCGCGGCGCGGCGTAGAAACGGTCCAGGTAGCGCACTTCGACGATGCCGTCCGCGCGCTCCGCGGCGCGCAACACGGGATGTTCACCGGGCACGAGCCAGTGTTCGTCGAGTTCGTCGCACAGCTCGCGCACGACCGGCTTCACGTGCTTGAAGTCGAGCACGAGCCCGTGCTCCGAGAGACGCGCCGCGATCTCGACGAACACGCGGTAGTTGTGGCCGTGCAGACGCTCCGCCGAACCGTCGGGGAAGATCAGGAAGTGCGCCGCGGAGAACTTGAAGTTCTCCTTCGCGAGATCGATCGACCAGCGTTCCATGGCGCAGAGGATAGTCGACGGGGACGCGTGACCTCAGCCTCCGGATCACGCGAAAATCGCGGACACCCGGCTCCGCGAAGATCGGTGCCGGAGGCTTTCGAGCGCGGGGTCTCGGGCAGCGGGACGGTCCCGCCGTTCTGGAACGACCCCGGGCCCGGTAGCATTCGCGCCCCGATGGAGCACGCGACCCGCACCGTGAAGCTGCGCGAGAGCGGCATCGATTTCGAAGTCCTCGCCGCGGACACGATCATCGGGCCGGCCATCGATCGCGGCGTGTGGGAAGAGCACGAGACGCGCCTCTTCCGCGCGCACCTCGTTCCCGGTGCGCGCGTCGTCGACTTGGGCGCGAACGTCGGTTGGTTCACCGTGCACGCCGTGCTGGCCGGATGCGAAGTCCACGCGTTCGAGCCCGTGCCCTGGATCGCCGACGTGCTCGAGCGCAACGCGCGCGCCGCGGAACGGCGCGGACCGGGCCGCGCGATCGTGCACCGCGCGGCCGCCGGATCGGCGCGCGGCACGGCGCGCATCGCGCTGGCCAACACGAACTTCGGCGACAACCGGCTGCTCGACGCGAGCGCAACGCGGCCGGCCGACATGGGCAGCGGCCAAGAGCTCGAGATCGCGGTCGAACGCGTCGACGATCACGTGCGCGGCCCGGTGCGCGTGCTCAAGATCGACACGCAGGGTTCGGAGTGGCACGCGCTGCAGGGCGCGACGGCGATGCTGGATGCCAGCCCCGACCTTGCGCTGCTGCTGGAATTTTGGCCCTACGCGCTGCGGGGCGCGACGCCGGAGCAGCTCGTCGCGTTCCTGCTCGAGCGCGGTTTCACCATCGGCAAGGCCACCGCCGCGCCGTATTCGATGACGGCCGAGCGCATCCTGCGCCAAGCGCGAGCGCGCGATCCGGTGAAGGGCGGGCTCGATCTGTACGGAACCCGCGGACTCCCCTTCCACGTCGGTGGAACGCTCGACTACGCTCGCGCGGCCTGGCGATCGTGGCGCGAGGCCTGATCGGTCACCACACGACGAAACGCGGCGCCGCCACAAGCAACACCGCCGATCTCGACCACACGAGCCGCCGCTGACCCGCGCACGCACCGAACATGACGCTCATCGACTTCCACACGCATTTCTTCTCCGCGACGTACTTCAAGACG
>JBBQCC010000467.1:0-1980 GCA_038318285.1 Planctomycetota bacterium | reverse complement strand
GCCGCGATCTTCCTGATCGCTCTGGCCGCATTCTTCCCGATCGTCACGGGCACGATCACCGCCGTCAGCTCGATCCCCGCGGTCTACGTGCGCTCGGCGCAGAACTTCGGTTTGTCCGGCATCGAGCTGTTTCGACGCGTCGTGTTCCCGGCCAGCATGCCGCAGATCATCACGAGCTGTCGTTTCGCGCTCGGCATCGCGTGGCTGGTCATCGTCGCGGCCGAGATGGCCGGGATCGACAGCGGGCTGGGTTACCTCGTGCTCGATGCACGCAGCGCGAACAACTACGACCGCGTCGTGGGTGCGATGATCGTCATCGGCATCATCGGCATCGCGCTCGACTACGGCATGCGACGCCTGGAGACGCTGGAGGAAGTGCGCTGGGGCTATCCGAAGAAGCAAGACGAGCGCGTGGCCGAGCGCACACGGCTCGCCGTCCGATCGAAGACCGCAGACGCTGCGCGCAAGCAACCCGCGGGGGGCGCATGAGCTCGAATGCGACGACCTGGACGGCGCGCGGTAAGTCGGATGCAGCGCACACGAGCACGCCGACGAAGATCCGCGTGCGCGGCGTGGACAAGGTGTTTCAGCGCCAGAAGGACGAGCTGAACGTCTTGTCGGGCATCGATCTCGACGTACAGGCCGGCGAGTTCGTGTGCTTGCTGGGCCCGTCGGGTTGCGGCAAGTCGACGCTGCTGAACATCATCGGCGGTTTCGAAGTGCAGACGGCCGGCGAAGTGCTGATCGACGGCGAGCCCGTCGTCGGTCCCGACCCGCGGCGCGTGTTCGTGTTCCAGGAGTACGGGATCTTCCCGTGGGCTTCCGTGTGGGACAACATCGCGCTCGGGCTGCGCGCCCGTCCCAAGGACGAGGTCGCGCGCATCACGCAGCTGTACGTCGATCTCGTCGGCTTGAAGGGGTTCGAGAAGAGCTTTCCACAGGAGTTGTCGGGCGGCATGCGCCAACGGGTCGCGGTCGCGCGCGCGCTGGCCGTATCGCCCGACATCGTGTTGATGGACGAGCCGCTCGGCGCACTCGACTCCCTGACGCGCTTGCAGATGCGCGGTGAGCTGCTGCGCCTGTGGCAGCGCGAGAAGATGACCATCCTGTTCGTCACGCACGACGTCGACGAGTCGGTGCAGCTCGCCGACCGCGTCGTCGTCATGACGCCGCGCCCTGGTCGGATCGCCGAAATCGTGCCGGTGGACCTGCCGCACCCGCGCGACGTCGGCAGTGCGGAGTACGGCCGGATCAAGAACCACTTGTACGAGCTGCTGGGCGTCGACCACGCGGTTTGATCCGTACGGTGTCAGACACCGTACGATTCCGAAATGAATCGCCCGTGGATCCTCCTTGGAGTGGGAGCCCTGTTCGCGTGCAGCTCGACGCAACCTCCGTCGACGAGTGTGGCGCAGGTGGAAGCGTCGAGCGGTGCGGCGACGACTTCGAAGTCGGACCGCGTTCGCGATCTCTACACGAAGCGCGAAGTCATGGTGCCTATGCGCGACGGCGTGAGGCTCTTCACGGCGATCTACACACCGAAAGACCCGTCGCGCGCGTTCCCGTTGCTGATGCGCCGCACGCCGTACAGTTGCAAGCCGTACGGGGAGGACGCGTACCTTGACAAGCCCGGTCCGAGCGACCTGTTCACAGGCGCCGGCTATGCGTTTGTGATTCAAGACGTGCGCGGCGCCTACATGAGCGAGGGCCGGTTCGAGGACATGCGCCCGCACATCACCGAGAAGCGCTCGAAGTCGGATGTCGACGAATCGAGCGACACGTGGGACACGATCGATTGGCTCGTGAAGAACGTCGCCGGCAACAACGGCAAGGTCGGGTTGTGGGGGATCAGCTACCCCGGCTTCTACGCCGCCGCCGGCATGATCGACGCGCATCCCGCGCTCGCGGCCGTGTCGCCGCAGGCTCCGATCGCGGACTGGTGGTGGGACGACTTCCACCACAACGGAGCGCTCTTCCTGC
>JBBQCC010000466.1:0-2002 GCA_038318285.1 Planctomycetota bacterium | reverse complement strand
GCGACCTCCTTGATCGAGCACGCGAAGTGCCCGTGCCAGAAGATCGTCATGTGGTCGCGCAGCGGGTCTTCGCTGCGGACCATGCGCTCGAGCCACCAGTCGGCGTATTTATTCAGCGCGACGATGATCTCGATCTGGTGTCCCGTGTAACCATCGCGACGACCCACGATGCTGGCCAGGCGCTCGGACGGCTCCTCCAGCCCGCGGTCCAGGCTGGCGCCGGGCAGGATGTCGGGCGGCGGCGTGCCGGCGGGATCGGGGAAGAAGCTCTCGACCGCGCGCTCACGCCCCATCTGGACGAGCCGCTGCACCTGCTCTGGATCGCCACCGAAGCCGGCGCGGTTCAAGAGGTGCTCGGCGGTGCGCGCGTCCCAGGCGAACGTCGCGGGGACAGCGCGGGCCGCCGCAGGGTCGACGCCGGACGCCGAGGCGCCGGGCTGGACAGCCGGCGTGGCGAGCAAGACGGCGGACGCGACGAGCGGGATCGAAACGAAGATGCCGAGGGTGTACCGCATGGGGTTCGGACCGGTCCCGGCGCGAGCGACCCGGAGAACTGGACAATGGCAGTCTCCCCCTCCCTGAAATGCCTGTCAAGACGAACGCGGTCCGCGTCGCGCTGACGGCTCGCGAACGAGGTTCGCATTGCGTTGGCGGCCCACCATGCGCCTTCGGCACAGCGTTTCGCGTTTCTTCACGCGGGTCGGATCCCCTACAACGGCCCCCCACGATGCACACGTTCACCGATGCGATCCGCGCCGCGCTCGCGGTCGCGACCGGCCTACCGGAGTCCGAGATCCGGCTGGAAGCGCCGCGCGATTCCGCGCTCGGCGACGTCGCGTTCCCCTGTTTTCAGGCGGCGAAGGCGCTGAAGCGACCGCCGCCGGCCGTCGCGGGCGAGCTGGCGACCGCGGTGAACGCGTCGCTCTCGAACATCACGGCCGCGGCGACGGGCCCGTATCTGAACTTCACCATCGACCGCGCCGATCTGGCGCAGCGCGTCGTGGAGGACGTGCTCGCGCAGGGTGAGAGCTTCGGTGGCGCCGACCTCGGCGCGGGCAAGACGATCGTCATCGATTTTTCGAGCCCGAACATCGCCAAGCCGATGCACGTCGGCCACCTGCGCTCGACGATCCTCGGCGCGGCGCTCGGGCGCATCTTCACGGCCCTCGGCTACCGCGTCGTCGGCATCAACCACATCGGCGACTGGGGCTCGCAGTTCGGCGGCCTGGTCGTCGCTTTGCGCCGTTGGAAGAGCGAAGTGGACCTGGACGCGGATCCCGTGCGCGGTCTGCTCGAGCTCTACCAACGCAGCAAAAAGGCCGTGGAGTCCGATCCGACCTTCGCGGCCGAAGCGCGCGCAGCCTGGCAGGAACTGGAGAGCGGCGTCGACGGCGAAGTCCGCGCGACGTGGCGCTGGGCGACCGAGGCCTCGCTGCGCGGTTTCGACAAGACGTACGCGCGCCTAGGCATCCACCACGACCTCGTGCGCGGCGAGAGCTTCTACGAGCCGTTCCTCGACCAGGCGATCGACGCCTGCACGCGGGCCGGGATCACCGAGGTCTCGCAGGGCGCGCTCGTCGTGCAACTGGGCACAGTGGACAAGGCGCTGAAGGAGACGCCCTGCCTCTTGCGCCAGACGGACGGCACGACCTTGTACGCCACACGCGACTTGGCGGCGCTGTTCCACCGCTACGAGGAGTTCCACTTCGAGCGCGCGCTTTACGTGGTCGGCGCCGAGCAGAAACTCCACTTCCGGCAGCTCAAGGCCGTCCTGAAACGACTCGGGCTGCCGTGGGAAGCGCGCGTCGAACACGTCGACTTCGGCCTCCTCCTGGGCAAGGACAAGAAGAAGCTCGCCAGCCGCAAGGGTGACGTCCTCGTGCTCGACGACCTCCTGGATGAGGTGGTCGACGAATCCACGCGCATCATCGGCGAGAAGAACGCCGGTCTGGCGCACCCCGAGCGCGTCGCCGAGGCGATCGGCATCGGCGCGATCGTCTTC
>JBBQCC010000465.1:0-2004 GCA_038318285.1 Planctomycetota bacterium | reverse complement strand
GCGGCGGACACCGCGGTCTGGGTCTGGTCGGGAGACAGACCCAGGGACGTGCCGATCTTGTTCATCGTGCCGCCGCCTAGCTCTTCCAGGATCTCGCTGAGGATGTTGCCCATGGCCGAAGTAGAGTCGGTTCGTGCCTCCGCTGGGTGCCTGCACGCCCTGCCTAACCACGATCTACAGATCGCAGTCCGTGTGCCCGGGACACGCTCGCGAGCCCGCCTTGGGATCGACGCGCCCGGAACTGCCGAGCGTTCCTGGCCACCTACGAAAGGACGGGCGTGCGCGCGGACCGCGAGCGATACTCCAGTCATGAACCTGCTCGAGCCCGCCTTCGGTCGCGGCACCGTGCTCGTCCTCGCCCTCGCGCTCGCCTCGTGGCTCGCGGTTCCTGCGGAGCCTCCGGCACGCGGACGAGTCGTCGTCACCGAGACCTCGACTACGATCCTCGACGTCGTGGAGTTCGTCCCGGGAACTGCCACGTTGCGCCCCACATCGCACCCGATCCTCGATGCGATCGCGGCAACGCTGAGCGGAAACCCGAGCATCGAGCTCGTCGAGGTCCAGTCCCACACCCGCGGAAGCGGGGACAGCGCCGCGAACCTGGCGCTCTCCGATCAACGGGCCGTCGTGGTGATGACGTACCTCCAGAACGCGGGCGTTGCCTCGTCGCGACTCGTTGCTCAGGGCTACGGAGACACCCAGCCGATCGACCGCGCCGCGCCGGCGAAGAACGAGCGCATGAGCTTTCTGATCCTTCGGCGCTCGAGCGACGCCGAGACGTCCGCGCCGTAGCGGTCAGGTCCGCACCGCTACCTTAGCGCGTTACCGATCGGTGTCCGCCGTGCGTCCGGCCCCTGGACGTGCGTCCACCGGTCGGACGAATTCGGACATGGCGTTCAACGATTCAGCAGACCTGGCGCTGGCAAGGATCCTGATGTGGCTGCCGGGATGGTTGCACGCTCGGTGTTCGGCAAGTCCTTCTACAAGGTCACTCGACGCGCCACGCAGCGGCAGTTCCTGCTGCGGCCGGACGAGACAACCAACAACAACTTCCGCTACACGCTGGCCGAAGCCGCGCTGCGATTCGACATCGACGTCATCGTGACGTGCGCGATGTCGAACCACCATCACACCGTGGTGTTCGACCGCTGGGGCAAGATTAACCAGTTCACCGAGCACTTCCACAAGATGTTCGCCAAGTGCCAGAACATGCACTGGGGACGCACGGAGAATCTGTGGTCGAGCGAGCCGGTCTGCAAGGTGAAGCTGATCAAACCGCGCGACGTGATGAACAAGATCGTCTACGCCGCCACCAACCCGCTGAAGGACTTCCTCGTCGATACCGTCGCTCACTGGCCTGGCGTCAACAGCCTGCACTCGCTGCTCAACGACAAGCCGGTCCGCGCGTATCGCCCGCTCCAGTTCTTTCGGGCGGATGGTCCGATGCCAGCCGAGGTCGTTCTCCATTGTGTGATCCCGCCCGAGCTCGGCGACCCCGCGGAGATCCGCCGTTCGCTGCGCGAGCGCATCGACAAGGTCGAGAATCACTTCAAGGAGCGGCGGGCACGGACCGGACGTCGCGTGCTTGGCCGGTATCGCGTGCTGCGGCAGTCGTGGCGCGAGTCGCCCACGAGCATCGAGCCGCGACGCAGTCTCCGTCCCCGCGTCGCCGCAAAGAACAAGTGGGCTCGCATCGAGGCATTGCAACGAGATCGGCAATTCCTCATCGACTACACCGCTGCGCGCATCGCCTGGCTCGCCGGCAAGCCCGCCGTGTTTCCGGCGGGAACCTACTGGCTGCAGCGGTTCGCGGGCGTGACCGTCGCCGCTTCCACCTGATCTGACCTGCTGCCCGAGCTGAGAGGTTTCGACGAGCGTGGGCTACCAAGCTCGCGCCGTTGCGGCGTGGGATCCGCGCGACTCGAGGCTGGCGTCAGGCGACGGCGTCCGTGGCGTCAGGCCTCGAAGTTCGCGGGGCTGCGGGCATGTTGGCGTCGCTAGCCT
>JBBQCC010000464.1:0-2006 GCA_038318285.1 Planctomycetota bacterium | reverse complement strand
CGGTGGGGACCACGATCCTCGACGCGGTGCCCGACCACCTCGACCGCGTCGCCGCCGCGCAGGCGCTGGCCGAAGGCGCGTTGCTCGGTTCGTACCAGTTCCTCCGCTACAAGGGTGACGCCAAGCCGTCGAAGCTCACCGAGGTCGTGGTGCTCGGCAAGGGCGGCGCGCGGGTCGTCGCCGCCCTCGAGCGCGGCGCGACGATCGCATCGGGTGTGGCGTGGGCGCGCGACGCGGTGAACGAGCCGGCGAGCGAGTTGAGCCCCGAGGAGTTCGTGGCCCGCACGCGCACGCAGCTGCGCGGCACCGGCGTGCGCGTGAAGGTGTTGTCGGGCGCGCAACTCGTCAGGGAGAAGATGTCGGGCCTGATCGGCGTCGGCCAGGGATCGGCGCGCCCGCCGCAGATGCTGCTGCTCACCTACGAACCGCCGCGGCCGCAGGGCACCGTCGCGTTCGTCGGCAAGGGCGTCGTCTTCGACTCCGGTGGCCTGTCGATCAAGACCGCGAGTGGCATGGAGACGATGAAGACGGACATGTCCGGCGCGGCCGCGGTCGTGGGCGCGATGTCGGTGCTGTCCGCGCTCGACGTGCGCACGCGCGTGCTCGGCTACGTGCCGTTGGTCGAGAACATGCCGAGCGGTACTGCCATTCGTCCGGGTGACGTGCTCACGTACCGCAACGGCAAGACCGTCGAGGTGCTCAACACCGACGCCGAGGGTCGGCTCATCCTCGCCGACGCGCTCACGCTCGCGACCGAGGACGAGCCCGACGCGATCGTGGATCTCGCGACGCTGACCGGCGCGTGTGTCGTCGCGCTGGGCGAGAAGGTCGCCGGTCTCATGGGTCGCGACGAGGACTGGATCGACGAGGTGCGCGAGGCTGCCGGGCGAGCGGGTGAGTCGGTGTGGCCGCTCCCACTGCCGACCGAGTACCGCAAGATGCTGGATTCCGAGATCGCCGATCTCAAGAACGTGAGCAGCGGCGGCTACGGCGGCGCGCTCACCGCCGGCATCTTCCTGTCGGAGTTCGTGGGCAACGACCTGCCGTGGGTGCACCTCGACATCGCGGGCCCGTCCCGTGCGAGCGCCGACGACGGCTACACGGCGAAGGGCGGCACCGGCTTCGGTGTGCGCACTCTCGTGGAGCTGGCATCGACGTTCAAGCGCCCGACGAAGCGAGCAACGAACGCCAAGCCCGCCGCCAAGTAGCTATGGCAGTACGACAACCACGGTGCCGAAGTCGGCCCAGTTCCAGAGGATGAGCGCGTCGCCTTGGGCCTGACGCACGCAGCCGTGGCTGCGGTAGTCGCCGAGCTCGTCGTCGCCCTGGATCGGGCTGCCATCGGGGTTCAACGGGATGCCGTGGAAACCGACGGATGACTCGTCACCCCACGTGAAGCCGACGAAGTACGGCAGGCGCAGGTTGCCGGAGCTTCCCCAGCGCCACTTCATGAACACCTCGTAGGTGCCGGGCGCCGGGTAGTTCTTGCGGCCGGACACGAGGTACGAGTCGTAGACCCAGCCGTTCTGCTCGACGAGCCACGCGCGCTGCATCGAGTTCGAGTACACGATCCGTCGACCGTCACCGGATGCCGCGGGCACCGGCGGTGCGAGCGATCCGCGCGTCACCGGCGGCGGCTCGGGCCCGGCGAGCACCCAGTAGCCGGCGCCTATCGGGTTCGCCGCGATGCCGAGCGCGGGACTCGGCAGGGACTCCGCCGCGGCGCCGAGGAACGGCGCGTTGCCGAAGGCGAAGATGCCGCCGTCCGCGCCGACGAGCCAGTAGCCGCTGCCCGTCGAACGCGCCGCGATGCCGCGCACCGGCTGCGCGGTGAGCCCGGCGGCGGAACCGAGGAACGGCGCACCGAACGCGAACACGCCACCGTCGGCGGCGACGAGCCAATAGCCGTTGCCGGATGGCGTGGTCGCCAGTCCGACGATCGGTGAGACGAGCGTCATCGCGCCCGTCGAACCCATGAACGTCGCGTCGCCGAACGCGAACACGCC
>JBBQCC010000463.1:0-2014 GCA_038318285.1 Planctomycetota bacterium | reverse complement strand
AGCCCTCGGGGAACATCGGCCGGATGGACCGGTCGATGAGGCGCATGGTCAGGATCTCTTTGGTCGTCGGACGACCTTCGCGCTTGAAGAAGCCGCCCGGGATCTTGCCCGCGGCTTCCGTCTTCTCGCGGTAGTCGACCGTCAGCGGGAAGAAGTCTTGTTCTTCCTTCGCCGATCCGACGGCGATGGCGGCGAACGTCATCGTGCTGCCGAGGGTGCAGATCACGGCGCCGTGCGCCTGGCGCGCGACTTGGCCGGTCTCGAGGATCAGGCGTTGTCCGCCGACCGTGGCCTCGACGCGAATGGGTGTGGGTTTCATGTTGTCAGTTTCTCTTTCTATCTGTCCGTTCAACGAATGGTGTGCGGTGGCGCGTCGCATCGTGGTGCGTTGCGCAGGCAGCAGCACCGCGCGGCGCTCCGAGGAGCGCGCAGCCGTGCTGCCGATGGATGGCTATGCGTGCCGAACGGAAGCGGGCGCCGAAGACTTCGGCGCGCGGTGTCCCTTCGGGATGGTGTCTGCTCGGAAGGGTGCACGCGCGGGATGAGCGTGCACGCGGGTTCGATCAACGGCGCAGGCCGAGCCGATCGATGAGCTTCTGGTAGCGCGCCGGGTCCTTCGAGCGCAGGTACTTCAGCAGCTTGGCGCGCGCGCCGACCATCACGATCAGACCGCGCTGGGACGTGTAGTCCTTGCGGTGCAGCTTGAGATGCTCGGTCAGGTTCAGGATGTTCGCGCTGAGCAGCGCGACCTGAACTTCGGGCGAACCGGTGTCGCCGTCCTTGGTCGCGTACTCGTGGGTGATCTTGAGTTTGTTTTCGGCAGTCAGGGCCACGGGGGTCTCCTCGTGCGTGGCGTGGGGACGGCTCGACGTGCCCGTGCCCGAGGGGAGGTACCCCAAGGCAGGGTGACGATGCCGAGCGCCGTCTTGCGACGGTCCCGGATCGGCGCGAGCAGGCCGTCCGGCCGCTCGTGCGGGCGAAGAGTCTAGGCAGTGTGCGCCGCTCCGACAAGATCGGCGCGTGCACCCATCAGAGGTCGTGGATCGCGGTCAGCGCGTCCACGTACACCTCGCCGGGGTCCCCGGGCAGGCCGGCGACGAAGGCGGTACGGCGCAGGGGTCGGTCCGCAGTGCGTGCGACCAGGCTCTTCACGAGGACCGTGCCGTCCTTCCAGTGGATCAGGAAACGGTCCGGCTCGAAGTCGGCGTCGCCGTCCGACGTGGGCACCACGCCGCGCAGCAGAACGAAAACCCCGGGCCCGACGTCTGCGGGCAGCGTGTGCCCGAGCAAGGTGAGGACATCCTCGTCCTCCAAGCGCGACCACGGTCGTGTCGCGAGGCGATCGATCGCCGCCTGTTCCTGCGCGGCAAGCACCGGGAACGGCCGGATCGACGTCCAGATCCCTCGAGCATCGTCGGCCGGGATCTCCATCTCGCGGGAGAGCGGCATGCGCCGCCACCAGCTCTCCGCTTCGAGCTGCGCGCGCGGATCGTGCGCAGCCGAAGCGGGCGACGGCGTCATGGAGGTTCCCCCACCACAGCTGGCGAGGATCCCGGCGCAGATCGCAAAGCCAGCGAGCGCGCGCCGCAGTGAGCACCTTGGGCGAGCGCGTGCTGCGACCGCCGTCGAGTACGCGATCAGAGGCGGCCCGGCACGGATTTCCGGGCCGGCAGGCGCGCGAGCACTTCCGCCGCGATCGAATCGCAGGCGAAGTGGATGCGCGCGCTCTCCGTCGCGAGGTGGTTGCGCACCTCGGGGAAGTCGAAGCGCTGGTCCGCGGTCGCACTCCACAGCACGTCGCGCGAGCCGTTCGTATCCACGAGTTGCGCGACGATGCGCGCGGTGATCGCGCCGTGCGTTTCCCACAGCGACGCGTCCCACTTCTCGATCGTGATCGTCAGCGTGGCGTTTTCCTGCGCCGCGCCGGGCGTGTACGCCGCGTCGACGACCTTGCGGTCCACGTAGGCCAGAGACAGCGGGCTGTAGCGGCGTTCGATGAGTTCCTTGTTGAACG
>JBBQCC010000462.1:0-2015 GCA_038318285.1 Planctomycetota bacterium | reverse complement strand
CGTGAACCAGGCCTTTGCGCTGGCGCGGCCCGAGTTCTTCCGGCGCATCGTGTTCGACGAGTGCGAGCACCTGCACGAGCAAGCGCACAACGCCTGGAGCAAGGCGCTTTCGTTCCGCGAACTGCGCGGGATCCTGGCACGCATCCGCCAGCCCGATCGTTCGTACTCGCGCGCCGTGCTCGACCGCCTCGCGCGCCAAGTGGTCCCGGGGACGCCGTCGGGAGACTGCGTAAACCTCTGTGCGGGTATCTTTGAGGAGCTCGAAGAGTGCGTCGACGAGTTGGAGCGCGTCGCCATCGAGTTCGACGCCTGGCGGCGCGAGGAACTGCGCGTGCGCCCCGAGAGCGAGCAGCACTTCCTGATGCGCGAGTTCGCCGAGCGTCAGGGCGGCGACATGGTCCGCGCGCGCGTGAACACGTCGCGCGCCGGTTCCGAGATGGAGCGCTGCCTCGCGGACTTGGCCGAGCACATCGCCGAGATGCCGCTGCGCGGCGCGGGCGGATTGCGGCGCGCGCTCGACCTGGTGCGCACGAACCTCGACACCGCGCTCGTGACGATCGGCACGTGGCTGCCGCTGGAAGACGACAAGCCGTCGTTCGCCGACTCGTTCTTCTACGACGTCGAGCCGGAAGCGCGCGGCGGCTTCGTGCTGGCGGCGCGCGTGTTGTTGCCGAACGAAGTGCTGGGCAGCGTGTACTACCCCGAGCTCGCGAACGCGTCGTTTCTGTCGGCGACTACGTGGATCTCCGGTGGATTCGAGGCCGCGAAGGCGTACCTCGGACTCGATCGCGCGGCGCAGCCCGCCCCCACCGAGGACCGCAGCGCCTGCGCCGTGCGCACGTTCCGCGCGCCCGACGTGTTCGATTGGAGCCGCGTGCTGGTCGGCATTCCAAAGGACGCGCCGTCCGTGCAGCGCGACAAGGACGCGTTCCTCGCCTACGTGCGCCGCTTCGTCGCGCACCTCGCCGAGCGCACGCGCGGTCGCGTGCTCGTGCTGTTCACGAACGCGAGCGACATGAAGCGCGTCGGCGACGAACTCGTCGGATTCTTCCGCGCGCGGCGCATCCCGTTCTGGTTCCAGAACCAGGAGGGCACGGTGAAGGAGGAGCTCGCCGACCTGTTCCGCGCGCGCGTCGGTTCCGTGCTGATGGGCGTCGACACGTTCTGGTACGGCGCGGACTTCCCGGGCGACGCGCTGCAGTACGTCGTGATCGTGAAGCTGCCCTACGGCGTGCCCGACCGCTACCACCAAGCGCAGTGCGCGGCGATTGGCGTCTCCGAACAGCGTCGCCGCATCTACATGCCGAAATCGCTGTCGAAGTTTCGCCAAGGCTTTGGCCGCCTGATGCGGCGCGAGACGGACCGCGGTTGCGTGTTCGTGCTGGACGGCCGCGCGCTGGAACCGCGCCACCGCGCGTTCCTGCGCGAGCTGCCCGTCGCGCAAGTGTTCGACGGATCGGCCGACGCACAAGAAGGGCTCGCGCGCCTCGTGCGTGGCGACACGGACCACTGCGTGCGCGAAGCGCTGCGCCACATGAACCTGACCGAATCCGTGCGCGAGCGCGGGCTCGACACACCGTTCGACGCGTTCACGGTCGAGGGCTCGCGCCCCGAGGAAGGTCTCGCTTGAGCACGATCCCCGCCTGGACCGAAGTCCGCGTTCTCGCGCCGATGGGTTGGCACGAACTCGTCGCCGAGACCTTGCAGGACGGACCATGCACCAGCGTCGCGTTCGGACGTCCATCGTTGGGCGTCGCCGAGGCGCCGGACGGATTCGAGTACGTGCGCACGTTCCTGCCGCGCACCGCGGACACCGCGGCGAACCGCGCGCGCATCGTCGCTGCGTTGCACGACTTGGCCGAAGCGACGGGCGAGCCCGCGCTCGGCGACCTCGACGTCGAGTTCAAGCCGCTGCCGCCCGAGGACTACGCCACGTCGTGGATGAAGGTGTGGAAGCCGTTCCGCACTGGGAAGCTGTGCGTGCTGTCGCCGTGGACGAAGTCCGTCACGCGGCC
>JBBQCC010000461.1:0-2025 GCA_038318285.1 Planctomycetota bacterium | reverse complement strand
CGAGATCTACACCCCGGCACACACTCTGCCCCTACACGCCGCACTTCCGATCTCATCCGGATCAAAACCCGCCCGCCCGCCGCCCTCCGGCGTCGGGCGGGCTGTTTTTGATCCGGATGGTGTCTGACACCGGACGGAATTACGGAGACCGACTACGGTCGCGCGCCGCTCTCGAACATTTCGGTCACCGGCACCGTCGCGATGTTCGCCGGCGGGATCGACAGCGGGTACGCGGCGATCACGTCGTCCTCAGCCAGCACTTCGGCGGACATCTCGACCCCCTCGCGGTAGACGACGGGCGTCGGATCATCCGAGCCGAGCGCGGTGTTCAACGCTGCGGCGTCATCCGTCACGGCGGCGAACACGAGGTTTTCCGTCCGCATGCACTTCGCGATCGCGGCGTTGACCTGGTCGCGCGTGACCTTGTCCAGCGACGATCGGAACTGCGCCAGGTGTCCGTCGAGACCGTAGAAGCGGTCGTCGATCGCGTAGCCCAGCCGGTCGTACGTCGACTCGGCGAAGTGCGTCGAATAGCCGCGCAGGAACTTGCGCGTCGCCTCGAACTGCTCCTCTGTCATGCCGTTCTTCGCCAGCGTCTCGACCTCGCGCAGCGCGGCGCGGATGCTGAACGGGGCGTTCTCCGTGGCGACCGTTCGGATCCAGACCTCGAACATCCGGTTCGAGCGGCCGACGCCTGTCGGCGGCATCGATCGCCGCCCACCGCGCGGGAACGCCTCGATGTACGAGTAGTCTCCGTAGTTCAGGCCGCGCTTCTCGCGGATCACGTTGTAGAGGTGGCTGGAGCTGTTCCGGTGCTCGCCCAGCCACGAGTTCGCGATCCACAACGCGTAGAAGTCGCGATCGCCGCGCCGCACCGTGATCGGCGCGCCGAAGCTGATGGATGTGCCGGTCGACTTGGGATTGTCCACCAGCACCGCGTGGCGCCCCTGAATCGGCTCGGGCGTGATGCGCGGCGACTCGTGCGTCTTGCCTTCCGCGACCTTCGCCGCGATCGCGGACGAGATCGCATCGGGCAGCGTGGCGTCGTACCCACCGCCGAGGCCTAGAACGATGCCCTTCCTCGTCCAGTGCGCCGCATGAAACGCCTTCACGTCGTCGAGCGTCATCGCGTCGAGCGAAGCGACGGTGCCGACCTCGACGTGCGCGTACGGCGTGCCGCGGTAGACGCGCTCCATCAGCGCGGCCTTCGCCAGATCCTCGCCCGAGTTGAAGCGCAAGTCGTTCTCGATCGCCGACTTGGCATCGTCGCGCAGACGTTCGAAGTCGGCCTGGTCGAACGCAGGCTCCGCGACGGCTTCGCACACGAGGTGCGCGAAACGCTCGGCGAAGTCCTTGTGCACCAGTCCGCCGACGATGGTCATCTCGCGGTCGACGTTGGCGGAATAGCCCGAGGCCATCGGGAACAGTGCGCGCAGGACCTCCTCGTAGGCGCGGTGTCTCGTCGCGCCTTCCGAGACGATCGCGGCGGTCAACGCGGCGAGGCCTTCCTTGCCCGGCGGATCGTCCTGGCTGCCGCACTGGACCCACAGTTGGATCGCGACGGTCGGATCCTCGGGCACCGGCATCAGCACCGGCTTCTGTTGCAATCGCGCCGAGGACACCTTCGCGATCGGCTCGACGGCGCGGTCGACGGGTGCGTTCGCTATCGGCGTCGACTTCACTTCCCGGGCCTCGTCCGGGACGTCGACGCCCGCAGTGTGCAGCGTTGCGACCGTCGCTCCCGAATGCACCAGCCACTTGGCGGCCGCCTTGCGCACGTCCTCCGGCGTCACCTGCGCGAGCGTCGCGTACTGCGCATCGATCGCCTCGACGTCACCGGTGTGCGCGACGATGCGCGCGACCGACGAAGCCACGCCGTCCGGCGTCGTCATGCTGGTCAAGAAGCCGTAGCGGTTCGCCGACTTCACCGCGTCCAGAGATGAACGCGAAACGAGCGAGCTGCCGAGTTGGTCGACGACGCCCCACAGCTCGGACTCGACGGCGCGCACGTCCGCGGGGTCTTTG
>JBBQCC010000460.1:0-2058 GCA_038318285.1 Planctomycetota bacterium | reverse complement strand
AAGCGCTGGCTGATCGGCGGGACGTGACCCATGCCGCAGGCGTAGCCGATGTGTGGAGTGCCGGGCGCCGGCCGCTCGTACCGGATTCCGCAACCCGTGCTCGTCGCCCACGTGCTGCCGGCGGGAGCTGCGACCTTCCAGCGCTCGCGGGCGACCTGCGCCAGCGCCGAGATCCACCCGGCACGTCTTTCCGGCTCTTGCTCGGCAATCCAACGCGCTTGGTTGGGCCAGCGTCGGGCGAACTCGAGCTGCGGGATCTCGGCCTCGGGCGAACTGCCGATCCTGGCGCGCTCCTCGGCCGCTCGGCGTTCGAGGTCGTTCGCACCCGCGCCGAACACGTTCTTCCACTCGTGCGCGATCCATTCATGGCGCCTCTGAACGCTGCGTTCGAGGATTCCATCGATACGCGGGTCCCACTCGACCTGGGGCGGGTTACCGGAAACCGCGCAGACGGCGGGGCCCTGCGGCGGAACGAAGACCGCGCGCACGTCCGAGCGTCCGGCCAGGTGCGGGGCCATCGCAGCGATCTCGCGCGTCGTCGCGCAGGCGAGTTCGACCGTGGCGAGTGGCGCCAACTGCTCGTCCGTCGCATGCAGCAGGAACGTCCCGACCAATCTGCCCAGGTCGTCACTCCGCCTCTCGTCGTCTTCGACGTGCAGGAACAGCACGCCGCGCCCCTTCGCCGCTGCTGTGATCACCTCTGGCGGCGCCTCCGCATCACGCCGCGCGCAGCAGGCCGCAAGCCAGCCCGGCAACGAGAGGGCGAAGAGACCCGCGCCTGCCGCGCGCACGACCTGTCTGCGATTCCAATCCATGTTGAAGCTCCCGGAAGACGGAGACGGCGCGGGCGCCGCGCGCCTTGGGACTATCGGCGGAGAGTCGGGCGGTTGCACGCGAACTCGTCGACGACCGCGAAAGGACTTCCGCATCCGACTCGGCGGACGGTCGGCGTGCGCGTATCTTCCAGGCCGCTGCTCGCGCATGAGTAACCTCGACGACGATCCCATCCGCCAGCGCATCCTGGCCACCGTGGATTCGATCCCGCGCGGACGCGTGGCCAGCTATGGACAGATCGCGGCCGAAGCGGGTCTGCCCGGACGCGCGCGGCTCGTGGGCCGGACGCTGCGCGAGCTGCCCGAGGGCACACGACTCGCTTGGCACCGCGTCGTGAACTCGATCGGGCGGATCAGCGTGCGCGGCGCGGCGGCGCGCGAGCAAAAGGAACGGCTGCGCTCCGAGGGCGTGCACGTGAAGGGTCGCGGCCGCGGTGGCGTGAACTTGGCCGAATTCGGCTGGACGCCCTGACGTTCGTCACGGCTCGCGACGGAGGAGTCGTGCGAGCTCGTCCGTGTCGTCGTCTGCTGCGCCGTCGCCGACCAGTTCGAACGCGCGGAAGCCCGCAGCTGCAACGCCTTGCCGCGAGTTCGCCCGTTCGATCGCGGCGCGCAGGCGAGCGCGTGCAATGTCGGCGATCGTCGCGAAACCGCGCTGCGCTGCTTCGCTGCCTTCCGCGGGCGCTTCGGCTGCCTGCACGAGCACACAGCACCGCGAACCACCGTCGTCGGCGTTCGCTTCGACGACGGCCTGACCCAGCGTCCCCGATCCCGCGAAAAAATCGAGCACGACCGCGTCGTTCGGCATCGTCTCGAGGAGTCTCCGCATCAGCGCGACCGGCTTCGGCGTCGGGAACACCGGGCCGACGAGTGCCTTGAGTTCGGCGACGGCTTCGTCCGTCGAGCCGATCTCGGCCGACGTCCAGATCGTGCGCAGCTTCTTGGTGCGCTCGGGCGTCAGGCGATCGATCTGGAAGACGTCCAGGCGCGGACCGCGTACGCCGCGCACTTCGCGCGCGAGCAGGCGGTCGCAGTCGCTGGCGATGCGGCGCGCGGACCAACGCCACACGGCGCTCGTGCCGTCGCCGAACACGGGCAGCACTTCGACCGCGTCCTCGAACGGCTCGCCGCGCACGCGACCGTCGAGCGGATGCGCCCAGATCGGGAAGTGCATCGACCGTGACGAGGTCGGGTTGAACTTCTTGTTCGTGTTGCGCAGCGGCAG
>JBBQCC010000459.1:0-2074 GCA_038318285.1 Planctomycetota bacterium | reverse complement strand
GACCTGCGCACCGAGTACCGCATGGCATCGCTCGATGAATCCCATGTCGCTGCCGACCCGATAGCGCAATTCACGGCATGGTTCGACGACGCCTTGCGCGCGCGCGTGCATGAACCAAATGCGATGTGTCTGGCAACGGCTACACCCGACGCCTATCCCTCCGCGCGCATGGTATTGCTCAAGGGCGTGGACCAGCGCGGCTTCGCGTTCTTCACGGACTACCGTAGCCGCAAGGGGCGCGAGCTCGAAGCGAACCCGCGCGCGTCGTTGTGCGTGTTCTGGCCCGAGCTCGAACGTCAGGTGCGCATCGAAGGCACCGTGCAACGCGCGACGATTGCCGAGAGCGAGACCTATTACCGTTCGCGTCCCCTTGGCAGTCGGTTCGGCGCTTGGGCCAGTCGACAGTCGAGCGAAATCGGCGGCCGCGCGGAGCTCGAAGCGCGCGTCGCCGTGGTGCAGCACGAGCTGGGCGACGACCCGCCGCTGCCGCCGCACTGGGGCGGGTTCGTGTTGACGCCGGGCGTGATGGAGTTTTGGCAAGGCCGGTCGAGTCGACTGCACGATCGCCTCGAATATCGACGTGAAGGCGCGAGCTGGCGCATGCGGCGCCTCTCGCCCTGATGCGCGAGCGGAGATTCGCGGAGCACGCGTGACGAACGAGCTCGAGACGACGCGTGTTCTTGCGCTGCTGCGTCGCTACGGGTTCAACACGACCTCGTTCCAGGCGCTCGAAGACGGCATCACCTACTGGTGGCACGACGACGACGCTTGCGTCGCGTACGCCCAGGGCGGAGGTGCGTGGGTCGCAGCCGGCGCGCCGATCGCCGCGCCGGAACGCGTCGAGCTCGTAGCCCGACGCTTCGTCGAGGTCGCGCGCGCCGCCGGTCGGCGCGCCGTGTTCTTCGCGTCGCAGGAACGCTTCGCGGCGCTCACGCAGTTCCGTAGCGTACCCGTCGGCCTGCAGCCCGTGTGGGACCCGCGCGAATGGTCGCAGCTCGCCGAACGCTCGCGTTCGTTCCGCTACCAACTGCGACGCGCGGCGAACAAGGGCGTCGTGATCCGCCGGATCGAACCGAGCGAGTTGGGCGATCCCGTCTCGCGCACGCGCCTCGGCATCGAACGTCTCATCGAGAACTGGCTCGCCAACCGGCGCATGTCGCCGATGCGATTCCTGGTGCGCGTCGAGCCGTTCTCGTTCGCCGCCGAACGCCGGTCGTTCGTCGCCGAGGTCGATGCAGAAGTGGTCGGGTTCCTCTCCGCCGTGCCGGTGTACGCGCGCGACGGCTGGTTCATCGAGGACGTCGTGCGCGCGCGCCACGCACCGAACGGAACCGTCGAGTCGCTGATCGACGCGGCCATGCGACGCGCCGCCCTCGACGGCAGCTCCTGGGCGACGCTGGGGCTCGTCCCGCTGGCCGGGCCGGTCCCGCGCTGGATGCAGCGCGTCGCTTGGATCACGCGACCGCTGTACGACTTCGCCGGTCTTTACGCGTTCAAGTCGAAGCTGGCGCCTTCGCGCTGGGAACCGGTGTTCGTCACGCACACGCACGATGTCGCGACGCCCATCGCCGTGCTCGACGCGTTGCGCGCGTTCGCCGGCGGCAATCTGGCCGTGTTCGCGGCGCGCACGCTCGTCGAGGGACCGTCGGTCGTGCTGTGGTCGCTAGCCTTGCTGCTGATCCCGTGGACTGCGGCGCTCGCTTGGGCGGACACCGCGATGTGGTTCCCGTCCCTCGCAATCCAGCACGCGTGGATCGCCTTCGACGTCGTGATCTGCGCCGCGATGCTCGTGCTCGCGCGTCGCTTCCGACCACTGCTCGGCCTCGTCGTCGCGACTGCGGTCACGACGGACGCGGTCTTGACGCTGCTGCAGGCCGTGCTGTGGAACCTGCCGCGTATCGACACGATCCTCGAAGCAATCGTCGTCCTCGTCGCGTGCGGCGCGCCGATCTTCGCTGTGCTGGTGCTGTGGCGCGCCGTGCGGCGCGAGCGACGGCTCGCGCGCAACTGAGTGCACCGACGTGGGGTTGCCAACTCGATCAGACGCCGCGGCGAATGCTGCGCGGCGGCCCGC
>JBBQCC010000458.1:0-2107 GCA_038318285.1 Planctomycetota bacterium | reverse complement strand
CTCGCCGCTCAACCTTGCTGCACGGCCCGTGGCCGAGCAAGATGCTCGCCCACGAGGAGCGTCCATGGTTCGACTCGATCGCATCTACACGCGCGGCGGCGACGAGGGTCAAACGAGCCTCGGCGACGGCACCCGCGTCCCCAAACACGCGCCGCGCGTCGCGGCGTACGGCACCGTCGACGAACTGTCCTCGACGCTCGGTCTCTTGCTCGCCAGCGGGCTCGACGAGCCGCATTTCGGCGACCTGCAATCGATCCAGAACGATCTCTTCGACGTGGGCGCCGACCTGTGCGTCCCGGGTGAAGCCGGCGAGCGCTTGCGGATCACGCCGACGTACACGAAGCGGCTCGAGGACCTGATCGATCGCGAGAACGCCAAGCTCGAACCGCTGAAGTCGTTCATCCTCCCTGGCGGCACGCCGCAGTCCGCTTGGTTCCACTTGGCGCGTTGCACCTGTCGCCGCGCCGAGCGTCACGTCTCCGAGATGCTCGCGGATCCGGCCGAGAAGGACCGGCTGAACATCGAAGTCCTGCGCTACCTGAACCGCCTGTCCGACCTCTTGTTCGTGCTGGCGCGCGTGCACAATCGCCTGGGTCGGCAGGACATCCTGTGGAAGCCCGGCACGCACGCCGGTTCGTAGCCGCGCAGCATCGTCCGCAGCACCTGTCGTCCGCCGGACGGGCCGTCTGCCACACGTGCCGTCCCCCGGACGCACCGTCTGCCACACGTGCCGTCATTCAGCGCGGCTTGAAGTTCGCCAACGCGCGCGTCGCCTCGCGCCGCACCGCCGGGAACGGATGGTCCGCGTTCGCGCGCAGCTTGGCCTCCGCGCCCTCGACGCGTAGCACGCCGACGGCCCAGCACGCCGTTGCGCGCACGAGCGGATCGGCGTCGTCGAGCCGCGGCAACAACTGGTTCGCGGACGCGGGATCCACGACGGGCGCGTAGTCGGGCGGCGCGAACATCGCCGTGACGATCTGGCTCGCGAGGAACCACGTGGCTTCGCGGCGCAGCGTCGCGTCGGTGCTGGCCAGCGCGGCGAGCAGCCCCTCGGGGCGGTCGACGGACTCGCCGCGCGCGCCGCCGGTGTTGACGCGGGGAAACGGACCGCGGGCGGCGGGCGTCAACCGGTGCGCGAGGTCCCGCGGGTCCAGTACGACCTCGGCGCGTCGATCGAACTGCCACAGTTCGTCCCCGACGAGCAGCAGGTCGCCGTGAGCTGTCACTTCGCCCTGCGCGACCGGATCTTCTCGCGTTGGGCCATCGAAGCGGAACATCTCGCGCTCGACGAAGGTCACGCGTTTGCCCTCGCGACGGACTTCGACGAAGGTGCGATCGCGCTCGTCGCGCCACAGGCCTTCGGCGACGAACATGTCGAGCGCCACCGACGACGGCTCGGTCTCGGCCAGCACGGATTCGATGCGTGTGCGCAGCGCGGCGATCTCCTCGACGTGCTCCGCGCCCGTCGCCGGGCCGCGGAAACCGCTGTGCACTGCGCGCACGGAGCCGTCCGCCGCCAAGAGCACGAGCGTCGGGAACGCGACGACGCGGTCGATGGCGCCGAGCGCCGCCGCGGTGCGTCCTTTGTCGGCGGTGCCGGCCAGCAGGAACTCGTGCGTCGCCGCGTGGCGCTCACGCATGCGCGCGAGTTGGCGCAGGTCGCGCTCGCTGTCGCCGGTCAGCTCGAAACCGAGCGTCGCGACGCGCAGACCCTTCGGCGCCAGCTCGCGCGCCAACGGTGCGAGCCAAGCCAGCTCGTCGTGACAGTTCGGACACCACGAGCCCGCGATCTGCACGACCAGCGCGCGCGCGCCGAACGCGACCTGGCCCAGCGACCGCGGCTGACCCTGCGCATCGACGCCCTCGATCCAGGACAGCCCCGGTTCTGAGGTCCAGCGTGCCTGCGCGAACTCGTCGGCGATGCGTGCCTCCGGCGCGCGCTCGGCGTGCCAAGCCTGTTGCCACTTCGCGCCGCTGGCGAACGTGCCGTGCAGCTCGCCCGCTTCGTCGAGGTGCGCGTCGTACAAAAACGCGTGCGCGCCGTCGAAGCACGACAGTCGGAGTCTCTGCGTCTGGAACACGCCCTCGAGGTAGCGGTGGTCGCCGG
>JBBQCC010000457.1:0-2112 GCA_038318285.1 Planctomycetota bacterium | reverse complement strand
GACGGGGTTTCACCGAAGACGCCGCAATCTGCAACGTCTCCTGAGAAACCCCGTCCGATTTCACCTGGCTCCGTACGGGGTTCCGGTGCGTCCCCGCTGCATTTCGGGCACACTTCCCGGCTCGCATGGCGGAGCGTAAGGCGGAGGATCTCGAGCACACGCGCATGACTCTCGGGGGACACCTCGAGGAGTTGCGCAAGCGTGTCACGCGCAGCCTGCTGGTGTTGATCCTCGCGCTCGTCGTCGCCTGGACGTTCAAGGAGGAAGTTCTCCAGCACGTCATGTGGCCGTGGCGCACGGCCGTCCACCAGATCAACGCCGACCTCATCGATCGCAGCGAGGCCGAGCTCGTCCTGCACCCCGAGAAGCGGCGCGACGAGTACTTCCTGACGATGGAGGCGACCGATCAGCGGCTGCGCAACCCCGTCGAAGAACGACTGTCCGCGTTCGGCGTCGGCGACAGCTTCTTCGTCTCGTTGAACGTGTCGCTGTACGTCGCGGCGTTCCTGGCCGGGCCGTATGTGCTGTTCGAGATCTGGCAATTCATCGCCGCGGGTCTGTACAAGCACGAGAAGCGTCTCGTGCATCTGTACTTCCCGTTCAGCGTGGCGCTGTTCTTCAGCGGTGTCGCGTTCTGCTACTTCCTGATCGTGCCCTCGGGCCTGTACTTCCTCTCGACGACCCTGCCGGTCGAGATGGTGAAACCGCAGCTCGGTCTCGAGAAGTACTTCGACTTCCTGTCGATGATGTGCCTCTCGATCGGCGCGACATTCCAGCTGCCGATCATCATGGTGTTCTTCGCGTCGATCGGGCTGATCGAGGCGAAGAGCTACAGCAAGTGGCGCAAGCACTTCATCGTCATCGCGCTGTTCGTCGCGGCGTTCATCACGCCCAGCCCGGACGCGTACACGCAGCTCCTGACGACGGCGCCGATGCTGGCGCTGTACGAGATCGGCATCCTGCTGTCGCGCTGGCGCGGCAAGCCGCGGCAGACACAGGGGGGACCGGCGTCGTGAGCGTACGGCGGGGCGACGCGCGCGTCGCGATCATCGGAACCGGCGACGAGCTCGTCGAAGGACGACACGTCGACACGAACTCGGCCGAGATCGCACGAGCAGTGATCGACGCCGGGCTCGAGCCGCGACGGTTCACCGTGCTCGGCGACGACGAGGACGGGCTCGTACACACGCTGCTCGAACTCGCCGCAAGCCACGGCGCGATCCTCGTGACCGGCGGGCTCGGACCGACGCTCGACGATGTGACCCGTCATGCCGCGGCGCGCGCGGCCGGCGTCGAGCTCGTCCGCGACCAGATCGTGCTGACCGGATTGCACGAGCTGTTCGCGCGTCGGAACCGTCCGTTCGCTGCGGCGAACGAGCGTCAGGCGCTGTTCCCGCGCGGCGCGGAGGTGATACCGAATCCGAACGGCACGGCCGCCGGCTTCGCGCTCGAGATCGGCGGCGCGCTCGTGTGCGCGCTGCCCGGACCGCCGCGCGAGATGCGACCGATGCTGCGTGACTTCGTGCTGCCGCGCCTCTGCGCGCGCGTCGCCGGACTGCCCAGTGTCGAACGGCGCGCGCTGCACCTGTACGGGATTCCGGAGGGCGCGTTCGCGGACGCGGCCGGCGCCTGGATGGCGCGTGACGCGAACCCGATCGTCGGCGTGACCGCGAGTGGGGGACGTCTCTCCGTGTCCGTCCGCGCGGCGGCAGCGAGTCGCGCCGAAGCGGTCGCGCTGGCCGACGCGCGCCGCGACGAGGTGCGCGAGCGGTTCGGCGAGTGGCTCTTCAGCGAGGACGAGCCCGACCTCGCGCGCGCGCTGGGCCGGGAGCTGATCGCGCGTGGCGTGAAGGTCACGCTGGCCGAATCTTGCACGGGTGGCCTCGCCGCCGAGCGCTTGACCCGCGTGCCGGGGATCAGCGCGGTCTTCGAGTACGGCTTCGTCACCTACGCGAACGCAGCCAAGACCGCTCTCCTGGGCGTGGACCCGGCGCTGTTCACCGAGCACGGCGCCGTTTCCGCGCCGGTGGCGGCCGCCAGGGCGCGCGGCGCCGCGGAGCGTTCCGGCGCGCGTCTCGCCGTCTCGATCACCGGGGTGGCCGGCCCGGGCGG
>JBBQCC010000456.1:0-2117 GCA_038318285.1 Planctomycetota bacterium | reverse complement strand
GGTCGTGACCGGCGAGCGCGAGCGGCAAGCTCGCGGCCTGGATCGGCGTCATCGCGTGGTAGCCGAGCGTCTCCAAGTTGGCGAGCGCCGCGGGCGTCAGCGGTAGCGTCGCGAACGACGAACCTGCGCTGGCGTCACGCGGCTTCGTCGCGTCGGAAGGGCGAGGGACGTCGGAAGGAAGCTGTGCGTCGTTCATACGGCGGGGGGGATCCTACGGGCAACGCCCCGCGGTTCCGCTCGACCGTCTCGCGAAGTCCCGGTTGCCGCCCCCGGAATCACCCGCCACGCGATCTGTCTGGCGGCGCTCCGTTGCTAGTCTCCCGGCCGAATCCATGGCGCACGCTGCAGTCCGAACCACGTTTCTCACTGCGGTGGCCCTGTGCGCATTCGCGGCGAACTCGCTCCTGTGCCGGGCCGCGCTGGGCGCCGACGCGAACGGCCTGCGCGCGATCGACCCGGCCACGTTCACCGGCATACGACTCGCGAGCGGGGCGTGCGTGCTCGCCGTGCTCGTGCGCGCGCGCGGCGAACGGATCGGCGGCGGCGGATGGCGCGGCGGTCTCGCGTTGTGCGCGTACGCCGTCGCGTTCTCCCTGGCGTACTTGCGCCTCGCTGCCGGCACGGGCGCGCTGATCCTCTTCGGCGCCGTGCAGGTGACGATGATCACGAGCGCCGTCGCGCGCGGCGAGCGACTGAGCGCGCGCCAGTGGATCGGCGCACTGATCGGCCTGGGTGGACTCGTCGCGCTCGTGCTGCCCGGCCTCGACGCGCCCGACGGAATCGGCGCGGCGTCGATGTCCGCGGCGGGAGTCGCGTGGGGGATCTATTCGCTGCTCGGACGAGGTAGCCAGCGACCGCTGGCCACGACCGCGCACAACTTCCTGTTGAGCCTGCCGATCGCGATCGCGTTCCTCGTCGTCGAGCACAAGGAACTGCACGCGGAGACGCGCGGTGTCGTACTCGCGATCGCCTCGGGTGCGGTGGCTTCGGGACTCGGCTACGCGGTGTGGTACACGGCGCTGCGCGGCCTGACGTCGGCTCGCGCCGCGGTCGTGCAACTGGCGGTGCCGGTGCTGGCCGCGTTGGGCGGGGCCGCTCTGCTGGCCGAGGTGCCGAGCGTGCGCCTCGTCGCGTGTTCGGCCGTCATCCTCGCGGGGAT
This sequence comes from Planctomycetota bacterium, assembly GCA_038318285.1. Classification (GTDB taxonomy): domain Bacteria; phylum Planctomycetota; class UBA1135; order UBA1135; genus JAEUHZ01. Next base: position 958 of record JBBQCC010000456.1, on the reverse strand, counting down.
CGCTTGCGCTGTGCTGCCGACCTCGCGCACTTTCGACGCAGGAGTTCGTGGGCTGGGGAGGAGATAGCTGACGTGGGAAGGCCGGCCTCCACGCGGGGTCGGGCCGTGCTGGCTCCGTGGTCGCAGGGGCGATGACACCTGAGCGGTGAACGTACGCGCACTCCGGGGAACCCGTATCGGCGTCGATCTCGTGCGGCTGCCTCGCGTTCGGCTCGCCGCTCGAGTTGCGCTGGACGACCTGCGCGCGCGGGAAGATTGGAAACCATGCGCGTTGCGCCGGACGTGGGGTGCGCACCAAGTCGTACGCGGCGTGCGCACTGTGCGCAGTCCGTCGCGTTCGCTCATTTCGGTGCCATAGTCTCGAAGTGCGCGATGTCCTCGCGACAACGCGATCGCCATCACCTTCGCGAGCCAGCCTCTCCCGCTCGAGCCACTCCATGACGAACGTCCAGCAAAAGCGTGTGTTCTCGAACACGTCCTTCCTCCCCGTTGTCACCACGAGCCTCGCTGTGCTCGGCCTCGCTCTGCCCGGATTCGCGCAGCGTCGCCTCGAACTGCCGCCCGGCGGATCCAACTGGATCCCGCAGCAGTCGCTGGTCGCGGGCCTCGCGACCCAGAGCATCGGAACCGGCGGGCTCACCCCGGCCGGCATCGTGCAGGCCCTCGTGGGGCCCGGCGTCACGATCACGAACGTCCAGTACACCGGCGCTCCGATCGCGGCTGGCACGTTCAACGGAGGCACGGGCATCATCGGATTCGCGCAAGGCGTCGTGCTCAGTTCGGGCAATGTGGGGTCGGTCGCTGGACCGCAGAACCTGAGCGGATCGACCAGCACGGACAACCTGCGGCTCGGCGACACCGACCTCGACGCACTCGTCACCGGAGCCACGCAAGACGCGGCTGTCCTCGAGTTCGACTTCGAGTGCCCGACCACGAGTGTGTTTTCCTTCCAGTACGT
>JBBQCC010000455.1:0-2155 GCA_038318285.1 Planctomycetota bacterium | reverse complement strand
CGCCCAGCTTGAAGACGCCAACTCCGAGATCAGCGGCCTCGAAGCCGCGCTCGCCGAAGAAGTCTCTGCGCACGAGTCCGCGCGCACGCATCTGAACGAAGCACACCTGCGCGTCGCGAGCCTCGAAACCGCGATCGCCGAGCTCACGGTTGCACGCGACGACGCCCGCCGCGGTCTCGACGACGCACTCGCCCAAATCACCCGTTTGGAAGCAGTGGTCTACGCGCACGACACCGAGCGCGAAGACATGCGCGCCGCGACAGCCGAGGCGCAAGGTCGGGCCGACACCCTCGCCGAACAACTCGACGGCACGCAGGGCACCCTCGATGCGATGGCCGCGCACGCCGAAGAGCTCGAGCTCGAACTGGCCCGGGCCGAGGCCGCAATCCCCTCCGTTGAAGCGCGCGCCGAGGCCGACGCCATCGTCGCGCAGGCCCGCGCCGACGCCGACGAGCTCCGCCACGAAGCGATGCGCGAAGCCGAGACGATTCGGCGCGACGCCCTGACCACGGCCGAGGGCATCCGCCATATCGCCCAAGAGGACGCCCGCGAGCTCCGGACCCGGGCCGCAGAAGTCGCCGTCTCCGATACCCACCGCGCCGAACTCATCGCCGGCTTGCTCGAACGCATCGCGAAGGTCGAGCGCAAGTTGGTCAAGCAGCGCAAACGCATCGAGCGTGCCGCGAATCGCATCGAGCGGGGCGAGCGGGCCGAGTACGCGGGCATGGAGGCCGACCAGATCCTCGAACGTGCCGAGAAGAAGGCGGCGCGCCAACGGGAAGCGGCGGAGAACTACGCGCTCGAACAGCGCGGCGGCGCCGACGACTACGCCTCGGATCGCCGCGCCCAGGCCATCGACCAAGCCGCGGAACTGCGCGCGGCCGCCGACCGCGAAGCCGCCAAGGAACGCGAGTCCGCGCAGCGCGACGCGCAGAAGATCCTCGAAGACGCGGAGAAGGACGCGGCCAAGCGTCGCCAGGCCGCGGAGAAGGACGCCGCCCACCAGGTCCAAAAGGCCGAACGCGACGCGGCAGAGATTCGGGGGAAGGCGCGTGCCGAACGCAAGCGCGCACGCGAGGAACTTGCCGTTCTTCTCGACCGGATCGCGGGCTCCACCCCCACCGACGAAGACTGATCAGTCGTCAGGCGGAGACGGCCTCGTGGCGGCCGAGGTATTTGTGCCACACCGGATCGATCGGTCCGGTCGACGCGATCAGTGACGTCGTGGCGTGGGGCGCAACCGGCGGTCGGCGCAGCACCATCCCGCACTCGTTGGGCAGTCGGGCTTCCTTGCGCGCGTTGCAGGACCGACACGACGCGACGACGTTCTCCCACGTGTGCGGCCCACCCCGCGACCGCGGCAGCACATGGTCGAGATTTTCTGCCGCAACCCCGCAGTACTGGCAACGGTGACCGTCGCGCGCGAAGACCGCACGCCGCGACAGCGGCGCGGTCGCGCGAAAGGGCACGCGCACGAAGTGCACCAACCGGACGACGCTCGGCACCGGAACGTTGCGCCGCTCCGAGTGGAACTCGGCGCCGTTGCGATGCACGATCTCGGCCTTCTCCTTCAGCACCAGCACGACCGCGCGCCGCGCGGGGACGACGCAGAGCGGCTCGAAACTGGCGTTGAGCAAAAGCGCTCGGGCCACGGATCATCACCTCCCGGGCGGCCGAGATTTTTGCGATTGTACCGATGTCGGGCGAGCCTGCGGTCGAACAACGCCACACCCGAAACTCGGGAACGCCTAGGCCGAGGTTCGGCACCATTCGAGATAGCGCACGACGTCGTCCACCTGTGGAGTCGCGTGCACGCCGTACGCCGTCTCGAGGCGGAACCGCGCGTAGTCCATGTCGGGGAACGGCACGAACGGCCGTCGGGTCCACCACCGGGTGGGTATCGCACGGATGACCTGGCGGATTGCGGCAAACCACAGGTGCGGACGGCGCAGCACCGCCCAAGAGCAATGGAACCAAAAGGCGCCACCATGCGTCATGCCTGGGTCGCCGCGGTTTACACCCACTGCCGAAACGGTAGCGTGGCGGCGGTAGCCGGCGTCTCCGGGGAGGACACCGGACACCCCCCCCCGGCCCATGCCGCCCCCGACGGAGGTCGACAACGGTGCAAGCCGCGCCCCGCCCTGAGCAGTCGTTC
>JBBQCC010000454.1:0-2170 GCA_038318285.1 Planctomycetota bacterium | reverse complement strand
TTCAGCTTGTTGAGCGTCTTCGGATCCATGGCGGGTCCGCGAGGGTGACCCATCGCGTCCGGCGAGGGAAGCCCCGACCCCGGCGCGTTCAGCCCCGCGGCCGGTACACGCGCACGCAGTGCTCGATCAGGCCTTCGCGGTCTTCGACCGGTTTCCAGCACAATTTCTGCCGCGCGAGGTCGCATGCGAACACGACGCCGAGCGATCGCGCCTTGAGGTCGCGCCAGCTCGGGAACTCGACGCCCGGGCGTCGGCCGGCCTTCTTCACCAGCCATTTCCCGATCTCGAGCGTCTGCGAGAACTCCAGGCCGCGCGGATGGAAGTGCAGATCGCGCCCGGTCGCGCGCGCGAGTTCGGCGACGAGGTCCTGCGCCGTCAGCGGCGCGCGCGCGCACAGGTTGAGCGCCTGACCGTCGATGTCCTTGCCCACGTACCGCGCCATGCGCGCCAAGCCGTCGGCGACGTCGTCGACCCACACGATCGGCAGCGGATTGTCGCCGCGTCCCCAGCCGACGCAGTGGTTGTCGCGGTTCCAGATGCCCAGGCCCGAGTGTTGCATCGGCGTGCCTGCGCCCATCACGACGCCGGGGCGCGCGATGACCAGCGGCAACCCGCGCGCGCGGTGTACTTCCAGCAGCGCCTGTTCCGCGGCGATCTTGCCGCGCGAGTACAGCGAGCGTTCGGCGACCACGGGATCCGTCCTCGTCGAGTCTTGGATCTCGCCGCTCGCGGCATCGGATCCCGTGTACAGCGACGCGATCGAGCTGACGTACACGAAGCGCCTGACGCCGCATTCGAGCGCAGCTTCCGCGGCGCCGACGCTGCCGCGCACCATGGAACGCTCGACAGCGGCCCACGTGTCGCCGTTGCCCGTCGCCAGCGAGATGACCGCGTCCGCGCCGGCGAACGCGGCGACCAACGACGCTTTGTCCTCGAGGCGACCGCGCACGAAGCGAATGCGGCCTGATTTCACGCCCTCCGCGACGATCGGCGGCAGCGAGTGCGCGCGTCGCGCGACGACGGTGACGGGCGAGCCGGCTTCGAGCAACTTGGCCACGGTGCGCGTCCCGATGAAGCCCGTCGCGCCCAGCACGACGACCTCGCCCGGCCGCGCGGGACCGGCCGCGGTAGGTTCCGGCGCCGGCGGGGGAGCTGCGGGCGCGGCCGACGCCATCGCATCGCACCAAGCCAGCACTTCCGAAGCGCGGCGTGCGTCGGTCGGCACCTCGGTGCCGGCGCGGTAGGCCGCGTGGAATTGCTCGATCGACTCGCGCATGCCGACGAAGAAAGCGTCGAGTCGCGGCGCGAGGCCGAGCGTCGTCTGGAACCAACGCGCCGCCGTGGCGCGCGCGTCGCGCTGCATCGCGGCGCCGCGACGCGCGGACGCGAGGTAGCTGTTCCAGAAGTCGAGCCACACCGTCTTGCGTTCCCCGCTGAGCGTGTTGTGGAACAGGTCCGCTTCCAGCGAACCATCGGTGCCCAGCACTTGGATCGTGTTGCGCGTGAAACCCTGACCGAACGCGCAGTAGATCTGCATCGAACCGCGCTCGCCGGTACCGCTGGCCGACCAGCGGTCGACGAACACTTGCCCGGGGTGCAATTCGCGGCGGGACACCAGCGTGGTCTCGACGTGACGCGGCGCGCCGATCAGAGCGTGCACTTGACCCAAGGGATGCACGGCGGCTTCGAACACGATGTTGCGCGGCTCGCGGAACATCCAGTGCGCGTAGTCACCGGCGTCGAGCTGCGCGAGCGGCACGCTCAACGTGACCTGCACGTGCTCGACGCGACCGATCTCGCCCGCGGCGACGCGCTGCAACAGGCGCGCGAACGCCGGGTGATGGACGTTGTTGTGGTTTGCGCCGACGACGAGCCCGAGTGCGCGCGCCTTCTCGTCCAGCGCGCGCGCGTCCGCGGCCGAGAGCGCCAGCGGCTTCTCGGCGAAGACGGACACGCCCATGTCGAGCAACTTGCCGACCAGCGCAACGTGCGTGTCGGGCGGCGTCAGAAGGTGCGCGACGTCGACGCGCAGGCTCGCGAGCTCGTCGATGGACCCGAGCACGCGCGCTACGCCGAAGCGACCCGCCAGGGCTTCCGCTCGCGCGCGATCGGGATCGACCAGCGCGACGATCTCGCACGCGCCGATGCCGCGCAGCGCGGTCAGGTGGTA
>JBBQCC010000453.1:0-2222 GCA_038318285.1 Planctomycetota bacterium | reverse complement strand
GCGCGAACCTCGACGACCTCGAGAAGATCGAGGACGAGGCCGGCCTGGCGCAGCTCCTCGACCGGGTCGGGCAGTCCACGATCCAGCTCCTGCGCTCGCGCAGCCTGGACGGGACCGAACCGGGGCGCTGAACCGGATTCGTACGACCCGTCCTCCGCGCGATGACTATCTTGGCCGCATGCTCACGCTGATCGCCGCACTCGTCACGTCCGCGTCGCTCTCCTCGGCACCCAGCACTGCCCTGCCGCTGACACGCGCCAGCCCCGATCCGACGAGCGCGAAGATGCTCGCCGCGCTCGAGAAGGTCAGCGCCGACGAGATCAAGACCGACGTCTACTTCATCGCCAGCGACGACATGGGTGGTCGTGACACGCCGAGCGAGGGGTTGAAGGTCGCCGCACGTTTCCTGCGCTCGCGCCTCGAGCGCTTGGGCTGGAAACCGGGCGCGAAGGATGGCTACTTCTTCGAGTATCCCCTCGAGCATCGCGTGCTCGACGAAGAGGCGTCGCACCTCGAGTGGTCCGCGCGTGAAGCCACGGGCAAGCTCGTCCTCGGCAAGGACTACTTCCTGTCGTCGACGTTCGACGTGACGGAGCTCGAGGTGAACGCGCCCGTCGTCTTCGCCGGCGACGGATCCAAGGAGGACCTCGGCTCCGCGCGCGTGCCCGGCAAGTGGGCGCTCGTGTTCGACGAGGGGACCGAGCCGCGCGACCTGTCCCGTTATGCGCGCCGCGCCAAGGCCAAGGGCCTGATCGTCGCGCCGGGACCGAAGTACGCGGGCGAGGACTACGCGACGCGCTTCGCGTCCGCGCTCGAACGCCAGCGGCAGGGCACGGTCGCGTGGCCCTCGAGCGATGCGGACAAGGACGACGCTGGCAAGGAAGACGACGCCAAGCCCGGTCGCGATGCATTCCCGATGGTCTTCATGACGCGCAGCGCCGTCACGACGATGCTCGAGGGCGCGAAGAAGACGGGGACGCTGGCCAAGGGCGCGGACCTCGGACTCTCGCTGACGGAGACGCGCAAGATGCAGGGCGCCGGCGGGCGCATCCAAGTCGAAAACGTGTGCGGGTTCTGGCCCGGCAGCGACCCCGTGCTGTCGAAGGAGTGCATCATTCTCAGCGCGCACTACGACCACATCGGCACTCGCAAGGGGGTCGTGTTCAACGGCGCCGACGACAACGGATCGGGCACGTGCACCATGCTGGCGGTGGCCGAGGCGCTCGCGACCTACGGCCCGCTCAAGCGCTCGGTGATGATCATCTGGGTCTCGGGCGAGGAGAAGGGCTTGTGGGGGTCGCGCGCATTCAGCGACAACCCCTGGTTCCCGGACGGCGTGAAGCCCGTCGCCGACATCAACATCGACATGGTCGGCCGCAACGCGCCGGACAAGCTGCTGGTGACGCCGACGAAGTCGCGCGCGAAGGACTACAACGAGCTCGTCAAGGTCACGGAGAAGCTCGCGCCGCTGGAGGGCTTCCCGAAACTCGGCAGCGCCGACACCTACTACGAGCGCAGCGACCACTACATGTTCGCGCGCCTCGGCATCCCGGTGATGTTCCTCTTCAGCGACGTGCACGAGGACTACCACGGCGCCGGCGACGACCCGGAGAAGCTCGACTACGACAAGGTGCACCGCGTGGCGCGATTGGTGCTGCGGATCCTGGACGGGCTCGAGGACAAGCGCGATCTGCGCTGAGAAAAACCCAGTACGGAGCCAGGTAACTTCGGACTGCGACTTAATTCCGTACGGTGTCTGACACCGTACGGAATTACTTCGACTTCGCGGCGCGCGCTCGCAACGCCGATTGCGCGGCGGCCAACCGGGCGAGCGGCACGCGGAAGGGGGAGCACGACACGTAGTCGAGTCCGAGTTCGTGGCACAGCTCGATCGAGCGTGGGTCGCCGCCGTGCTCGCCGCAGATGCCGATTTTGAGGTCCGGCCTGGTTGCGCGGCCTTCGGCGCTGGCGATGCGCATCAGGCGACCGACGCCTTCGCGGTCGAGCGTCGTGAACGGGTCGTCGTCGTGGATGCCGCGCTCGACGTAGTCCGGGAGGAACCGTCCGCCGTCGTCGCGACTGATGCCGAACGTCGTCTGCGTCAGGTCGTTCGTGCCGAACGAGAAGAACTCGGCGGTCTTGGCGATGTCGCCGGCGACCAGTGCTGCGCGCGGTAGCTCGATCATCGTGCCGACGAGGTAGGGGATGCGCATCTTCCGCTC
>JBBQCC010000452.1:0-2251 GCA_038318285.1 Planctomycetota bacterium | reverse complement strand
GCCGCGCGTCATGCCTTCGGCGAGCTTGAGGAATTGCAAGAACGTGGGGCCGAGCGTGCAGACGAAGATTCCCGGCAAGAAGCAGATGACGAGCGGGAAGACGAGCTTCACCGTCAGCGACTGCGCCAGCATGTTCGCGTCTTCGCGACGGCGACTGCGCAGGTCGTCGGCCTGGTTGCGCAGAACCCGCGTGAAGCCGGCGCCGACTTGCTCGGCTTGCACGAGCGCCGACGTGAACACGTTCACGGAGGGCAGCTCGATACGCCGCGCCATGCGACGGAAACACTCGACGCGTCCGACGCCGGAGAGCGATTCGACCTGGAAGGTGCGCATCTCCTGGAACAGCGGACGCTTGTCGGGGCTCGTCTCGATGACCTTGTTCAGCGCGCCGTCGAAGGACAGACCGGACTCGCTCATCGTGGCGAGCATCTCGAGCGTCACGGGCATGTCCTGCTCGACCTCGAGGACCCGCTTCGTACGCGAAGAGCTGACGATCGCGAACGGCGCCAGCGCGAGCACGGTCATGAAGATCCACGGCGCGCCGTACAACATCGGACGCACGAGGTCGCCCACGCCGCCCGGGATCTCGCCCGCAGCCTGCACGGTCTCGTTCACGATGCCGCTGGCGGTGATCGTCAGCGCGAGTGCGAGGCCGGCGATCGCTCCGACCGCGGTCGCCGCGACGAACATCGTCGGCGCCGTGCGCGAGCGGAATCCGGCGAGGTACAGCCAACGCCGCAGCCAAGTCTGGCTCTCGAGGTCTTCGATCTCCGCGGCTGCATCCGAGATCGCTTCGTCCTCGGCCCAGGCTCGACGTCGCGCGATTTCCGCAGCGCGCCAGCGCGTGTACACGATCCACGCGCCACCCAGGGCCAAGAGCCAGAGGCCCAGGACCAGCGGCAGGCGCCAATCGATCACGGCGAGGAACGGGAAGGTCATGACAGGGATTTCAGAAGCGCAACTGCGTGAGTCGCGTGATCCAGAGGAGGCCGATCGCCTGCAGGACGATCGCGGCCGCGACGATGTTCGAGCCCACGGGGTGCGTGAGGAACTCCTCGAACCCGCGCGGATTCGTGCGCCACATCAGGATGCCGAGGAAGTACGTGATCAAGACGATGCCGATGACCGAGGCTTGTGCCTGCGTCGACTGCGCGCGGACGCGGCGGCCGATCTCGATGCGGTCGCGGATCGTGCGTCCGACGGTCGCGAGCGTCGGCGCGAGGCTGCCGCCCGTTTCGCCGTGCACGGCCATCGTGAACGCGAACAAGCGGAACGCCTCGAGCGGTACGCGCTCGGCGAGATCCTCGAAGACTTGCTTGGGCGTTTCGCCGAAACGAATGCGGCCGAGCGTCTCATCCAACTCGGGCTTCAACGGCTTGCCGGCCTCGCGCGCGGCGCCGTCGATGGCTTCCATCAGACCGGATCCGGCGCCGAGAGCCGCGACCATGAGGTCGATCGAGTTCGCGAGCTGCGTTTCGAGCTTCAGGCGGTTTCGCTGGTGGTGCCAGCCTTCGACGAGGAACGCAATGACGGCCACGATCACGCCCAGGGCCGCCGCGTAGACGACGTCGATGCCGAGCAGGACGCGGCATACGAGCGCCACGAAGACGCCCACCGCGACGGGGATCCAGCGATGTCGGCGCAGCGACGGCGTCAGGCCGGTCGCACGTTCGTGCACGAGGACGTGGACGTCCTCGTTCAGCCGCTCGCGCGCGATGCGCTGCAGCCGGACATGGCGGAACGCCATGACGAACACGAAGGCGATCGCGATGACGACCGCCAGGCCGAGGATCTCACCCACTGAAGCCTCCACCGTCGCGCTGGAACAGCTCGAGCGGGACGTCGACGCCCTTCTCGCGCAGCTCGTGGACGACCTTGGGCACGATGCCGGTCGGCGCGAAGGATCCGATCACCTTGCGGCCATTCCGACCCGTCTGCTGGAAGCGGAAGATGTCCTGCAGGAGCGGCGTGCCGCTCTCCATGCCGGTGATCTCCGCGATCGTGTCGATGCGGCGAACGCCGTCGTCGAAGCGACGCACGCTGACGACGATGTGCAGCGCCGACACGATCTGGTCTCGAATCGCCTTCGAGGGCAGTTCGAGACCGGCCATCAGCACCATGGTCTCGAGGCGGTTCAGCGCGTCGCGCGGCGAGTTCGCGTGGACGGTCGTCAAGCCGCCGTCGTGACCCGTGTTCATCGCCTGCAGCATGTCCAGCGCTTCTGCGCCGCGACATTCGCCCACGATGATGC
>JBBQCC010000451.1:0-2253 GCA_038318285.1 Planctomycetota bacterium | reverse complement strand
GGGTCGCGGTTGATCCTCGGGCACGTTGACGAGGCCTTCCCCGGGGCCCGATGACCGCTGCGTCGACGCTTCGATCGCCGCGGGGGAGTCGGGCTTGCAAGCCGGGACGAGGATCGTTGCGACGGCGAGGAGGAAGGCGGGGATTCTCACGCGGTACTCGGGGGATCGTGGGCGTCGTCGACGGCGGGGTGCCGTGCGAGCGAGAACCGTGCCCCGGCCAGGTCGCCCGCGCAAGCCCTGCGGGCGCGGGGTCGACTGCGCGTGTGAGTGCGGGCTGCCGCCGGGTGCGCGCTCGCGCCTGGGCCGCGTGCGGATCCGCACCCGCAGCGCGCGTCCGGTATCTTCCCGCCGATGCGCAGCCAGCACGCGGACACGAGGCCGGGTTCGGGACGATGGGCGGTTGCGGGCTTGCTCGCCTGCGCGCTGCTCGCCGGCGCGCTGCTCGCCGGCGCGTGCGGCCAGCCCCGGCCCACCCATCCGAACATCGTCGTCCTGCTCGCCGACGACCTCGGGTTCGGCGACGTGGCCTGGACGCAGAGTCGCGCGGCGGATCCCATCCCGACGCCGCACTTGGAACAGCTGGCGCGCGAGGGTGTCGTTCTCGACCAGTTCCGCACCGCCGCGCTGTGCAGCCCGGCACGCGCATCGATCCTGACCGGCAAGTCCGCCGTGCGCCTCGGGCTGCTGCGCAACATCGGCGCGAAGGACGTCGGCGGTCTCGACACGCGCGTCACGACCTTGCCTCTGGTGCTGGCGGCGGCGGGCTACGCGACCGAGTTGATCGGCAAGTGGCACCTCGGCCATGCGCGCGCCGAGCTGCGACCGACGCAGCGGGGTTTCGATCACTTCCTCGGACTCCTCGGCGGTTGGATCGACTACCAGACACACGCCCGCGGACCGAACGCCGATTGGTGGCGCGACGACGAGCCGCTCGTGCAGACGGGACACTCGACGCGACTCTTGGCCGACGAGGCGGTTCGCGCGATCCGAGACCGCGACCGATCGAAGCCGTTTTTCCTGCACGTCGCGTTCAACGCGCCGCACGCGCCGACGTCGGTACCGCCCGGTCGTTCGCTGGACGAGATGCCGTTCCCGGACCCCGTTCGCCGCGCGTACGCGCTGCTCGTCGACGAACTCGACCGGGCCGTCGGCCGCGTGCTCGCGGCGCTCGACGAGGAGGGGCTGCGCGACGACACGATTGTCGTCTTCGCGAGCGACAACGGCGCGCCGCTGGCCTACGGGGGATCGAACGGGCCGTTGCGCGGCGAGAAGGGCACGGTGTTCGAGGGCGGTCTGCACGTGCCCGCGATCGTCGCGTGGCGTGATGTGTTGACACCGAAGCGCAGCGACGTCGTCGTCAACGCCGTCGATCTCGTACCGACGTTGTGCGACGCGGCGGGCGTCGCACTGCCAGCCGATCCCGAGCGCGACGGCGTCAGCGTGTGGCCCGCGTTGCACGGCGACGAGGTGCTCGCGCCGCGTACGGCGATCTTCGGCGTGCACCGCGCCGACGGGACCAGCTACGCCGCGCTCGACGGCCGCTGGAAGCTCGTGCACGTCGCCGGGGCGTCCGCACCGGACCTGTTCGACGTCTCGGCGGATCCACGCGAGACGCGCGACGTTTCGGCCGAGCAGCCCGAGGTCACAGAACGATTGTCGCGCGAGCTGGCGCCGTGGCGCGCGCTGGAAACCGGCGTGTTCGTGCCCGATCTCGGGCCCGAGAACGAGAACTGAGAGCGCGTGGAGAATCGAGCGTGCGGGCTCAGAGATCCAGGTGGCGACGCCTCGCGTCGCGAGATCGTGTGATCTCGTCACACGCTCTGAACGCGAATTCCCGCGGCGATCAGGGACAGAACGTCACGCGCACCGCGTTCGTCAGCCCGACGCCGAACGCGTCGCCTGGATCCTGGAACCAGATCTGGTAGTGGCGCGTGCGACCGACGAGCTGCGGGGTGACCGGGATCGGCATCACGATGCCGCCCAGGAAGTCGAACGTGAACATGCGCTCGCGATGCAGCGGACGCAGCACGAGCAGGGTTCCGCCGAAGAAGGGCGCGCTCGTGGCGCTGCCGCCCGAGAAGAGGATGCCGCGCGCGTTGGGGATCCCGTTGCCCGTGCCGATCGTGAGGTCGTCGATGCCGACGATCGCGCGCCCCGTGACGACGAGGTCGGCGGGCACGCCCAGCGAAGTCGTCTTCGCGGTGCCGTAGATCACAGTCGGCGGGCAGGGCGGTCGCGTCGGATCGAATGGGA
>JBBQCC010000450.1:0-2257 GCA_038318285.1 Planctomycetota bacterium | reverse complement strand
CCCACCGGGAAAGCGGGTCGCCGTGATACGCCGCTGCTCGCTTGGAGAGTCCGACGACGACGACGCGGGGTTGGCAGCGGACGAGGGGTCCGGTGCAACTTTCGGAGGGGCGGCGGCGACCGCCCTCGAGTGACCAGCACCTTCCCCGACGGTCAGGTGCCGTCGACCGCTCGCACCTACCGGTCGTCGTCGTGGTCGGCCCTGTAGCCAAGCGACGACCTTTTCGGCCGGCTGCACGGCCCCACCCGGTGGTTGTTCGTACGGGAGCGCCAAGGCGAGAGCCGGCACGTCCGGTCAAGTTTCGGTTCGCGTGGGGCGGCTAGCCGAACGGTCCCCAGCCCGTCCGAGCCGTTCGCCGCCCGACCGTCCCGGGGATCCCGGAAAGCGGCCATGCGAACGTCCCTGCTCCCTCCGACGTGTTCGCCCCGCGACCTTGACGGGGATTCCTGCGGTCGTCCCAGCGATGGGTTTCGCCCCTGCTCTCGCTTCGCCTCGCCGCCTGGTCGTTCAGCACCCGAGGCTCGAACGTGCACCGAGCACCCATCTCTGCTCCTCAGGGGGCCGCGATCGACAGGCCGAAGGCGCACGCGGCGAACCGGTCCACGATCCGCTGTCGGGCTCGCTCTTCGTCCTCTCCCGAACTCGTGACGCGTCCGAGTACGTGATTGACCAGACGTGACCACGGATCTCGTGCTTCGTCGAGCACAGCTCTCGGAACAAGGAGCGCGGGCGGAGGAAATGATCGCGCGAGGTCGCTTCCGAGGAGCGCGGCGCCAGCGAACTCGATGTCGAACGCGCCATCGCGAATGAACTCCCCCAGTTCGTCGTGGATGCGCAGCTCGTTGTCGGCGGACTCGTAGTGCCGGAGATACCAGTCGAAGTCCTGGATGTCCTTCGTCTCGTGCCGCGATCGCCGATCGACATACGCGTGCAGCTTGAGCAACGCGAGGCTTGGGATGGCCGCAACGGGAACTTCGAGCCCCGGCGCGACCACGATCAGCTCGAGTCGGCGCTCCGACTCCTGGAAGCCGACGACCGACATCGTGGATCGATCCGGCCAACAGATCTCGCCGGCAGGCGATTCGATCGCTCCGTACGGCACGAGGTCGAGCAGACCACCGTCCGCGTGGCGGAACCGATGCGGCGTGCCTGTGCGCGTGAACCGCCCACCCGCGACGAGTTGCGCTGTCAGACTGTCCCACTCGGTCCAGTTTGCGACGCGCACGGCGAAGTCCCAGTCGAGCGTGGTGCGGCCACCTAGGATTCCCCAGCGACCATCCATCGAGAGCACGCGCGCTCCGGCGCCAATCAGAAAGCAGCGCGCGTTCGCGGCGCGCATCGCATCGAGGAAGTCTCGAAGCAGGCGATCGTGCTCAGGGTCGAGGTTCATTCCCAGCGCACCACGATGTGCTGCGTACGGATGATCTCTGCAACCTCGCGCAAGCGATCGTCCGGGTGAAGAAGCAGTTCCGCACGTACGAGGAGCGGGTCCGCGATGCCGTTCTGTCGCGCGCCATTCGTCGCCCCGAACGTAGCCAGCACCTGCACGTCCCCTGCTGGATCAGGCAACAGCGCCAGCTTGCGCATCACCTTGTCCAGATCGGCATCGAGCACATGGAGAGTCGCGGTCTGTGGGCGCAGGTACCGCGTCAGCACACCGGCGCCCAGTTCACCGCCGAGCATGGCCCCCACCCCTGTGTGTTCGATGAGTGCGGGGAGCGCATCGATTTCAGTTCCCGGCCTGCGACGACAACGCGCGAGCACGAGCTTGGGGCGAAGCGCGTCGGCGAAGCCCTCATCCCACCGCTTCAGCATCGCTTCGGGATCCAGCAACTCGACTTCGTCGCGCACGCGGCGGATCCAGTTCCGCTCCTGCAACGCCGTCAGAATCCCCGTGACGCCGCCGAGACCAATGCCCGCGTCTCGCGCTAGCTCGCGCAGGTTCCAGCGCCGTCGACGCTGCTGCAGCAGCACGAACATGAGCTTGAGGCCGGCGGCGTGGAGACCGCGACGTGTGCCGCGCGCGCGTCGCGGCGGCTTGCCGGCAACCCACACGTAGAGCCCATGTCCCGTGAGGAATGCGTTGCCCGCCGCATCGACGAATTCGATCCCATGCTTACGCAGTTCGTCGCCGAGCGGTGGCGTGACGTACTCGGTGAGCAGCAACGCGTGCGGAACCTCCTCGCGCATGCGCTTCATCCGCTCGATCACCGGGCCTGCCGTGCCCCGCTCCAGACGAGTCTTGACCTCGCCCGCC
>JBBQCC010000449.1:0-2294 GCA_038318285.1 Planctomycetota bacterium | reverse complement strand
CGCGCGCGACCTTCACGCTGGCCCATTTGTCCGCGCCGACGTCGTCGAAGAGGCGCCAGCGACCGAGGTGGTGCGAGCACGCGACGACGCCCGGGCGCATGCCTTCCGTGACCCAGACCTTGTTCACGAAGTGCCCGATCCGCGTCGCGATGCGCACGAGGTCGCACGTATCGACGCCGAGCATCTCCGCGTCCTCGGGGTGGACCCACAGCGGGTTCGCGTTCGACAGCTCGTACAGCCATTTCGCGTTGCCGGACCGCGTGTGGATCAACGTCGGCAGACGAAACGTCGGCACGAGCGCGTACTCGCCCTTCTCGCGCTGCATGTGTTTGCGGTGGATGTGGCTCTCGATGTACGCGGGCAGCGCATATTCGGGCCAACCCCAATCGACCATCGTCGAGCTGTAGATCTCGAGTCGGCGCGACGGCGTCGCGAAACCCGCCATCGCCTGATCCCCGACGAGTACGCCGACCGGTTTCTCGGCTTTGAAGACGGTGCGCGTGACGGTGTCGACCTTCGTGTCGTCGAGCTCCTTCGCGGAGAGCTTCTTCTTGTGCCCTTCGTACACGTCCGTCGAGACGAGGTACGCGCCGTGGCGCCGCATGTACTCGAGCGGCGTCATGCCCTTCTTCTTCGCTTCCTCGGGCAGACCGGGCACCGAGTTCTCGAAGATCCATTGGTAGTACTCGTCGACCGTGATGCGCTGTCCCGCGCGGTACGGCGATTCGTAGTACTTGCGCACGCCGAGCGATCCATCGGGATCGATGCGCCACGAGAGCGCGATCCAGAATTCGTCTTCTTCCCAGACTTCGCCGGGGTTCGTCTCGTGCGTCCATTCGATTTTTTCGCCGAGACGTTCGCGCAACACGCGCAGCACGGGCTGGCGGAAGCTGATCCATTTGGCGGCGTGCGTCTCCTGGCTCATCAAGTCGTGACGCTCCGTGCCGTGGCCCATCGGCAGCACGTAATCGGCGTACTGCGCGGTCTCGTTCCACGTCGGAGTCAGAGCCGCGTGCAGCTCGATCTTCGATTCGTCGCGCAGCATCTGCTCCCACAACATGCCGTCGGGGTTGGTCCAGACGGGGTTGTAGACGCGCGTGAAATAGACCGCGATCTTGCCGCGACCCTCGTTCATCATATGGGGGAGCAGGAAGCTCAATTCGTGGTGCGAGAGCGGCCACTCCGGCGGGTAGAGCAGCTCGTTCCACACGTTTTGCGGCCCGGGCTTCAAGAACGGCGGAGGCACGAACTTGGTCTGCGTGTTCAGGTTCGTGCCGCCCGGTGTGCCGACCGAACCGACGAGGACGCCGAGGAACTGCAAGCAACGCAAGACCTGCCAACCGCCGAGGTTTCCGGACGCCGCGTTGCGCCAGATGTGCGCTGCGAACGCGCTGCCCGCCTTGCCGATCTCGTGCGCGACGGTGATCACGAGCTCCTTCGAGACGCCGCATTCCTTCTCGGCGGCTTCGGGCGTGAACGTCGCGTAGTGCTGCGTCAATTCCTCGATGAACAGCTCGAACGTCGGGATGCGATCGGGGCGCTTCGCTCTCAGGTAGTCACGCCAATTGACCCACGTCTCGAGGAAATCGCGGTCGTAGGTTTTCTCGCGCAAGATCACCGTCACCATTGCGAGCAGCAGGAACGATTCCGTCCCCGGCCACGGCGCGAGCCAGTAATCGGCGATCGACGCCGTGTTCGACAAACGCACGTCGACTGCGGCGAGCTTCGCGCCTTTGGACTTCGCGTCCATGATGCGCTGCGCGTGCGGATTGAAATAGTGGCCCGTCTCGAGGTGCGAGCTCAGCAACAGGATGAACTTCGCGTTCTCGTGGTCGGGTGCCGGGCGATCCGCTCCGCTCCACAGCGCGTACCCGAGCCGCGCAGCCGCGGAGCACACGTTCGTGTGACTGTTGTGACCGTCGACGCCCCAACTCTGCAGCACGCGGTCCATGTACCCGTCGCTGCCCGGGCGGCCGACGTGGTACATGACCTCGGTGCGCCGGTCCTCGATCAGCGCTTGACGGATCTTCTGTGCGAACACATCGAGGACGTGGTCCCACGACACGCGCTCGAACTTGCCTGAACCGCGCGGGCCGGTGCGCTTCAATGGGTAGAGGATGCGCCCCTCGTCCTGGATCTGGTTGAGCGTCGCCGGCCCTTTCGCGCAGTTCTTCCCGCGCGAACCAGGATGGAACGGGTTGCCCTCGAGCTTGCGCACCTGCATTGACGCGCGGTCGACGTACGCGACGAGTCCGCACGCTGCTTCGCAGTTGAAGCACGTCGTCGGCACGAGC
>JBBQCC010000448.1:0-2314 GCA_038318285.1 Planctomycetota bacterium | reverse complement strand
CGGGCAGCACGAACGTCAGCGCCTCGGTGACGGACGCACTGGGCACGACGCCGATCCCGATGCAACTCCTGCCCGAGCCGTTCACGCTGGCCTGGCTGCGTTTCACCGTGGTGGACCCGCCGCCGCCGCCGACACCGCTGTGCTTCGGCGACGGCTCGGGCACTCCGTGTCCATGCGGCAATTCCGGCCTCGCCGGACGGGGATGTGCGAACTCGGTGGACCCCGGCGGAGCACTGCTGGTCGCGACGGGGCTGACGAACTTGTCGCTCGACACGTTCGTGCTGTCGGGCAGCGGCATGCCGGTCTCGTCCGCGCTGTATTTCCAGGGCACGAGCGCGCTGATGTCCGGGGAGGGGCAGGTGTTCGGCGACGGCCTGCGCTGCGCGAGCGGATTCGTCGTGCGCCTCGAGACGCAGACGAATTTCGGTGGCGTCTCGTCGTACCCGGGTCTCGGTGATCCGCCGATCTCCGTGCGCGGATCGATCCCGCCGAGCGGCGGCTTGCGCATCTATCAGGTCTGGTACCGCAACTCGGACCCGACGTTCTGCACGCCCGCGTTCTTCAACCTGACCAACGCAGTCAGTGCGACCTGGGTCCACTGATCGGTCACGCCGCGTTCAGTGCACGAACGCGCGCCGACGGAGTTCGGCCGCGACGAGCCGCGCGGCCAGCGCGTGGCCAGCGCGATCCCAGTGTCCGTCGGCGAGGAACAGGTCCGGTTCGTCGTGCGCTGCCGCGAATCCCGTGGCCAGGTCGAGCGGTTCCAGGCCGCGCGCGGCGAGCTCCGTGCGTGCGCGCGCGTCGGCCTCCGGCACGCGCGAGGGGATCGTGACGCACAGGAACTGCGCACCGTGCTCGGCGGCGACGGAGGCGATGCGCGCGGCGATGCGGCCGTACAGCTCGAGCCCGTCGAGATCTTGCCACGGCGGCGCCAGCTCGTGCGCCAGCGTGCGTCCGTCGAGCGGCGCGCATACGAATTCGGCCACGTAACTCACGTCGCGCAAGCGCTCCAGCAGAGACGGCGCGGGCGGGTGCAGCACGAGCCCGTCACCGGCGATTTCGAACCAGGGCTTCGAGTGTCCGTACCGACGCGTGTGGCGCACGTCCTCGATGTCGTTCGACAGGCACGAGAACCACACGACGACGTCCGGCTTCGCGTCGTCGATCAGCGACTCGAGCACGATCAGTTCCTGGTCCGGTCCGTACGCGGTCACGCCCAGGTTCCAAGCCGCGAGGCCGGGCACGTCGCGCTCGAGCGCCTCGGACACGCGCAGACCGTCGTCCACGCCGATCCCGAACACGTACGAGTCGCCGAGCAGCAACGCGCGTTGCTCGCCGAGGGCCTTCGCCAACTCGCGCGGCTCGTCGCGCCAGCCCATCGCGTTCGTGCGCGCGGGCAGGATCGCGCCCCACAGCGCGCCGCGCTTCTCGATGTCAGGCAGCGGGCGCCAACCGAGTCGCGGGTCGAGCGCGAGCCCGCGCTCGCGCCCGCTGGCCCGGGCGAAGACGCGCGCGACGACTTCCAGCGCCAGGACGCTGACCGCCGATGCCACGAGGATCAGCGCGATCCGGCGACGCGTCCGCACTGGTTCTCCAGCGTGTTCAGCGTGCGGATGCCGAGCTTCTCGCGCGTGCCGAGCAGTTTGGCGACGTGTTCGGGCGCGAGCGGCTTCACGGTGCCGACGCAGCTCGCGATCCACAGGATCTTGGCCGTGTGCTCGAGCATGTCGAGCTTCTTGTAGGCGTCCAGCAGGTTCGGCCCGATCGTCACCGAGCCGTGGTTCTGCATCACGACGGTATCGGAACAGCGGATGATGTTCTGGATCGAGGTCGGCAGTTCGTCCGTGCCCGGCGTGCCGAACGGCGCGGTCGGGATGCCGCCGATCGTCACGATGATCTCGGGAATGACCGGGCACTGCATGTCGATGCCCGCGATCGTCAAAGCCACCGCGTGCGGCGGATGGCAGTGCAACACGGCGCGCACGTCGGGGCGCTCGACGTAGCACACGAGGTGGATGCCCACCTCGGTCGAGGCCTTCGGTCCGCCGTCGACGACGCGACCCTGCATGTCGATGTGCGCGAGTTGCTCGGGCGAGAGGAAACCCTTCATCGCGCCGGCCGGCGTGATGAGGATCGTGCCATCCGCGAGGCGCGTCGAGATGTTGCCGTCGGCGCCGACGATGTAGTTGCGGGCGTAGCACAGCTTGCCGATCTCGCAGATCGCATTGCGTGCGCGTGCTTCCTCGTCGCTCCAACCGCGCGTGCGCGCCAATTCTTCGATCGTCGTCATCGGGGTTCCGTTACGGCGCTTTCC
>JBBQCC010000447.1:0-2348 GCA_038318285.1 Planctomycetota bacterium | reverse complement strand
GCGCGGAGGAAGGTCACTCCGCGCGTACCCATCTCCGTCATGCGGGGGTGGATGATGTGCCCGGTGGCCGGCTCGAGAAGTCCGCTCCAGTCGAACCACTCGGCGCCGCCGTCGTCGATGAAGATGAGGACGAAGTTCAGGTCCTCCTGCTGACCCTTGACGATTCCGCCAGAGTTTTTCACCAGCGGGACGATCGAGCCTGTGTTGCGCGTTGCCGCGTCGACGCCGCCGGTGTTCTGGATGCCTAATGCCACGGCACGGACCCTTCCCGCGACTTGAACTTGCACGGCTTCACGAGACGGCGACGCTGGTCTTTATCGCCCACGTTCCCTCGTGGACGACGGCCCGCTTCTTCACTCCGGCACTGTCGTCCTCGGTGTTGTGCGTGACGTAGATCTCGTAGACGCCGAGCGGCTTCTGTCCCGAGCCCGCGCCGGTGCCCTGGTTCGTGTCAGCACCTATCATGTCGACCTGGTACTGCCCGCCGCTGGCGTCGGTCCACGCGCACACGCCGACGGGACAGAGCGTCGTCTGCCCGCCCGCCTCGGTGACCTTGTCCTTCAGGACGATGACGGGCGGCACCGCGTTGTACTCCGCCATGTTCACCGGCGAAGTGACGCCGGCGATCGTCTTCTCGACCTTGAACTTGCGCCGCCAGGGATAGCCCTCGCGGATGGCGTCGACGCCGTCCAGGTTGACCTGGTTCGGGATGAAGGCCTCAAAGGCCATAGGGCGAACTCCGTGGGAGTCCACCAGCGTGCGCGCGCGCATCTTGCACGACGCATCGCCTCGGATCTAGGCTGCGTCGGCAGTCGGCGACCTGCGCGGTAACCCCTAGGAACACGGGGAACCCATGAAGGCGCCGAAACTCCGTCCCAACTACGACCCCGCCTATTGCCCCGCGAAGTCGCGGACGACGGGCAACCAGTGCGGCCGCAAGACCGGCGGGAAGGTCTGCTACTCGCACGGCAAGGGCGGCGGGCGACCGATCATCCACGGTCGGTACTCGAAGCTGCCGACGCGGATCCATGACGCGTTCGAGAAGGCGATCGGCGATCCGAAGCTGCTCGACCTCGCGGAGGGCGTGGCCCTGCTCGACGCGTTGCTTCAGGAGCGGATCGCGCGGCTCGCGGCCGGGGACGATCCCGAATGGCGGCGAAACCTGTGGGACACCGCCGAGCTGATCAGCGTCCACATGCTCAGTTCGGACTGGTCCGCCGCGGCGAAGGCGCTCCGCGCGCACATCGACTTGATCAAGACGGGCTGCAACTCGGACAAGGCCGAGGCGGCGATCTTCGCGATGCGCGAGCGCGTCTCAGCCCGGGTCGAGGAGCTGCACCGGATCCGGCTCGCACGCGGCTCCGTGGTCAACGGGCGCGACCTCGCCAGCCTGCAGGTCATGCAGTTCCGCGAGATGCGCCGCGTCCTAGACCTCGAGGGCGTCTCGATCGCGATCCAACAGAAGCTCGTGCGCGCCCTGATCGCGCAGGCGACGAGCGCCGACATTGCGCCACTCGACTACCGCGCCGAGCTGAACGCCTCTGCGATGGAAGTCGCCGGAGGACGCGCATGAACACGCTCGGGCGACCCCCGTGCGGAGGCCGAGGCCCTGTCCCGTCGTGGAGCGCGCGAGCGGGGGCACCGGCGGCTGGTGCTGAGTCACGCCGGCCTTCCTTGGCGGGGCGCATGGGGCGTCCCGCTTCACAACACCCGTATCGCGCGCACCCCACCTTCACACCATGAACGAACGCGAACCCGTCGTGCACGAGAACATCCCGCAGAAGGTCGACCCCGAGGCGCCGCGCAATCGCATCTACCTCGACCCGGATCGCTGGCGCTCGAATCGTCACGGCCTGCCGCCGGGCATGTCCCCCGCCGAGCGCATCGCCGCGCGCGTGCGGCACCGGACGAACTTGAGCAAGCGGAGCCTGCTCGCGAACAGCGTCCGCGAGGTCGCGAGCGTCGCGGAGGAGATCGAGGAGCTGAAGGCCAAGGCCGCGCGTGAAGACCAGCAGCGCTCTGAGGGCGAGCCGGCCGGCTGATCACTCGTGCCCTCGCCGTTCGACGACTACCGCGAGCTCCTCGCGCGCTCGCTCAACGCAGCGAGCGACGAGGTGTTCGGAAACGCCGAAGCGATCCAGGCGGCGGCGCGTCAGCGTCACGAGCTGGCGGCGTACCGCGACAGGCCGCTCTCCTACGTTCGTGAGGTCCTCGGCGAGACGACGATCCCGATCTCGCGCGGGATCCTGCGCGCGTTGAACAAGAAGCGGCGCGTGCACACGTCGGGCTGCCGCAAGTCGACGAAGAGCCACACCTCCGGCCAGGCCGTGAACTGGTTCTTCGACTCG
>JBBQCC010000446.1:0-2349 GCA_038318285.1 Planctomycetota bacterium | reverse complement strand
CGCTTCCGCGCCGCGACACTCGCCGACGATGATGCGGTCGGGGCGCATGCGCAGGCTGTTGATCACGAGGTCGCGCGCCGTGATGACGCCGCGGCCCTCGACGTTCGGCGGACGCGTCTCCATGCGCACGACGTGTTCCTGGTCGAGGATCAGCTCGGCCGTGTCCTCGATGGTGACGACGCGTTCGTGCTCGGGGATCGCCTCCGCCAGCGCGCCGAGCAGCGTGGACTTGCCCGCGCCCGTGCCGCCGCTGATCAACAGGTTTTTGCGCGCGATGACCGCGTGCTCCAGGAACATCAGCATCTCGCGCGTGAACATCCCCAGGCGGATCAGGTCCTCGCGACGCAGGCGCTGACGACCGAAACGGCGGATCGAGATCGTCGGGCCGTCGAGGCTGACCGGCGGGATCGTCGCGTTCACGCGGCTGCCGTCGGGCAGGCGCACGTCCACCATCGGCGACGCCTGGTCGATGCGGCGACCCACGCGCGCAGCGATGCGTTCGATGACGCGCTGCACGTGCTCGTCGTCGCGGAAGCGCACATCGGTCTTGATCAAGCGCCCGAAGCGCTCGACGTACACCTGGTCGAAGCCGTTCACGAGGATGTCGGACACGGCCGGGTCCGCGAGCAGCGGCGCGAGCGGCCCGAGTCCCAGCGTTTCCTGCGTCAGCTCGTCGGCGAGCCGTTCGCGCTCCGACGCGTTGAGCGGGATGTCCTCCGTCTGCAGCACGCGCGCGACGAAGTCCTGCACCGCGCTCGCGATGGCTTCTTCGCCGCTGCCGAACATCGAACGCTCACCGATCTCGTCGAGCAGGCGGCTGTGCAGTCGCGCCTTGATCGACATGAAGTCGACGTTCGCGCCGCGCACGGCCGGCGTCGATTCGGGATTCGACTTCCACGCCGGGTCGCGCTCCTCGCCCGAGAGGCGGTGAGCGAGATCGGTGGACATCGAGCGCCCGAAGCGCGCGCGTACCTGTTCTCTGTCGAGGGAGTCGGCCACGTTGGGTTCCTTGGTGTTGTCCGCGGTCGCGGATCAGTCGGCGAACGAGGCCTTCGTGGATCCGCCTGCGGGCGGCGCGGGGCGCGCGCGGGCTGGCGCGGGTTCGGTCTCGGATTCCGTGGCGGTGCCGGCCATGACATCGTCGACGAGGCGCTTGATCGCCTTGCCGAAGCCGAAGAGCTGCGTACCGTGCAGCACGTACGGACGACCGGTGTTCAGCGCCGTGATCAGGCGCTTCTGGTACGGGATGACATAATCGACGTCGGCGTCGAGACGAGCTTCGACGTCCTCGAGCGGCAACCCGCCGGGCGCCTTCTCGAAGTTGTTGTTCAGGACGATGCGCGTGCGCTCCTTGGGGAACCCGATCTGCGCGATCACCGGCAGCAGACGCGACGCACCGACGATGTTCGGCACGGTGTTCTGCACGACCACGTAGGCGCGGTCCGACATGTCGAGGATCGACATGATCATTCCGTCGAGCATCGGGAACGTGTCCACGATGACCCAGTCCCACGAGCGCCGCGCCAACGTCAGCGTGCGCGACAGCGTCTCGTCGTCGACGACGCTGGCGTCGACGGGGTCGATGGGCGCGCCGAGCAGATCGAGCCCGCACTCGTGACGAACGGTCAGCTTGCGCAAGAGAGTTTCGTCGAGTCGGTTCTGTTCACGCGCCGCGTGAGCGAGCGTCGTCGTCGGCGTCAGGTCCAGCATCGGACCGCAACTGCCCAAGTGGACCGAGCAGTCGACGAGCAGCACCTTGCCGGGGGGCAGACGGCGCGCGAGCTCGCACGCGACGCTGACGGACATCGTCGACTTGCCGACGCCGCCCTTGTTGCTGACGAAGGACAGCACGCGACCCAAGTCCTTCTTCGATTCCTTCGGGCGACGCAGCACGCGGTCGAGTAGCTGCTGCAGCTCGCCCGAGCCCAGCGGACGGCGCAGGAAGTCCTGCACCTGCGCGCGGACCGCCTCGATGATCACGCTGCTCTCACCGTCGCTGAAGCCCAGGCCGTCGGGGCGGTACAGCGCGACGATCGCGGTGCCCGGCGCGGCCGCGGAGACTTCTTCGGCGAACGACTTCAGCGCGCGCGGGTCGCCTTCGACTTGCACGCAGACGACTTCGGGGCGGCGATTGCGCGCGACCTCGATGCCCTGGCGTGCGCCGCGCACGGAGTGCACGACGGGCTTCCAACCGCGCAAGCCGGCGACCGCGGCGGCGAACTCGTCCTTCAAGAGAGGGTCCGAGCCGACGACGAGGATCTGGGGGGTGTGCTCCATGTTGAACGGGTCCGATCAGCGAGTCAGGGCAGGTGCCAGCACGGTGCCGCGCTGGATGTAGGTGTAGTCGTA
>JBBQCC010000445.1:0-2358 GCA_038318285.1 Planctomycetota bacterium | reverse complement strand
CCTCGGCATCTTCGTTTCGATCCCGCTCGTCGCGTCCGCCATCTTGTTCGCCACGCCGGGCGTCCAGCCCGGCGCTTCGGCGTCCAGCGTCGAACCTGCGACCCGCGCTGTCCCCGCGAAGTTCGTCTGGGACACGCGCACGGCCGAGCATCTGCTGAACCGCGCCGGCTTCGGGGGGGATCCGCAAGAGGTGCAGCGGCTCGTCGAGATGGGGCGCGAGCGCGCGGTCGACAGCTTCTTTCCCGACCCGGCCGGCACGCCGCCGCCCGACATTCTGCCCGGCGCCAGCCTGGACCGTGGTCTCGAGGAGCCCACCGAGCGCTTGGCCAGCATCGTCGGTCGCCGCGAGGGCTACACGGGGCACCAGATCGAGATCATCGTCGCGCTGAACAAGTACGCCGACTGGTGGCTCGAGCGCATGATCCGCAGCGAAGATCCGCTGCGCGACCACATGACGATCTTCTGGCACGGACACTTCGCGTGCTCGATCAAGGAGGTCGCCGACTCGCAGGAGATGATCGAGCAGATCCAATTCCTGCGGAAGAACGCGCTCGGATCGTTCGACGTGCTCGCGCGCGGTGTCGGTAAGACGCCGGCGATGCTCGAGTACCTGGACAACGCCGAGAACGTGAAGGCGCACCCGAACGAGAACTGGGCGCGCGAGCTCATGGAGCTCTTCTCGCTCGGCGACGGCAACTACACCGAGGAGGACATCCGCGAGTCGGCGCGCGCCTTCACCGGCTGGACGGACGAGGAGAGCCGCTTCACGTTCCACCGCCTCGACCACGACTTCGGTCAGAAGACGTTCCTCGGGATCACCGGCCAACTCGACGGCGATCAGTGCGTCGACGTGATCCTGCAGCAGCCCGCCTGCGCGCGCTTCATGGCCGGCAAGATCATCGCCTACTTCGAGGGGATGCCGCCGAACACGGACCGGCTCGAGTCGTACGCCACGTTCCTGCGCGAGTCGAAGTACGACATCGGCGCCTTCCTCCGCCGCCTGTTCTCGGACGACGAGTTCTACCGCGAAGAAGTGGTCGGAACCCGTGTCCAGGGTCCGGTCGAATTCCTGGTCGGCGCTTGCCGTCGCCTGGACTTCGACGTGCCCGGCCAACTGCTGCTGAACGGCGCCGACATGCTCGGCCAGCGCCTGTTCTGGCCGCCCAGCGTGAAGGGCTGGGAGGGCGGCATGTCCTGGATCACGACCTCCACGCTGATGAACCGCAGCAACGTGATCGGCGCGATGCTCGGGCTCGTGGACATGCGCAGCCTCGTGTTCGACGAGGAGTTCGAGGGTGATCCGATGGCGATGGAAGGCAATCGCCCGAAGCGCGATCGCGCCAGCCGCACGAACGGCTTGAACCACATCCGCACGATTCAGGAGCAGAACTGGTCGCCCGACATCGACGTGCGCGCGCTGGTCGTCGCGTCCGGCGCGAAGACGGACGCCGAGATCGCGCGCACCCTGATGACGCGCCTGCTGGCCATCCCCGTCGAGGGCGCGATGGTGAACGAGCCCGCGGCGTGGCTGTCGCGCGAGCGTGAGTCGCGCGGTGTCGCTGCCGACCACATCCTCGATGCGCCCAACGCCGAGCCTCTCCTGCGCAGCTTCGCGCACCTCGTGCTCAGCCTGCCCGAAGCCCAACTCCACTGAGCGCATCGCCATGACAAACGAACAACGACCCTTCGATCGCCGCCGGCTGCTGCTGGGCGGCGGCGCGCTGCTCGGCGCGACGTGGATGCTCTCCGGCCGCACGCGCGCGTGGGGTGCAGCCCTGGACGGCAAGGGCGTCGACCCGGCGCCGCGCACCCTGCTCCTGCTCGAGTTGAACGGCGGCAACGACGGCCTGGACACCGTGATCCCGTTCGGCGAGGACGTCTACCACGCCGCGCGCACGCGCGTCGGCATCGAGGCTTCAAGCGTGCTGCGCCTCGACGATTACCGTGGATTCCACCCCGAATTGAAGGGCCTGCGCGGCGTGTGGGACGCGGGTGGCCTCGCCATCGTCGAGGGCGCCGGCTATCCGAACCCGAACCACTCGCACTTCACGTCGCAGGACATCTGGCACACCGGCCAGCTCTCCGGTCGCGCGTCGGGCGACGGTTGGATCGGCCGCTTGATGGCGCGCATGTACCCCGACGATCGCAGCGAACCGCACGCCGTGCACGTCGGACAGACGCTGCCGTACTCACTGCACAGCTCGACGCACCCGATCGTGTGCTTCGACTCGCCGCCGGCGTACCGCTGGGCCGAGAACGGCCAAGCCATCGCGAGCGCGTCCACGCACATGCCGGCGATCCGTCGCCCCGATTCGATGGCTCAAAAGTCGCCGCTGGAGACGATCCGCGGCATCGCTT
>JBBQCC010000444.1:0-2365 GCA_038318285.1 Planctomycetota bacterium | reverse complement strand
AGCGTCACTGCGTCGCCGGTGACATCGAGGATGTCGTCGACCGCCTGGAAGCAGCGGCCCAGCGCAAGCCCGTACGCCTGGGCCGCGATGCGCTCGGTCGGTCGCGCGCGCGCGGCGATCGCACCCATCTCCGCGGCCGCGGCGATCAGCGCGGCGGTCTTCAGCTCGTGCACGCGCGCGACCTCCCCAGCGTCGATCGCGGCGTCGATCGCGCCAGCGGTAGCGCGCGTCGCCTCGAGGTCGAGATCCTGGCCGCCGACCATGCCCGCGGCTCCCGCAGCTTCCGCGAGCACGCCGACGAGGTCGCCGCACAAAGGTCCAGTGCGCGCGAGCAGCGCGAACGCGTGCGTGAGCAGCGCGTCGCCGCACAGCACCGCGGTGGCTTCGTCGAACGCGCGGTGCACGGTCTTGCGACCGCGACGCAGGTCGTCGTCGTCCATGCAGGGCAGGTCGTCGTGCACGAGGCTGTACGTGTGCACGCACTCGATCGCGGCGGCGCACAGCGCGGCCTCGCGCTCGGTGCCGCCGAACTGCGCGGCCACGAGGCGGACGATCGCCGGACGCAGACGCTTTCCGCCGCCGAACACGGCGTAGCGCATCGCTTCGTGGACGCGCCGCGGCTCGGCCTGCGGCGGAGGCAGCAGGCGCTCGAGCTCGCGGTCGGTCCAGGCGCGAGCCTCGGCGAGCCAAGCGTCGATCTCGGCCGCGCGGGCCGGAGCGAGACTCACGCACGGCCTCCGGCAGGCGGCGCGGTGCCCGGCCGCGCGCCGTCGGCATCCGGATCCCCGGCGAGCGGCGTCAGCTCGCCCTGGTTCGAAAGCTCCTCGACGCGCTGTTCGAGGCTCTGCAGGACGGCGCGGCACTCGCGCAAGAGGCCCACGCCCTCTTGGTAGCGCTCGATCGAGGGTTCGAGAGCCAGCCCGCCCTGCTCCAGCTCGGCCACGATGGCCTCCAGGCGCTGCAGGCGCGCATCGAAGGTCGGGGCGGGTCGCTCGGGCGTCGGGGGCGTCTTCGCGGGCATGGAGGCGGCAGTCTAGGGTTCCTGTGCGTGAGACGGAACGGACCGCCCGGATCCGGGCCGGCTCGGCGCTGTCCGCGACGGCGCCCTGCTCCCCGGCGCCCTGTTACCCGATGCTCGGATCGTCAAGGCCGGCCTCGATTCGGAAAAGTCTTCCGTGTGTTCCGAGGCTGGCATTCCCGCGTGCATTGCCGCTATCGCGCAACGGGGATAGACTCCGACGAGAGGGTCATGGGACACCGCACGCGTCCCCAGGCCTCCCTCCATCTTCCGCGAGGGTCACTTTTCACCCCGCGACGTTTCTCGCACCCGGATCTGCTCCATGAAGATCGTCCTGATCTACGCCAAGTCCCAAGCCATCCGGCAACGGGCGGCTGAAGTCTTCGCCGACGAGAACGTCACGAAAGGCGAGCTCGCACGCGACGAGATCTATCCCCCGCTCGGGATCAGCATCTTGGCCGCCGAACTCGAACAGCTCGGTCACGAGATCCAACTGTTCGACGACTCGATCGACGAGATCGACGACATCCGCCGCGGCATGGAATGGTCGCAGCTCGTCGGCATCTCGGCGCTCACTCCGAACGCGCGGCGCGCGCGCGAGCTGGGCAAGATCGCCAAGGACGAGATCGGTCGTCCCGTCGTGATGGGCGGCCCGCACCCGACGACGAACCCCGAGTACTTCCTGAACTCCGGCTCGGCGGACATCTGCGTGCAGGGCGAAGGCGACCACACTCTCCCTGAGATCGTGAACCACCTCGACTCGCGCGACGCGTGGGAATCGATCGAGGGCATCACGTTCCTCAAGGACGGCGAACTGTTCCGCACGCCGCGCCGACCTCTCGTCAAGAAGATGGACGAGATCCCGTTCCCGGCCTACCACCTGTGGGACATCCCGCGCTACATGCGCTTGATGGTCAACCCGGGCGTGACGTTGATCACGTCGCGCGGTTGCCCCTACGCGTGCACGTTCTGCGATGCGGAGATGACGCCGCGCCAATACCGCGCGATGAGCCCGGAGCGC
The DNA here is from genome assembly GCA_038318285.1 of Planctomycetota bacterium. Classification (GTDB taxonomy): domain Bacteria; phylum Planctomycetota; class UBA1135; order UBA1135; genus JAEUHZ01. Next base: position 326 of record JBBQCC010000444.1, on the reverse strand, counting down.
ACGGTCGATCTGATGGAGATGATCCTGCGGAAGTACAACCCGCCGCAGCTCGTTCTCTTCGATGACCTGTTCACGATCCAGCGCAAGCGCGTGATCGCGATCTGCAAGGAGATCATCAAGCGCGACTTGTTCTTCGAATGGGTCGCCGAGTCGCGCGTCGACACGATGGACTTCGAGATGCTCCGCTGGATGCGCAAAGCGGGCTGCGTGAAGATCTATTACGGGCTCGAATCCGGTTCGCCGGAGATGCTCGTGACGATGAAGAAGGGCGTGACGCCGCAAGGCGTGCGCGACGGCGCGAAGCTGAATCGCCAGCTCGGCATGTA
>JBBQCC010000443.1:0-2374 GCA_038318285.1 Planctomycetota bacterium | reverse complement strand
AGTTGTTGCGGATCGATTAGCCCGCGCGCAGGCTACTCGAAGATGCTGCTGGCCACTTCCTCGATGCTGCGCTGCACTTCGGCATCATCGGTCAGCGCCCACACGACACCGACCTGGCACGCCCGTCGCGCCGGGATACCCTGCGCGATCAGCTTGCCGGTGTAGACGAGCAGTCGCGTGCTGACCCCTTCGCTGAGGCCGTGCTCGCGCAAGTTGCGCACCTTCTCGCCCAACTTCGCCAGATCGTTCGCGATGTCTTCGCTGACGCCGCTCTCGTGCGCGATGATCTTCGCTTCGAGTTCCTTGCGCGGGTGCGTGAACTCGATCGAGATGAAGCGCTGGCGCGTGCTGTGCTTCAGATCCTTCAGCGCGCTCTGGTAGCCCGGGTTGTAAGAGATCACCAGCAGGAACCCGTCCGCCGCTTCGAGGATCTGCCCGAGCTTCTCGATCGGCAGCACGCGGCGGTGGTCGGTGAGCGGGTGGATGAGGACCGTCGTGTCCTTGCGCGCCTCCACGACTTCGTCCAGGTAGCAGATCGCCCCGACCTTGACGGCCCGCGTGATAGGGCCGTCGATCCAGCGCGTGGAATCGCCTTCCAGCAGGTAGCGGCCGACGAGGTCACTCGCCGTCAGGTCTTCGTGGCATGCGACGGTGATGAGCGCGAGCGCCTGCGTCGTCTCGGGTGCGCCGTCCTTCGTCGCGCCCTTGTCCTTCACGATCGTCAGGGGCCGCCCGAGTCGCCACGCCATGTACTCGACGAAGCGCGTCTTGCCGCAGCCGGTCGGACCCTTGAGCAGCACCGGGATGCGCGACTTGAACGAGGCTTCGAACAGCTCGATCTCATCCCCCGTCGGCACGTAGTACGGCTCGGCGTGCGCGTGGTACTCCTCGATCGCGTACTGCCGGAACCCCGTGTCTTCCGTTCGCTCCTCCGTCGTCATCTCGTCCTCCAGGGGCGCGCCTCGCGCCCGTCTTCGTGTACCACCCGGCCGGGGTCAGACCCCGAGCCCGTGCCACGCTTCGCCGACGCGCTTCTTAAGGTCGTCGAGCGTGCCGCTGTTGTCGATGATCACCTTCGCGTACTTCACGCGCTCCTCGTTCGAAAGCTGCGCGTTGATGCGCGCATCCGCCTGCTCGGCGGTCAGCCCGTTGCGCTCGATGATGCGCTGCCGCGCGACATCCGGCGCGACGGTGACGACCCAGACCTGATCAGTGATCGGCACCCAGTCGGCCTCGATCAGCACCGCGGCTTCGAGCACGACGACGGGCGTTCCGTCCGCGCGGATCTTGGCCAGGCGCTTGTCCATCGTCTCGCGCATCCACGGCCAGACGATCCCTTCGAGTCGCTTCCTGTGTGCCGGATCGCCGAACACCTTGCCGCCCAGCGCCTTCCGGTCGATCTCGCCGTCGGGCGCGACGATGTCTTTCCCGAATGCCTCGACTACGGCCTCGTAACAGCCGCTACCCGGCGCGTACGCCTCGTGGCCGACCTTGTCAGCGTCGATGACGAGCGCGCCGTGCTCGGCCAGCATCTTGCTCACGACGGATTTGCCGCTGGCGATGCCGCCAGTCAGGCCGATGACGATGGTCACAGGCGACTCCATGGGGAAGCGAACGCGCCCGCCTGCGGCGGACGCCGGGGGAAGTATGAAAGACGGCGATATCAGGGGCAATTCTGGAGGTTGGACGCTAGACGTGGATGTTGGAGACTACGGCCACATCCATCCTCAGAGATGACATCGAGAACGGAGCCCCCCATGCGACTCGAAGGTAAAACGGCACTTATTACGGGCGGCGGCGCCGGCATCGGCCGCGCGACAGCGATCCGCTTCGGAGCCGAAGGGGCCAACGTCGTCGTATCCGACATCAACGACACCGCGGCCCGCGCAGTCGCGACCGAGGTCGGCGAGCACGCCGTCACGAACCACTGCGACACCTCGATTGAAGCAGAGGTTCAAGCCGCGATCCAGCAGACCATCGACGCCTTCGGCACGATCGACATCATGGTCAACAATGCTGGCGTTGGCGGCGGCGTCGAATGGGACAAGATGATCGCCATCAACCTCAGTGGCGTCATGTACGGCTGCAAGCATGCTGCGGAAGCGATGGCTACGCGCGGCGGCGGCAGCATCGTCAATCTCTCCTCGATGCTCGGCCTGATCAGCGTCCCGTTCCCCGGCGTCGACGGCTACACGGCCGCAAAGCACGGCGTCGTCGGACTAACGAAGAGCTATGCGCTGATCTACGGCGCGCGCAACGTGCGGGTCAATTGCATTAACCCCGGCTGGATCGAGACTGCCATGACGGACCCGATCGCTGCGACCGGCGGCAAGCCCTTCATGGTCGATGGCACCGCGCTCGGCCGCATGGGTAA
>JBBQCC010000442.1:0-2405 GCA_038318285.1 Planctomycetota bacterium | reverse complement strand
TCGGGTTCGCGTGCGTGGTAGAGGATCGAGCGATTGCCCAGCGCGCGCGGCCCGTACTCCATGCGACCGTCGAAGCGACCGATGACCTCGCCACCGTGGATGCGGCGCGCGATGTCCTCGACGAGGCTCGAGGGCTTGTCGTAGGCCAGACCATTGCGATCGAGTTCCGCGCGAATCTCCGCCTCGGAATACTCGGGCCCCCAGTACACGTCGCGGATCGAAGGCTGCACGCCACCCGGCCACGACAGCAGCATCGCGAGCCCGGTTCCGCAGCCGCCGTCGCCCATGTTCGGGTAGACGAACAGGCTCTCGACTTCGGCGATCTCGTGGATGCGCTGGTTCAGCTTCACGTTCGCCGTGACGCCGCCGGACAACACGACGTTGCCGCAACCGGTCTCGCGCACCCAGTGTCGCACGAGCTCCGTCGCGACGACCTCCAGCACGTGCTGGTACGCGGCCGCGACGTCGATCATCGGGAAGCGCGTCGCGAGGTGCCGCGAGAAGTGGACGTTCAGGTTCTCGATCAGTCGGAAATCGCCGGGCGTCTGCACGACACGCGAGAGCAGCACGTCGGCGAGCACCTGAGGATCGCCGTAGGCCGCGAGGCCGACGATTTTGCCCGCGTGACGATCGGGGTGATAGCCGAGCGAACTCGTGACCATCTCGTAGAAGCTGCCCAGCGAGTGCGGGAACTTCAGGTTGTGCAGGCGGCGGATGCGACCGCCCTCGCCGATCGAGATCGATCCCGCCAATCCCGATCCGTAACCGTCGATCGTGACGACGACCGCGCGGTCGAAACCGCTGGTGAGGTACGCGTTCGCCGCGTGTGACAGGTGGTGTTCACTGCGCTTCAGCTTGTCGAGCAAGCCGAGCCCGCGCAGACCGTCCTCGAGTTCACCGTGCCACTTCTTGTGGTCCTCGGACGCGCGCGCGGCCCAGTCGCGCGCTGCGCGCAACGCCACCGCGCGCGAGATCGTGCGCTCGCCGCCGGCGTAGCGATAGAACAGCTCCTTCGCCGTGCCCTTGCGCTTGCGCTGATTCGGCGTGCTCAACCCGTGCACGGGCGTCGTGCGCTCGGGAATGCGTCGCTCGGCCTCGGCCAACAGGCGCTGCAGGTCCGCTTCGTCGTACCGTTCCTGCTCGCGCTCCTCGTGCGCGATGCAGTCGAGGATCAACTCGGACTCCTTCTGCCATTCGAGGAACGGGTACGCGACCGCATCGATCTCGCGCGGATCCGTGCCCGTCGCGTTCAGCGCGGCTTGGATGGCCCTGTGCGGGAAGCCGGCGTGCTGTTTCACGCGGCTGAAGCGCTCTTCGCCCGCGGCGAACAGGACGCGTCCGTCCTCGACGATCGATGCGTTGCAGTCCTTGTCGAGGGGAGAGATACCGAGGATCTTCAAGCGCGGGACTTCCTGCTGTGCGTCTGGACGTGCTGGTACAGCTCGGTCGCGGTCATGCTCCGACCGCCGAGCTCTTCACGGAAGAATCGGAAGTAGTTTCGGCACGCAGCGAGCAGGGAATGGAGATCCTTCTCGCTCTGGACATAGGGCGTGTGCCCCGGCTCGACGGAAGGGCTGTGGAGGCTGAGGGTCAGGACGCGCCCGCCGCGCGCCAGGATCGCGCGCGTCAGACGGATCATGTCGGCCTCGGCGTAGCCCTCGGGGGACAGGAAGAGGCGCTCGACGGCCCCCAGACGCGCGCAGACGCCGCCCAGGCGCAGCGCGCGTCCCAGCGGGCCCTGTGCGGCGCCGTACAGCGCGTGCGCCGACGCGCCGGCCCAGCCAACATAGGCGCCCGTGTTGGGCAGCGCGAGCAGCGGACGCCGCGTGGCGAGCCAGTACGGCTGATCGGGGGCCGCCGACCAATCGGGCCCGCCGTCGCCGCGGAAATCGAAGGGCGGCGCGGGCGAGATGTCGACGTCGTACCCGAGCTCCTCCAGCGTGGCGGCCGTGTTCGGCCCGAAGCCGTAGCGCCCCGACTTGTACGTGCGCGGTCGAGCGCCAAACGCGTTCTCGATCGCGGTGGTGAGGCGCGCGAGCTTCTCGCGTTCCAACACGCGCGGGAGGTTGCCCGGATAGCTGTTCCAGGCGTTCACGTCCTCCTCGAAGGGCGGCGAGACCCACGGGTGGAGGTGCGCGCCGATCTCGCACGCGTCGCGAGCGCGGATCGCGCGCAAGGCGTCGATCGATTCGGGCTGCGTGGCGATCGGATGGTCGATGACGTAGACGGGCCGGATGCCGGCTTCGTCGCACACGGACTGAAAGCGCTCGACGTGACGCATGTGCGCGACGCCGGTCTTCTTGCGGTCGAAGCCTTGCGACCAGTCGAACTCTTCCTCGGTGTCGACGACGACGACGAGCGTGGGCTGCTCGAACGCACTCGCGGGCACGGCGGTGACGGGACCG
>JBBQCC010000441.1:0-2412 GCA_038318285.1 Planctomycetota bacterium | reverse complement strand
CAGGAAAAGGGCGCCGCCATCGCACGCGCGCACGACGCGCTCGAGTTCGCACCGCAAGTGGAAGCCCTCATGGGAGCGCGGCCCCTGTTGCCGCGCGTGAATCACGGACCGGAGAACAACTGATGACCGCACGCTCCCTCGCCCTCTACCTCCCGCGCTTCCACACGGCGGTCCTGCTCGCCATCGTCCTCGCGCTCTTTGCGTACGCGCGCGGAGGCGCCGCGTGACGCTCGTCGTCATCACGCCGTACGGGCGCTTGCCGGCCTCTCTCGCCCTCGAGCCTGGCTGGAACCGTCTCGACGCCGACATCGGCGTCCAGTGTGAGCGCGGCATTGACGCGGTGCAGTTCCGCTGCGCACGTCCCGGCGATTCGCGCACTCGTGGCCGTGACGGAAGCGCAAGTGCACGGCGTCGAAGCAGCGCGCACCGGATGGAGCGACTACCCGGATCGGTTGCTCGACGAGGTTCGCGGCGCTGCCCTGCGGCAACGACTCCGCCTTTGCGCAATCCGCTTCGCTGTCGAAGGCGTGATCGCTGTGTGGGCGTTCACGTTCGACCCGCCTGGAATCGAGCACGCATCGACGCCGCAGCGGTCACTCGAACTCCTACTCCGCGCCGAGCTGGCGCGCTTGACCGACCCGAACACGAAAGGCCCGCATGACCACCGTCGCCCAACGCACCAAGAACAAGCTCCGCGTCGACGGCAGGGAGATCCCGTCGAAGCCCGGGTGGATCCAACTCGGCGACACGCTCGGCGCGTACCGAAACACGCGGCTCGGCTTCCAGCTCGAAACGACGCGCGACTGGGAAGGGCTCATCGAGTGGAACGGCGAGCAGCTCACCAAGCTTGGGCCGCGCTCTCGACGCACGCTGCGGTTCGACGAGGCGATCCCCGTGCCGTACGAGTACCCCGGCCACCAGGGCTCGGACTGGTTCGACGGCGGGCTGCACGGCATGGACCTGTGCGGCGTGCAGTCGAGCGCGCACGACTGGGACCGGATGCACGCGCGCTGCTCCGTGTTCGGCCTCATCGACATCGTGACGGGGAAGCCGCGCGCGCTGTCGTCGATCGCGCTGCCCTCGATCGGCGTCTACTCGCTCGAACGCACCGGGCCGACGTCGAACTTGCCGGAGTACGGTTCGCCGACCGGCCCGGTGACGCCGAACGGTCAGCACGACCAGCGCCGTCGGCGCTTCGCTGCACCCGCCGACGAGTTCGGCCGGCGCGACCAACAGGCCGTCGTGCGCGACATGGCGCTCGCGTGGGACCGCAAGAAAGCCGCGGCGATCCTCAAGGGTCCGAAGCACCAGGGCTCGTACGAGATCGGCCGCGAGTTCGCGTTCGTGCTGCTCGCGTGCGTCGACGCCGGAGACAGGCCGATGATCGAGCGGCTGTGCTCGATCGCGGAGCACGTACAGTCGAACGAAGGGCCGCTGCAGATCGCGTCCGGCGGAAACCCCGCTCCGCCCGGAGACGGCAAATGGTTCTCCGACGCCGAGGCGCACTACCTGACCGTCGCGCTCAACGCGGTCGCCATGAAGCGCCAAGCGCGCAAGCTGGGCGACGTGTCCGTCGCGAACGGCCGCAAGGGCAAGTACCTCGAGTGGGGCACGGGCCGCGGCTGGGACGCACCGACCGACGGCGGAGCGTGGGCTGCGATGGCCTGCGGCATCTATAGCCGCGACGAGGTGCGCGCGATCAGCGCCAAGTGGAAGGTCGGGCCGGACTACAATGGCGCGATGTCCGGTCCGTTCGCGGACTCGGCGGCGCTCCTCGCGAAGCTGAAGTGGTGGGGCCAGCCCGGCAAGACGCGCTGGGTCGAGGAGCTGCTGCCATGAGCGCGAAGCCCGACCATGACTTCGAATCCGAGGCGCGCGAGCTGCGCGCTGAACGATTCGACCGGCTCGTCGCGGCGCTCTTCGTCCTGGGCGCGATCGCGCTTGGTGTGTGGACGGCGTGCGGAGTTGGTGCATGACGCGCCGCCGCCGACGGAGCGACAACGACCGGCACTTCGGGCCGTTCACCTACTCCAACGATATCCCTCGCCGGTTCGGAGCGATGCTAAGTTCCGGGGACGAGGAGAGCCCCGGTTGCTATCTGCGGCTGCACTTTGCGCGGCACACATTCATCGTCGAGTTGCTACCCGTTCTTCGGCCGAGCAAGACCAAGGTGCAGGCGCAGACATGGGACGCCGACACAATCGCGCGGCTCGGGCGCGACTGGTACTTCAACGTGACGGAGCGAGAGGTCGGCGCATATCTCTCCGAAGGCTATGTCCACGCGCGCTACGGCCGGCAGTCCGGCGACAGCCAAACCGAACGCTCGTGGTGCTGGGCCTTGCCGTGGATCGAATGGCGGCACGTTCGGCACAGCATCTACGGCCTGCGCGGTGAGCACGTTCGCACCGAGCA
>JBBQCC010000440.1:0-2420 GCA_038318285.1 Planctomycetota bacterium | reverse complement strand
CATCCCCGATCCCAGACCTCGAATCTCGAAGGCGGAACGAGTTCCGTCTGCCCCTCGGATGACGTCCGTGGAATCGGAGCGACGACTTCGGCGGCCCAGCCGACCACCTGCTCGGAGAGCAGAGGGTCCCGTGACTTTGCGGCCCGGCCTCGCGACCGGTGTGCCCTTATCGTGTCATCGTTCGGAGCGAGGGAGAGTACACAGGAAGTCGCATTCGGGTCGGATCGACGCGCGATTTATCGCGTGACCACGGGCGAATTCACCAAGTCGCAACATGCGAGCCGCGCCGATGTGCGCGCGTCTGGAAACGATTTCCCTAGGGCAGGACGAAGTCCGGGGTGCGCACGAGCTCGGCGGAACCTTCTTCCGCACCGGGCGAATGAATCGTTTCGAGCAAGACGTGCAGCGCGTCCGGGAACGCGCGCAAGAACATGTTCGCGTTGCCCGGTTCGTTCTCGAAGCTGGCGACGACTTCGCCGCGGTACGAGCGCACGTCGAGTACCGCTTCCTGCTTGAACGTGGAGTCGTTCATCTCGAACGACGGCTTCAAGTGCAGCACGCAGCGACCGCGCCAGAACGGGAACCCGTGCGCGCGCAGCGACTGCACGGAACCGATTTCCATCCCGCCGACGTGCCGTCCGGTCAGGTAGTAGATGAGCGCGCCGCGCGCGTGGCAGGCGTGCACGAACGCGGCAGCGCCCAGCACCGGCGTGTCGTGCAACAGGTACTCGTCGCGGAAGAAGCGCTCGAACCAGAAGCCCCGGAGGCGCGTGAGCACCTCCTGCTCGGTGAACCCGAAGCGCTGCAGGTCCTCGTTCACGTTCCAACCCATGTCGTCGAGCCCTATGCGCTCGGCGACGTCGGCCAGATGCGGGTGCGCGCTGCCGTTCTCGCCCACGAACTCGCGCAGGATCGCCAGGTTGCGCGCCGCAGTCGAGAAGAGGGTCGAGTCCAGGTCGAACACGACGACCGGCAAGCGGTCGCGCGCCACGGCGGCGTCGATGCGGGGGAAGATCTCGCGCAGCCTCGGGGAACCCATGGGGCCCGAATCTAGCGGAGGATTCGCCGCCTTCCAGCGCGGATCGACGGTAGGTCCGCGCCATCGAACGCTTTGCCTGCTAGCCTGCGCGCCGCCTCGCCTCCGAGGCCGCGCGGATGTCCCTGCCCCCCTGGCTCGAGAAGTCGCTCCCGATCTTCCTGCTGCTCGTCGCGGTGGTGATCGTCGTGTCGCGACTGCCGAAGGTCGATATCGGGCACAGCGATGCGCTGAAGCGCCGCCGTCGGCTGAACTGGATCGTCCTCGGGCTCTCGTATTCGATCCTCTACTTCGGCCGCTACAACCTGGCCGCGATCGCGGGCGAGTTGGCGCAAGCGGGCGTCCTCACGCGCCAGGAGTTCAACGACGTCGACTTCGTCGGCTTGCTCGTCTACGGCTGCGCGTTCGTCGTGAACGGGCCGCTGGCCGATCGCTGGGGCGGGCGCGCGACGATTCTGCTAGCCGTCGGTGGTTCCGCGCTGATGAACGCCGGGATGGCGTACGCGATGGCGAACTACGCGAGCGCCGAGGATCACACGCAGCTGATCCATTGGCTGGTGTGGACGAACGCGCTGAACATGTACTTCCAGTCGTTCGGCGCCGTGTCGATCGTCAAGGTGAACGCGCACTGGTTCCACGTCCGCGAGCGCGGCGTCCTCGGCGGCCTGTTCGGCATCCTGATCTCGCTCGGTCTGTACTTCTCCTACGACTGGTCGCTGCTCCTCGTGAAGGGCTTCGGACTCGTCGCGCCGTTCTGGGTTCCGGCGGCGGTTCTCGGAGGCATGTTCGTCGTCGCGTGGCTCGTCGTGCGCGATTCCCCCGCAGGTGCAGGCTTCGCGGACTTCGACACGGGGGACGCGACGAGCGGCCAGCTCCACGCCGACCCGATCGGTGTCGTGCTGCGCAAGTTGCTGTCGCAGCGCGTCGTCTTGATCCTCATCGCGATCGAGTTCTGCTCGGGATTCCTGCGCCAAGCCGAGATGAAGCAGTTCCGCCTCTACGCGACGGCGATCGGCGAGGGCGACACGTTCATCTACAAGAACTGGGGCATGCTCCTCTGCATTGCGGGCATCCTCGGCGGCGTGTTCGCCGGCACGATCAGCGACCACGTGTTCGGTTCGCGCCGCGGTCCTGTCGCCGCGATCCTCTACGCCGGGATGCTACTGGGCGCGATCGGATGCTGGGCGATGCTCGGCGGCGCGGGCGTCGGTTGGTCGATCATCTTCATGTCCCTGTGCGTGATCGGCGTGCACGGGATGCTGTCGGGCACCGCATCGGCCGACTTCGGCGGATCCAAGAACGCCGGTGTCGTGACGGGAGTCATCGACGGGTTCGTGTATCTCGGCGGCGCGCTGCAGTCCTGGGTGTTCGCTCACTCGCTGCC
>JBBQCC010000439.1:0-2435 GCA_038318285.1 Planctomycetota bacterium | reverse complement strand
AGTTCCTGACCTGACGCCTTCTGTCGCGATCCGGTTGTCGATCCTATACCGCGCGCGGAGCCGCTGCAGGCGTCTTCGGGTCCGGCCGCCGGTGCCGCTCGCGCGGCCGACACTCAAGTGGCACTTGCGAGCGGCGCGTTCCGTTCGTGGTAGAAGCTCCCTTGCGCATGCCTTCCGGCGACATCTCCGGCGATCACATCTTCGATCCCCATGCTCTCGACGAGGAGCCGGGTGCTGTGGCTGCAGGTCCCGAGCGCGAGGTCGAGAGCTCTCTGCGGCCGCAGTCGTTCCGCGAGTTCGTCGGTCAGGCGCGCGTGCTCGACAACCTGGGTGTCGCGCTCGCGGCGGCACGCGAGAGGTCCGAGCCGCTCGATCACGTGTTGCTCTCGGGGCCGCCGGGCCTGGGCAAGACCAGCCTCGCTCGCATCCTCGCGCGCGAGCTCGGGTCGAACCTGCACGCGACGAGCGGGCCCGCGCTCGAGCGAGCGCGCGATCTCGTCGGCATCCTGACGCAGCTCAAGGCGCACGACGTGTTCTTCATCGACGAAGTGCATCGCGTGCCGGCTGCCGTCGAGGAATACCTGTACACCGCGATGGAGGATTTCACGGTCGACTTCACGCTCGACCAGGGTCCGCACGCGCGCATGCTGACCGTGCAGCTGCAGCCGTTCACGCTGGTCGGAGCGACGACGCGCGAAGGTCTCTTGTCGGCGCCGTTCCGCTCGCGCTTCGGGATCGCCAAGCGCCTCAACCCCTACCCGGTCGACGAGCTCGAGCGCATCTTGCTGCGATCGGCCGAGATCCTCGGCATCGGGCTCGCCGTCCCGGCCGCGCGCACCATTGCCGATCGCGCGCGCGGGACGCCGCGCATCGCCAACCGATTCCTGCGGCGCGTGCGCGACCTCGCGCAGGTGCGCGGCATGGCACACGTCGACGGTGCGTTGGCGCGCGAAGCACTGGCGGCGCTGGGCGTCGACGACAACGGCCTCGAGGAACTCGACCGGCGCATTCTGTCCGTGCTCGTCGCGAACGGCGGCCAGCCCGTCGGCATCAAGACGATCGCGGCGGCCGTGGGCGAGACCGAGGACACGATCGAGGACGTGTACGAGCCGCACCTCTTGCGTCAGGGCTTCGTGCACAAGACGGGACGTGGTCGCGTCGTCACACGCGCCGGATGCGGAGCGATCGGTGTCGATCCGAACACGTTGCACGGCGATCCGGGACTCTTCCCCTGAGCGCGCCGATCGCCAGCTCCGAGCGCGCGGGCTTCGGTTTCCGACTCCTGGCGCGCGCCACTTCGAGCCACGCACGACTCGGGGTCTTCACGACGCCGCACGGCGATGTCGCGACGCCGGCTTTCATGCCGGTCGGCACGAAAGGGACCGTGAAGGGCGTGCTGCCGCGCGATCTCCGCGAACTCGGCGCGACGATGATCCTGGCGAACACGTACCACCTGCACTTGCGGCCGGGCGAGGACGTGATCGCGAAGCTCGGCGGTCTGCACAAGGTGATGGCTTGGGACGGACCGATCCTGACGGACTCGGGCGGGTACCAAGTCTTTTCGCTGGGCCACATGGCCAAGATCGACGCCGACGGTGTGTCGTTGAAAAGCGTCGTCGACGGGTCCGCCGTGCGCTTCACGCCCGAGCGCGTGATCGACATCGAGCGCAAGCTGGGCGCCGACGTCGCGATGGCTTTCGACCACTGCCCGGCGGACCCGACGGATCGTGCGCAGGTCGAAGCCGCCGTCGCGCGCACGCACGCGTGGCTCGCGCGCTGCGTGACGCGCCATCGCGAACACGGCGGCGAGGAAACAGGTCAAGCACTGTTCCCCATCGTGCAGGGCGGCGTGTTCGAGGACTTGCGTCGCCGTTCGGTCGAAAGCGCGCTCGAACACGACTGCGTCGGCCACGCGATCGGCGGCGTCAGCGTCGGCGAGTCGCGCGAACACGCGCGCACCGCCGTGGAGATGAGCGCGCCCTTCTTGCCCGAGAATCGGCCGCGCTACTTGATGGGCGTGGGCACACCGTCGGACTTCTTCGACTCGATCGAGCGCGGAATCGACCTGTTCGACTGCGTGACACCGACACGGCACGCGCGCAACCACCGCGCGTTCACGAGTCAGGGCGAGGTGAACTTGCGCAACGCGAAGTTCCGCGAGGACACGTCCCCTCTCGACCCCGCGTGCGCGTGCCCTTGCTGTCGCAACTACTCGCGCGGGACGCTGCGCCATCTGTGCGCGAGCGAGGAGATGCTGGCCGGCATGCTGCTGTCGCTGCACAACCTCGCATTCTTTTTCGACCTGATGACGAGCATCCGCGCCGCGATCGCGACCGACACGTTGGGCGCGCTGCGTGCCGAGGTGCTGGGCGCGATGGAAGGTGCGTCGGTCTGAAGGAAACCCCGTACGGAGCCAGGTCAATGCGGCTGGGGTT
>JBBQCC010000438.1:0-2435 GCA_038318285.1 Planctomycetota bacterium | reverse complement strand
GACGCCCGGTCGCGCGGAAGCCAGACCGGGCAGCACGGCCATCGGTCCGTCCTCGGCCAGGTCCCACAGTTCGAACGGCATGCGCTCGAGCGGACCGTGCGCCAGCACGAGCAATCGTCCCGCGCCGGCGACGCGTGTGCGCAGAGATTCGGGGACGACGCGCTCCGCGATCTCGGCGGCCAGCGCGTGCGCGCGCACTTCGTCGCCCGCGATCGCGCTCTCGCGCACGCGGCGCACAGCTTCGTGCAGGCGTTCGCGTCCGAGCGGGATCGCGACGGCCACGGCCGATCCGTCGGGAGCGACGTGGGCGCACACCGTCGTGTTCGCGCCGACGATCCAGGTCAAGAGCCCGCGTTCGTACTCGCCGGCCCAGGCGCGCACGTCGTCCGGGGTGATCGCCAGATCGTCGCGACCGCGCAACGCGCGCGACTGCACTTCCTCGACCGTGCTCACGGCTTCGAGCGCTCGGCCCTGCTGCGTCAGCGCCTGCGCGAGCAGCGCGACCGTTTCGAGCCCGACGATCTCGCCGAACACCGCGCCGTCGTCGGCGCGCGCGAGGCGGTCCTCGATCACGCGGCCTTCCGCGAGCGCGCTGCGCAGCGCCTGCGTGGCGCGCTCGGGCTCGCCCTGCGCCAGGTGCGCAGCTCCGATCGTGTACGCGCATTGCGCACGCGCCGTCGGCGTGCAGCCGGACGCGTCGAGCGGCAGCGCGATGTCGAGCGCGCCCGCGGCGTCACCGCGTTCGAGCGCCGCCTGCGCGCGCCAGATGCGCGCCTCGATCTCGGCACAGCTCGGTCCCGAGGCGTGTTCGGCGACGAGGCGCACCTGGGCGAAGTGTTCCTCCGCTTCGCCGACGCGCCCCAGCCGTTGCAGCGCGCTGCCGCAGAGGAAGTGCCAGGCATTCGCGTCCTGCGCGCTTGTGGGCCGGATCTTGGGCAGGAAGTCGAGCGCGGCTTCGGGTTCGTCCTCGGCCAGCAGCAGGGCCGCCCAGCGTCGCGCGAGCCACCAATCGTCCTTGGGTTCACGAATCGCGGAGAGTTCGCGCAAGAGATCGCGCTGTTCGGCCAGGTCTCCGGTGCTCTCGGCCACCGTGATCAACCCGCGCAGCGCACGGATGCGATAGTCCTCGTTCGCGACGAGCTCGGCCAGCTCGAGGCAATCAGCGAAACCGTCGCGGGCCGCGACGACGTTTCCGCGCGCGTCGTCGACACGCGCGAGGAGCCACGTCGGCTCCAGCGTCGGCGTCACGAGGCTCGCGCGGCCGAACACGTCCAGCGCTCGCCGTGCATCGGACGTGGCGCGCGCGAGCATCGCGTTGCGCTCCTCCGCATCGAGCGCGGGGTCGGTGCGCGCGCGCTGTTCGTCGAGCACCGCGAGCAGGGCCAGCGCGCGCGCGGCCGGCGTCGGATCCGCGGCGGTGCGCTGAGCGTCGGCCAGGGTCTGGAGCTCGCCACGGAGGCGCTCGCGCTGCCCGGGCCAGTCGGCGCGGTCGCGACCGGCCGCGGCGGACACTTCGACCCGCAGCGCCTCGTAGCGCTTCTCGGCCGCCAACCCCGCGCGCCGCGCGTCGGGCGCGATGCCGCGGTAGAAATCCACGATGCCGCGCGCGTCGGCACGGCCCAGGCCGGCCATGCGGTCGGCGCTGGCGCTCAGCACGGCCAGCGCCGCCTCGTCGCCGCCGCGGAAGTCGCGCAGTGCGGTGGCGAACGCGAGCCGCTCGGTGTTCAGATCCGACGCGGAGACCGGGTCGCCGGCACGGGCGCCGACCGTCGCCGCAGCGACGAAGATCGCGCCCAGGAACCAGCTGCGCGGGTGCGTCCTCGCGCGGGTCGCGGGGCGGCGGCCGGACCGCGGCCCGGCGGCATCACCGACTCGGCTTGCGGGCGAGGTACGCATCGCGCTCGGGCGAGGCCGGAAGCGACCGCGCAAGGGCCCGGGCGTCGGCCGGGAAGCCGCGCGCCTCGAGGATTCCGACCCCGCGCACGCCGTCGCCGCGGTCGAGCAGTCCGGCGATCTCGCGGAGGAGGGCGTCATCGGAAACGACCTCGAAGTCGCGGCTGCCGAGCTCGATGTCGAGCCCGCGGGCGCGGGTCCAGGCCTTCCAAGTGTAGTGGCCCGAGCCGAGCGTGGTGGGAGCGACGCTGATCGGGGTCAGCGGGGACCAGGTGGTGACGACGGCGTTGGCGTCGAAGGCACCGCCGGCGGTCCGGAACACCTGGATGCGGTATTCGGCATCCACAGCGGGGCCGTCGAGTTCGAACAGGATTCCGGCCTGGAGGGCGGACGCCGCGTGCGCGTCGGCGAGCCCCGAGGCCAGCCACGGGGCCACGCGCAGGGCCTCGGCCGAGCGCTCCAGGACCCGCCCGCGCGGCCACTGGAGGGCGCTCGCGGCCTCGCCGCGCATCAGGGGCGCTTCGGGCCAAGCGGCCGAGCCG
>JBBQCC010000437.1:0-2464 GCA_038318285.1 Planctomycetota bacterium | reverse complement strand
GGCCATGCGCGCTGCGTACGAGCGCGAATCCGAACCGTTGACGATCGACGGCATCCACCTGAACGATCGCGGCAACGCGGTGTTCGCAGCAGCGCTCGCGCACGCACTGTTCCCGAACGCCAAGGACCCCGAGACCGCGCGACTCGAGTCGATCCGTGCGCTCGTCGTGGCGAAGGACGCACGCTGGTTCCGTCGACACCACGTCGCGGACGGATACAACGTCTTCGGCGAACGCTCGATGCTGGAGTACAACGACCAGACGAACCGCGTCGTGATGCAGCGCGAGCTCGAAGTGCTCGACGCCCTGTGCGCGAACCTCGACCGCGGCATCTGGGAGTTCGCGGACGGCCTGGAACCCAACTCCCTGTCGCGCGTCCCTGTCCCAACGCTCCTGCCGGTCGTGACGAACAGACCAGGTGAAGGTCCGCACGGCGAGCACGTGTACCTGTCGGGCGAGGACGAGCTCGCGCGCATGACACCCGGGGCCGGTCTGGAAGTGACGCTTTTCGCCGACGAATCGCGCTTTCCCGACCTGGCAAAGCCCGTGCAGATGTCGTTCGACACGCGCGGCCGACTGTGGGTCGCCGTTTGGCCGACGTACCCGAACGCGCGGCCCGACCAAGCGGCGGCCGACAAGCTGATCGTCCTCGAAGACGTCGACGGCGACGGGCGCGCGGACACCTGCACGCCCTTCGTGTCCGACCTGAACAACCCCACCGGTTTCGAGTTCTGGAACGGCGGCGTGTTCGTCGCGACGGCGCCGAACCTGATGTTCTTGCGCGACACGGACGGTGACGGCGTCTGCGACAGCCGCGAGCGCGTGCTCGAAGGACTCGGCTCGGCCGACACGCACCACGCGTCGAACAGCTTCGTGTTGGGCCCTGACGGCGCGCTCTACTTCCAGGAAGGCATCTTCCACCGCACGCAAGTCGAGACGCCGTACGGCGTGGTGCGACAAAAGGACGGCTGCGTGTGGCGCTACGAACCGCGCACGCGCCGCTTCGAGCGTTATGCGCCGTACGGATTCCTGAATCCGCACGGACATGTGTTCGATCGCTGGGGCCAGGACTTCGTCACGGATGGGACGGGCAACGAGAACTACTACGCGCTGCCGATCACGGGTCGACTCGAATCGCCGCAACAACACCCGACGATCCCGACGTTCTTCCCCCAGCGCAGCCGACCCGCCGGTGGCACCGAGATCATTTCCAGCCTTCATTTCCCCCCTGAAATGCAGGGCGACTACCTGATCGCGAACGTGATCGGGTTCCAAGGGCTGTTCCGCTACCACCTGCGCGACAACGGTTCGGGCTACGGCGCAGACGAGCGCGAGCCGGTCGTGTTCAGCTCCGATCCGAACTTCCGTCCTGTCGACATGGAGATCGGGCCCGACGGCACGCTGTACTTCCTCGACTGGCACAACTCGCTGATCGGTCACATGCAGCATCACCTGCGCGATCCGAGCCGCGATCACGAGCACGGCCGCGTCTACCGCGTGACGATGCGCGATCGGCCTCTAGACACGCCGGCACGAATCGCCGGACGGCCGCTCCCGGAGTTACTGGATCTGCTGAAGTCGCCGGTGGATCGCGTGCGCTACCGCACGCGCATCGAGCTGTCCGGGCGCCCCACGAAGGACGTCATCGCGGCGGTCCGCGCATGGGTGCCGAAGCTCGACGCGAAGGATCCAGAGCACGAGCACAACTTGCTCGAGGCGCTGTGGCTCCAGTCGCAACACGAAGTGCTCGACTCAACGTTGCTCGAGCGCGTGCTGGCCTCGCCCGAAGCCCGTGCACGCGCAGCCGCCGTGCGCGTCGCACGCGACCTGCGACGCAGCATGGAAGATCCCCTACCGATATTCGCGCGTGCGATCGCGGACCAGAACTCACGTGTGCGACTGGAAGCGCTCGTCGCGTTGAGCTTCGTCGAGAGCGCCGCGTCGGCCGAGACTGCGCTGCGCGTGCTGGCTTCGCCGATGGACACGAACCTGCAGTACGCGCTGACCGAGACGATGCGGGCGCTGGAGCCGCAGTGGCGCGTTGCCGTCGCGTCGGGTGATGATTTCGCGGCCGCCGATCCGGCGGGACAAGCGTGGGTGCTGTCACGTACGAACACGGACGTGCTGCTGGCACGCAGACTGCCGAGCGAAGCTCTCTACCTCGAGTTGCTGGGTCGTCACGGGCTCGACACGCAGCAGTACGCAGCTGCGGCGCGCGGTGCGGCGCAACTGCACGCGACCCAGCCACTCGAGGAACTCGCCGCTGCCATCGAGCGCGCAGATCGCCGTGACGAGGGACACACCGACCACCTCATCGCAGGGCTCTTCGCGACCGTGAACGAGGCCGTGAAACAGCCCGGAAACAGCGCACTTCCCCCGTCCATCGTTCAGTTGCGCCACGCGGGGGTGCGCGAATCGACACGCCGGCTCGCCACTGCGGCGGAGTTCGACGCCGGGGAATCGTTC
>JBBQCC010000436.1:0-2487 GCA_038318285.1 Planctomycetota bacterium | reverse complement strand
CGCGTCGCGCGCGCGGCTTGGGCGATCGACCTGTCCTTCCAGCCCGAGAGCGAGACGCCGGTCGCCGAGCGCTATTGGATCGACGCGATCGACGGAGCGGTCCTCGCGGTCGAGAACCAGATCCATTACTTCGACGTCACCGGCACGGTGCTCACGAAGGCCACGCCCGGGCTGGCGCCGGACACGGGCAGCAACCCGCCGACCGACCAGATCCTGCGCTACGCCCGCGTGCAGAGTTCCGCCGGAACGGTCACGACGGATGCGAGCGGGGTCTTCAACTTCCCTGGCGTGAACACGCCGCTCGCCGTCACGGTCACCTACTACGGCACGTTCAACGACGTCCAGAACAACGCCGGCGCTCAGCACACGCTGACGCAGACGATCCCGGCGAACACGCCGACGAACGTCACGATGAACGCGGCGCCCACGGCGCAGGTGACGGCGCAGGCCAACGCGATGGGCGCCGTGAACAAGCTGCGCGACTTCGTGCGCACGGTGAATCCGACCGATGCCACTGCCGACATCCGCTTCGTGTCGAACGTGAACCAAGCGTCGACGTGCAATGCGTTCTTCAACGGGAACTCGACCAACTACTTCCTGGCCGGCGGTGGTTGTCCGAACACCAGCTACTCGACCGTGGTCGCCCACGAACTCGGGCACTGGCTGAATGTGCTCTACGGCACGGGCAACGGTGGCGACGGGATGGGCGAGGGCAACGCCGACGTCTTCGCGATGTACATCTACGACACGCCCGTCGTCGCGCAGGACTTCTTCGGCATCGGTCAGCCGATTCGGACGGGCCTCAACACCAACACGTTCTGCGGGGACACTCACCCTTCCTGCTACGGTGAAGTGCACGCCGACGGCGAGCCCTGGATGGGCGCCGCTTGGAAGGTGCGCAATCGCCTGAATCAGTCGAACGGCAACGTCGTCGGGGATCAGATCGCGAACGCGATCTTCATGGGCTGGATGAACAGCTACAACCAGACGCAGATCCGGTCGATCATCGAGACGCAGTGGCTCACGCTCGACGACGACGATGCGAACCTCGGAAACGGCACGCCGCACTTCGGTGACATCGACAACGGCTTCCGCGACCAGAGTTTCCCGGGCGTGACGCTGATTCCGCTCTCGGTCGCGGGGGTCACGCGCCTCCCGGACACGGAGGACAAGATCGGCCCCTACGTCGTGGACGCGCAGATCTCGGCCAACTTCAATCCGCCGGTGACGAGCGCCACGTTGCGCTGGCGCGTGAACGGCGGCGCGTTCCAGGACGTGCCGATGGCGCCGCAGGGCGGAGACCTCTACCGCGCGACGATCCCCGGACAGGTCGATCCGGCGCTCGTGCAGTATTCCGTCATCGCGACGGACAGCATCGCCCGTGTCGCGTCGTTTCCGTCCAGCGCACCGGAGCAGCTCCAGTCCTTCGACGTCGGCACGTTCCAACCGATCGCGTTCTACGACTTCGAGGGCGGTGCCTCCGGTTGGACGTCGGGCACGGTGGGTGACACCAGCAACCCGGAAGTCGACTGGAACGCGGGTATTCCGCAGGGTCGCGGTGGCAGTGTCGGCGGTGTCGAATGGCGCGATCCCAGCTCCGCATTCTCGGGCTTCTACTGCTTCGGGAACGATCTCGGCTCGGGCGCGAACGACGGTGCGTACAGCGCGAACGTCCACAGCTGGCTGCGCTCGCCGCAGTTGAACCTCACCGGTCGCCAGAACGTCCGGTTGCGTTTCCAGAGCTGGCTCTCGGTGGACGGCAACGCACTCGATCAGGCGCGTGTGCTCGTCAACGGGATCGAGTTCTATGCGAACCCGGCCTCGGTGCGCAGCGATACGGGCTGGGGCATGCAGGAGTACGACATCTCTTCCGTCGCGGCGAACAACCCTGCAGTCCGCGTCGAATTCCGCTTGCGCTCGAACGCGTCGGCGCAGTTCGGCGGCTGGAATGTGGACGACGTCCGCTTGTTCTCGTTGACGACGATCGTCGTCCCCTGTCCGACGCCGTCGGCGTACTGCGTGGGCGCACCGAACACGGTCGGCGGCGGCGCGGTGATCTCCGCGAGCGGAACGGGCAACCTGGTGCTGAACAACCTGCAGCTCTTCGTGAACGCCTGCCCGCCGAACACTTCGGGCCTCTTCTTCGCGGGCACCACCGCGATCCAGGCGCCCTTCGGCAACGGTTTCCGCTGCGTGGGCGGATCGACGGTCCGTCTCGGCGTCCACACGACGGACGCGTTCGGCGATGCGACGCAAGCGGTCGACTGGATCTCGTTCCCGTCGGGAACACCGTTGGCGGGACAAGTGCGCCGCTTCCAGTTCTGGTACCGCAACCCGGCCGCGGGCGGTGCGGGTTTCAACCTCAGCAACGGTCTCGCGGTCACGATCTGCCAGTGACCCGATGGCAGCGTGAGTGGGCGCACCGAGACATCGGTGCGCTCACCCTCGTTCGCCGCATCGGGTGCGAGGCGCTACGGCGTCCAATCG
>JBBQCC010000435.1:0-2585 GCA_038318285.1 Planctomycetota bacterium | reverse complement strand
ATCGGGGAACGCGGCGCGGAAGCGTTCCTCGAAGACGGGGGCGACCTCGGCGGGGAGGCGCAGCAGCGTGGTGAACGCGCTCGTCGCGCCGGCATCTTTCGCGCGTTCGAGCAGCTGCGCGATGTCGCTCTCGCGGAAACCGGGGATCAGCGGCGCGAGCGAGATCCCGACCGTCACGCCTGCGTCGGCCAGGATGCGCATCGTCTCGAAGCGTTTTGACGGCGTCGGCGCGCCCGGTTCGAGTGCGCGCGCTGCGTGCTCGTCCAGGAACGGGATCGACACGGTGACGTGTGCGCCCGGACCGCGGGCGAGGCGTGCGAGCAACTCGACGTCGCGTCGGATCAGCGTCCCTTTCGTGATGATCGCGATCGGCGTGCGGCGTGCGAGACACACTTCGAGGCAGCGGCGCGTCAGCTCGTACGTCGCCTCGAGCGGCTGATAACAGTCGGTCGAGCCCGAGAACACGACGACCTCGAGGCGCCACGACTTGCTGGCGAGTTGAAGACTCAACACTTCGGGTGCGTTCGTCTTCACGACGATGCGCCGATCAAAGTCGGTGCCTGCGCCAAATCCGATGTGTTGGTGCCCCGGCCGTGCGTAGCAGTACGCGCACGCGTGCCAACAACCGCGGTAGGGGTTCACACTCCAGCGAAAGCCGACGTCGGGGCTATCGTTCTCCGTCAGCACGGAAACGGCTTCTTCCTCGAACACTTCGAGCGCGGCAACCGGCGGTTCCTCGAGCCACTCGACGTGACTCGTGCGCCAGGGATTCTTCGGGTTCGAGACGCGGCGCGGAGGCATGCGCGCCGAGTCTAGGACACGGCGCGACGTCACATCAGTCGGTGGGCTTGGTCCGTTTCACCTTCGGCTTCACCGCCAGGTACTGGTTCGGCCAGGGGACGTCGACGCCCAGCTCGGCCGCGCCGTGCAGTGTCAGGTACGGGTCGAAGAGGTGCGGCCGCGCCAGCGCGCACAGGTCCGCGCGTCCCGCCGCGAGCACCGTGTTCGCGTGGTCGAGGCCCTGGATCGCGCCGACGGCCATGACGGCGATGCCAGCCTCGGCGCGGATCTGGTCGGCGAACGGCACTTGGTACATGCGGCCGAATTGAATGTGCGACTCGGGGCTGTTGCCGGCCGAGGAGACGTCGACGACGTCGCAGCCGCGTGAGCGGAGTTCGCGCGCGAACACGACCGAGTCCTCGATCGTCCATCCGCGCGGATCGAGCCAATCCGACGCCGAGATGCGCACGAACATCGGCTTCGACTTGGGCCACGCGGCCCGCGCTGCCTCGAACACGGCGAGCGGCCAGCGCATGCGGTTCTCGAGGCTGCCGCCGAATTCGTCCGTGCGCTGGTTCGACAGCGGCGAGAGGAAGCTCGACAGCAGGTAGCCGTGCGCCATGTGCAGCTCGACGACGTCGAAGCCCGCCGACAGCGCGAGACCGACCGCGTGCACGAACTCCTCTTCGACGCGGCGCATGTCGGCCGCGTCCATCGCCTTCGGCACGTGCCAGTCCGGCTTGAACGGGATGGCCGACGGCCCGATCGTCTGCCACTTGCGATCGTCGCGGATCGAATCGTCGCCTTCCCAGGGCAAGTTGCACGATGCCTTGCGGCCGGCGTGTCCGAGCTGGATCCCGATCTTCGCCGCGGAATGTGTGTGCGCGAACTCGACGATGCGACGCCACTCCTTGGCTTGAAGCTCGTTCCAAAGGCCCGTGCAGCCCGGCGTGATGCGTCCGATCGCCGACACGTTCGTCGCTTCGGCGAACACGAGCCCCGCGCCGCCGATCGCGCGGCTGCCGAGGTGGACGACGTGCCAGTCATTCGGAACGCCGTCGACGGCCGAGTACTGGCACATCGGCGACACGACGATGCGGTTCGCGAGGCGCATGTCGCGCAGTTGGATCGGCACGAAGGCCGGCGGGGGCACGCTGCCGCCCCCGTCGGGCTGCACGCCGTTGCGCGCCGCGAAATCGAGCGCGGCCTCCTTCACCAGCGCGGGGTCGCGCCGGCGCAGGCTGTCGAACGTGATGCGCTTGCTGCGCGTCATCAGGTTGAACGTGAACTCGATCGGCGTCTGGCGCATGTAACGCGCGGTGTTCTCGAACCACTCCAGGCTCGTCTGCGCGGCGCGTTGCAGCTTCAGCACATCGAGCCGTCGCGCGCTCTCGTACTCGCGCAGTGTCGCCGGAACGTCCTGCGTCCCGTGATCGCGGAACGCTTGAACGAGCGCGATCCCGTCCTCCATGGCGAGCTTCGTCCCCGATCCGATCGAGAAGTGCGCCGTGTGCGCCGCATCGCCGATCAGGACGACGTTCTCGTGGCTCCAGCGCTCGCAGCGCACGGTGGGGAACGTGCGCCAGATCGAGCGGTTCGACAGCAAGCGGTGTCCATCGAGGAACGGCGCGAAGATGCGCTCGCAGAATTCGACCGTGTCCGCATCGCTCGCGTTCTCCAGCCCCGCGCGACGCCATGTGTCTTCGTGGCACTCGACGATCCACGTCGACAGGTCGCGCGCGAACGGATAGGCGTGCACCTGGAACACGCCCCATTCCGTCTCGAGGAACACGAACGTGAACGCC
>JBBQCC010000434.1:0-2598 GCA_038318285.1 Planctomycetota bacterium | reverse complement strand
TGCCGGCAAGTTCGCGAACTGCCGCGTCCCCGCGACGATGTCGACGTGGCCCGCGCGCGCGAAGATCTCGTCGCCGATGCGCTGCGCCATGCAACCCATCACGCCGATCACGAGCTCGGGCTTGGCCTGCTTGACGCGCTTCAACTCGCCGAGCCATGAGAACGTGCGCTCCTCGGCGTGTTCGCGCACCGAGCACGTGTTGAACAGGACGACGTCCGCCTCGTCCATGCGGTCGGTCGTCGCGTAGCCGGCACGCTTGAACCGCCCCTCGGCGAGCAGCGAGTCGTACTTGTTCATCTGGCAGCCGAACGTGACGACGTGCAGCTTTTTCTCCGCGCCCGCTTGCCCGAGTTCTTGCGGCAGCTCGGCCGCTCGCACGGGCGCCGTGCCACTCGGACCCGACTCCCCCGGGCCCGTATCGCTCGGAGACGAAGCCCTGGGACCCGAGCTCTTCGATGTGGTGCGGTGGATCGTCATGTCGCGCTGGCCGCGTTGCGGCCAAGGTGGAGATTGTGCCCTCTGCGGGGCGCGGCGTGAATCCCGGCGACGCCCGCGGGTCGAGATGAGGTGTCTCGAGCGCGAGCGAGCGCACACATGGCCCTTGGTGGCCGGGGCGGGGCCTCCCGCGCTTGGCGGTCGGGTGCGCGCAGCCGGTACCCGCTATCCGCGGTCGGAAGAGGTCCTCCTCATCGCAGCTGGCGCTCCCCTCTGGCTCGCTCCCGGATCGAAAGCGTGTCTTGCGCGAGGCGCTGATCACGCGATCGATCCCACGCCGCGCCTTGCGCGTTCCAGAGAATCCCCGAGGATCGAGTGTCCATTTCGCCCCCCGCGTCCGCCCCGACGCCCGAGACTACGAATCCATGTCGCACGATCGCCCTGAACCGACGCACTCGACCGACTCCACTCCTGTTCGCGACCTCGTCGACGCCCGCGTTCGGCTCGATGCCGCGCCCGCCAAGAAATCGGGCGACGCGAAGCCCGACCTGACGCGCCGTTCCCTGCTCGGCTCGAGCTTGGGGCTAGCCGCGCTGACCGCCAGCGGCGTGACCTTGCCGGCACTCTCCCGTCTCAACTCCGCGGCCGCGTTGCCCCCGCAGACGGACACCGCGCGCAAGTCGGTCGCGTACAGAAAGCGCGTCAACTGCGCCACGGCGCACTTCAACACGCCGAACCCGACGCACCAGGACAACGGCGACGAGCTCGCGCACGCCGACAAGCGCGGCACGTTCACGAAGGGCCTGCCACACGATGCGCTCGGTCGCGTCGACCTCGGCGCGTACGGAGTGTTCTTCGCCGCGTGCGCGAGCGGTTCGTTCGCCGCGTACGAGAGCATCCCGTCGGGCGAGCCGAACGCCGCGCTGCGCCGCAAGTTCGTGAACCCGATGTGCGGCATGTCGTACGACCTCGAAGGCGGCGACAGCAACGAGTTCGCGATCCCGCCCGCGCCTGCGTTCGCCAGCGCCGAGCGCGCGGGTGAGCTCGTCGAGAACTACTGGATGGCGCTGCTCCGCGATGTCCCGTTCGCCGACTACGCGACGAACACGCTCGTCGCACAGGCGTGCGCCGACCTGAACTCGGTGAGCGACTTCCGTGGTCCGAAAATCGGCGGCGCCGTGACACCGCAGACGATCTTCCGCGAGAACCTCCCGGGCGCGCTCATCGGCCCGTGGGCGTCGCAGTTCTTCTGGAAGTCGCAGCCGTACGGCGCGCAGTACATCGAGCCGCGCATGCGCACGGTCGCTCCCGGCGTCGACTACATGACGACCGGTGCTTCGTGGCTCGCGGCGCAGAACGGGACGATACCGGCAGCGACGCTCGGCTACGACAACACGCTGCGCTTCGTGCGCAGCGGACGCGACATCGGCGCGTGGGTGCACGTCGACGTGCTGTTCCAAGCGTACTTCCAAGCGCTCTTGCACCTGAAGACGCCGCCCGATCCGTCCAATCCGTTCACCGGCGGTGGGCTCGGCTTGGCTTTCAATCCTGGCAACCCGTACTTCGCCTCGATCATGCAGGAAGGCTTCGGCACGTTCGGAGGTCCCTACTGCGCCGGGATCCTGCCCGAGGTCGCGACGCGCGCGCTGAAAGCCGTGTGGTTCCAGAAGTGGTATGTCCACCGCACCCTGCGCCCCGAAGCGCAAGCCGGCGCCGTGCACCACGCGCTCGTGAACGGGTTCTCGTACGCGGTCCATCCCGACCTGACCAACGCGTCGGTGTTGGGGCAGGTCTTCGCCCAGCACGGGACCTACTTCCTGCCGCAGGCGTACCCGGAAGGATCGCCGATGCATCCGTCGTACGGCTCGGGCCACGCGACGGTCGCGGGTGCCTGCGTGACGATCATCAAGGCGCTGTTCGACACCCAGGTCCCGTTCCCGAACCCGGTCGTCGCGTCGAGCGACGGGCTGAACCTCGCGCCGTACGTCGGTGCCGACGCGGGCCAGATGACGGTCGAGGGCGAGCTCAACAAGCTCGCGGTCAACGTCGCCACGGCCCGGAACATCGCGGGCGTGCATTGGCGATCGGACGCGCTGCAGGCGATGTTGCTCGGAGAAGCGCTCGCGCTGAGCTTGCTCCGCGACCAACGGCTCACCTTCGTCG
>JBBQCC010000433.1:0-2609 GCA_038318285.1 Planctomycetota bacterium | reverse complement strand
GTGGAGCCTGACTCTGTACTCAGCGCTTGCGGCGCCCGCCGGGGCGCACTTCGCGGCCGTCGACGCGCAGATAGCGCAAGACACTGTCCTCGGCCTGATCGGCGACCTCGATGAGGCGCACGTCCTTCTGCAGTCGGTACTCGAGCGCGCGCAGGTGGTCGGAGCAGTCGCTCTTCAAGTAAGCGACGACCTCGGGGTGCGCGCGGACTTCCACGGTCTGGAAGCCCTTGTGCGTGAGCGCCGACGACAGGCGCCGCAGAATCGCCGCGGCGCGCGAGTTCACGGTGCGGATCCGACCCGTGCCGCGGCAGCGCGGACAGTGGTGGAACACCTTCTTGTCCATGCCCGGTCCGAGCCGTTGACGCGTCATCTCGAGCAGGCCGAACTGGCTGATGCGGCCGACCTTGCTGCGCGCGCGGTCGTCCTCGAGCGCTTCCTTGAAGGCCTTCTCGACCGCGCGGATGTTGCTCATCTTCATCATGTCGATGAAGTCCACGACGATGATCCCGCCCAGGTCCCGCAAGCGCATCTGGCGCGCGATCTCGGGCGCGGCCTCGATGTTCGTCTTCAAGGCGATGTCCTCGAAGTCGAAGCCGTCCGAGCGCGTGCGACCGGAGTTCACGTCGATGGCGACGAGCGCTTCCGCCTGATCGAAGACGATCGAGCCGCCCGAGGGCAGTTCGATGCGGCGCTGGAAGATGCGTTCGAAGTCGGGCTCGACGTTGTAGGCCTGGAAGAGCGTCTTGGCTCCGTCATGCAACTGCACGCGGCCGACGTCCTCCGGCATCAACTTCTCGGTGAACTCGACGATCTGACGCTGCACCTCGGGGTCGTCCACGATCACGGCCTTCGTGTTCGTGGAGAACAGGTCGCGCATCGTCTTGATGGAGACGTCCGACTCGCGGTAGAGCGGCGCCGGGCCGTGGCCCTGGTGCAGCTTCTTGCCGAACGCGGTCCACAGACTGACCAGGTAGTCGAGGTCGCGCTTGATCTCGTTCTTGCTGTGCCCGACCCCAGCCGTGCGCACGATGACGCCCATGCCCTTCGGCACTTCGAGCGTCTGCAGGATGCGCTTCAGACGCCGACGTTCCTTCTCGTCCTCGATCTTGCGCGACACGCCGGTGCGCGACATCGAGGGCATGAGCACCAGGTAGCGCCCCGGGATCGAGATGTACGTCGTCAGCGTCGGGCCCTTGTCCCCGATCGCGTCCTTCGTGACCTGCACGACGACCGTCTGGCCCTTCTTCAGCAGGTCGGTGATCGGCAGGCGCGGGCGCGCTTCGAAGCGTCGCTTGCCGCGGCCGCCCTTGGCGGCGTCCTTGCCGCCCTTACGGCCACCGCGGGAGGGTTCGGAATCCTCGTCGTCGTCGTCGTCGAGTTCCACCGCGACAGCCGGCTGGCCAGAGTTCGCGTCCCACTCCTCGGGATCGATCTGCGTCGAGAGCAGCTTGTCGAGGTCGAAGTCCTTCTCGCCGTAGGCCGAGAGGACATCGGACGTGTGCAGGAAGCCGTTGCGCCCCTGGCCGAAGTCGATGAACGCTGCGCCGATCGCCGGCTCGAGGTTCACGACGCGACCGCGGTAGATGTCGTTGACCAGCGTGTCCTGGTCCTTCACGGTCATCAGGAAGTCCGTGATCTTCCCGTCCTCGAGCACCGCGACGCGCTGCTCCTCGGGATCGGTCGCGTTCACGAGGATGAGCGAGCGACGCTCCGACTCGGGCACGACGCGCGGTGCGTCGGGATCGGAAGCCGGATCGTCCTCGGCGCCCTCGCGCACGCGGCCGCGACCGCGACGTCGGCGACGCGAACCGCCACGACCGTCCGCGCGCGCCGGTGCCGACTCTTCCTCGGCGACCCCCGTGGCGGCGTTTTCGTAGACGGGCAGGTCGTCGTCCTCGCCCGGAATGGACTCGATCTCGACCGGCTTGGATCCCGCGCCGCGGGCGGAGGATTCGCTCGTCCCGCGCTTCTTGCGGCGGCGGCCACCGCGGCTACCGCGGCGACTGCGCTTCTTGCCGTCGGCGCCCACGTCGCCGTCCTCGAATGCGTTGCGCTCCGCGGCGACCGAATCGACTTCCACGGCCGGCACGGCGTCGAGCGCCAAGTCCTCGTCGTCGTCGAACGCGTCGATCTCGCGCGGCACGCTGCCGCGCGGCACGCGCGTCGCGGCCGGCGCCGTGCCGGCACGCGCACGACGCTCACCGGCCGGGGCTGCAGCGGGAGCACCCGCCTTGCGCCGGGGACCGGTCGAGCGGCCGTCCGCCGCCGGCGCTGTGGGGCCCGTTTCCGTCGCGGCCGCCTTGCCGCGACCGCCGCGGCCACGCCGCGATCGACGTCGGGCGGGTGCTTCGGCAGTGGTTTCCGGGGTCGATTCGTCGTCGGCCGGAGCGGCGGCCTCGGCCCGCGCCGGAGTCCGCGGCGTGCCGGTGCGGGACCGACGGCCGGCCGTGCCCGTGGGCGCGGCACGCGCGAACGTGTCGGCTTCGAACGACTCGTCCTCGCCGGGGATGGGCGGATCGACTTCCAGCACGCTCTCGTCCTCGTCGTCGAGAGACGCGGAGTCGGCATCCGCAGACTGGGTGTCGGAGGAGCCGGCCTCGTCTCCGGCG
>JBBQCC010000432.1:0-2629 GCA_038318285.1 Planctomycetota bacterium | reverse complement strand
GACGCCGAGCGCGATGCCGCCGGCTCCACTGCAATCTCCGCCGAGGGCGCACGCGGGGTTGTCACACCCGGGCAACACGAGCACCGCGACCAGGCCGAGCGTGACCAAGCCGAGCGCCAGGACGCGGCGCATCCCGGCAGCGGCGCGGAGGGACCCTGTGATCGGGTTCCATGTCGACAGCGGACGGGGAAGGGCGGCGGACGAAGGGTTGGGCATGGGCGATGGCGCCGCGCACGAGCGCCGCGAACAAAAAGGACGGGTCCGACGCGCGAGAGCGCCTTTGCTTCCCGAGGAACACCCTCCCCGATCGGCAGGGCGCAGGGCGCACCGCGCTGGATCGCCGCGAAGGATAGAGCCTCGCGGAGCACGCTGCCACAAGCCCGCGTGCAGCGCGATCCGGCGTCCGAGGTCGGTGCGTCGAGCTGCCCGATCCGGTTTCACGCGCCCGAGTGTCCTCCCGAGGTCGCCGCGATCCCGGCGATCCGGGCGATCTCGGCGATCTCGGCGATCCCGGCGATCCCGGCGATCCCGGAACGACGGACGACGAGGCGGTCTGCGTCGGGCTGCGTTCCTTGCTTCATCGGCGCCCGACTAGGCGGCCCGAAGGGAATTCGTCGGTGGAGGGATCCGTGGTGGCCGAGTCGCTCCGGAAGGACGGCCGGGACGACCTCGCCCCCATTCCTTGGAGCGGGCCAGGACGAGGGCACCGCGGGTCTCTGCTCCAGCCGAACTGGCCCGACCGAAACTGGCCTCGCCAGGCCGCGCCACCGCTCAACGGTCGGCCGGCGTCTCCGCGAGGCGGGCGCGGTAGACGGCGCGCGCGTGCTCGTACGCTCCTGCCGCCTCGGCGAGCGTCTCCGGCGTCGTGAAGAAGCGTGCCTTCTGCGACCAGCAGCGGTCGACGCACTGCAACAGGAACTCGGCGCTCGCTCGCGAGGCGCGCAACGGAGCTCCGCCCACCGTGACGAACACCGGGTTCGTGTGGCACGAAGGCAGGATGCGCACGGCGATCCAACTCGAGTGCGCGATCGCGACGTCGAACGTGAGTGCCTGCGGCGTGCCGTCGGCGACGAGCTTCTGCGTCGCGGCGACCTTGCCGTCGACGACGCATTCGACGTCGACCTCGCGCGTGCCCGCGATGCGCGCGCGCTCGAGGTGCCAGTACGGTGCTTCGCGCGACGAGAGCGCCGCGAGCCTCGCGTCCGGTTCGAGCGGCAGCAGCGCGGCCGCGGTCACCCTGACCGCAACCTTCTTCGGTCCGTCGAGCGCGAGATCGCGGTCCCCCGCCGCGACGCCGTCGACCGAGAAATCGATCAGGTGGCTGCGCCCGTCCCCGACGTACGAACGACCCGCGGCGAGTCCGGCGATCCACGCCGCCATCGACGGCTCGCCCGCGATGTGGACGTAGCTGCGACCGGCGCCCACGCGTTGGTCGGTCAGGCACGGAAAGTCGGTTTCCCCGGCCAAACGCGGCCGAAAACCGACGTTGAGCACGTGGTACCAGAGGTTCAGCTCCCATCGCCACGGCGTGTCCGCCACGCCGTAGAAATCGACCGCGGGAACGAGCGCGCCGCTCGCGTCCGCGACGTCGTGCGTCACGTCGACGACGAACTCGTTCGCGCCGACGCTGTCGAACGGCGGCACGACGAAGTTCGGGAACTCCTCCGTGTCGACCGCGAGCCCGAGGCCGGAGTGCGCCGTGCCCGTGACGGCTCCCTGTGCTTTCGCCCACCGCAGCGTTGCGAGGCCGAGCACGGGCCAGTCGACGATGTCGTGCCCCGCGTTGAAGTCCTGGTCCTTCAGACCGAGCAGACAGAGGTGCCCCGATCGTTGCGAGCCGAAGCCCGACACCTCGAGGTCGTAGCGCAGGAAGAACGGCGCTTTCGAATGCACGTCCGCGGCGCCGGTGAAGAACTGGCGTTGGAAATCCCAGCCGACGCCCCACGTCAGACACAGCGCCATCTTCAAGTCCTCGCCGCGCGTGTGCCGCAGCACGTCGCTCGGCGTGACGCCGACGCCGGGGAACTTGAAGTGCGCGCAACCCGCCGCGTGCACGTGATGGTCGCCCGACCACCAACCGAGCCGCGCGGGATCGATCCAGCGCCGCACACGGAATTCGGCGCGCGAGCCCAGACCACCCGAAACGCCAGGATTCACAGGTGTTTCCGCCGGTGTTTTCGTCGATGCCGTCGCCGAGGATCCGGGCGGCGCGACGTCGAGCTCGGTGTGCGTGTCGACGTACTCGGGTCCGTGCGCGCACTCGACCGTGTAGTGCCCCGGCTGCAACCACAACGTCTCGCCGTCAGCGCGGTAGACGTGCCGCTGGAACCGGAAGTCGGCTCCCGTCCGCAGCGCTTGTGCTGGTTGGATGCCGCCGTGTTCGTCGCGCACCGTGAACGCCGCGATCGCGGGCTCGTCGTCCTCGTCGCGCACGACGAGCGTCACCGGCACAGCGGGCCGGACGTCGAACAACACGTCGATCGCGTTCGGGCTCGCCGCGCTCTGCGTGCCCTGGTCGAGGTCGAACCGGAACGTCGCCGCGCGCCGGCCCAACTCGGCTGAGCCCAGCGAGACGACGTGGTATTCGCGGGGGAGCCCCGACAGTTCCTGCCGCAGGAAGATGCTCACG
>JBBQCC010000431.1:0-2640 GCA_038318285.1 Planctomycetota bacterium | reverse complement strand
GCTCCGCGTCGGCATTTTCAGCCTGGATCTGCTGCGCGGCGCGCGCCTGGGCTTCCTCCCAGGTCAGCACGTCGAACGGACCGAGATCGGCGATGTCGGGGCCGATCGGAGCCAAGGCCGGCGGCTCGACGACCGTCGCGGCCGGCGGTTCCGGCGCGGGCTCCACCAGCGGCGCGGGGCGCTCGAGTTCGAGCGGCGCGCGGCTCGCGGGCTCCGCGATGCGATGCTTGCCGTCCGGACCGACGCCGCCCGGTTCGGGCGAACTCTCGGGCGCGCAGGCGACGGCCAGCGCGGCTGCGATCGACAGCGCGAGCACCTGCAGTTGTGCGCGCGACATCAGTGTCGAATCAGCCGCTGACCCGGGGCCTTCGTCGCCTTCGCCGGTTCACCGGCACGTTCGGGCGGAACCGCGCTCGCCTGCACCTTCAGCGGCGCTCCCGCGCGCGTGTCGAGCACGGCGCGGACTTGCACGTAGAGCGAGTCGCCGAGACCTTGTCGGTAGCCGTTCAGCGCGTTCTCGTACCGCCTGCGCTCGACCGCGACCAGCTGGTCGACCGTGGCGAGCGACTCGGTCGCAGCGGACGCGGTGAACAGCTCGTGCAGTCGTTCGAGTCGCGCGACGCGCTCGCGGTGCGCGCGCTCGACGTTGACCATCATGCGCACCACCGTGCGGTACTTGGCACGCGGGTCCGAGGTGATCTTGTCGCCGTCGCGCGTCTGGATCTGCGTCGGCTGGATCGGCTCGTCGATCTGGACGCGCGCGGCGGGAGCGGTGCCCTTGCTCGTCGGCGTGGGATTGCTCTCGGGATTGCTCTGGGCGACCGGTGACACGCTCCCCTTCGGCGTCGACGGCCGCTGTGGACCGGCGGGCAGAGCGGCGATCGCCGCGCAGAGGAATCCGATCCAGGCGCTGTGCATGCGATCGATGCTAGCAGCGCACCGCGGAGGCGGGGCGCAGCCCGAGCGCGAGGAATCCGCCGCATCCGCGCTGCGGCGGGTTCGGGTTGGCGGCGTCGCACCCGGAAAGCCAGCCCCGTCGTACCGGCGGAGCGCCGGGCACGATCCGGCGGCTTCGGCCGGTGTACCGGCTGTGTTTTAGGATCTTGCTTTCAAGGTGGAGGGGCGCTCCCGACGACAGGATCCCCGGCAGAGGAGAGGTCTCGGGCGCCGGCAGAGCGCGCGGAGACCCGGACCCGAGTGGTCAGGGGAAGTTGGGCAGAACCATGGCGAAGATTCGTTCCGAGCGGGCTCGCGGTCCGCGCGCCGGCGGTGCGCGACCTGCGCAGCGAGGCGCAGGCTTCTCGCTGCTCGAGGTCATGGTCGCCATCTCGGTGCTGACCATCGCCGTCGTCGGCGCGACGGGTTCGATCCTGGCGGGCGATCGCCTCCAGCGCGCCAACCGCGACTCTGCGATCGCCGAGGACGCGGTGCGACAAGTGCTCGAGTCGATGCGCGGCTCGGACCTCGCCACGACCTTCGCGCGCTTCAACACGACCGTGGCCGACGATCCGGGCGGCGTCGCGTCGCCGGGCGCGACGTTCGACGTCGCCGGCCTGCGCTCTCCGCCGACGAACGCCGGCGCGCCCGTCGGCACGATCAGCTTCCCGATCATCCTGAACGGCGCCGTCCCGGAGTTGCGCGAGGACTTCGTCGACGACGAGATGGGTATGCCGGCCGATCTGAACGCCGACGGCGCCATCGATGCGCTGGATCACAGGGG
The DNA here is from genome assembly GCA_038318285.1 of Planctomycetota bacterium. Lineage (GTDB taxonomy): Bacteria > Planctomycetota > UBA1135 > UBA1135 > JAEUHZ01. Next base: position 920 of record JBBQCC010000431.1, on the reverse strand, counting down.
TGACTACCGCGTGTTGCCGGTGCGCGTGCGCGTGCAGTGGTACGGCCCGCTCGGCACGCGCACGTTGACCGTGGAGACGGTCCTATGGAACCGCTGAACCGCTCGGTCCGCGCGCGGGCGGGCTTCACGCTCGTCGAAACGATGATCGCGACGACGGTACTCGCGATCGTCCTCGGTGCCGTCGGGCTCACGGTCCTGCACGGCAAGGAGAACTTTCGACAAGGCGTTTCCGTCGCCGTGCTCGAGGCGCGTGCACAGCGCATCCTCGACCGGATCGTGGAGGAGCTGCGCTACGCGGGCCGCAATTCGCTGCCCATCGTTCCGGACCTACCGTCCGGTTCCTCGTCGATCGAATTCCGCGTGTGCGAGGGATACGACGGCGCAGCGACCATCTGGAGCAACAGGATGAGCCTCGCGCGCGTTCCGGATCCGCGCGACCCCGAAGACGGCATCGACAACGACAACGACGGCGTCGTGGACGAGGGGCAGATCATCCTGACGCGCAACCTGGGCGAGTTCGACGAACTCGACGTGGTCATCGGCAGCGGAGTGCGCCGCCTCCTCGAAGGCGAGGTCGCGAACGTCGCGGACGACAACGGCAACGGGCTGACGGACGAACCGGGGCTCTCGTTCCTGTTCGAGGGCACGAGCAGCCTGACGATCCGGTTGTCACTGGAAGCGGTCGATCCGCGCGGTCAGCCCTTGGTGCGGACCGTGCAGACGAGCGTGAACCTGCGCAACTGATCGAGGCGAGTGGAGGAGATGAACACATGAAGATTCGAGAACGAGTCCAGAGTGACGAAGCCGGCAGCGCACTGATCGTGGCGCTGGTGTCTACCGTGTTCCTGTTCGGCATGGCTGGGGCGGTGCTGACGGTCGGAGTCGGGCACCAACACGAGCAGACAGCCTCGGCCGAACGG
>JBBQCC010000430.1:0-2693 GCA_038318285.1 Planctomycetota bacterium | reverse complement strand
CCGTTTCGACCGCCTCTCCTATCCTTTTCGCCCCGCGCTCCGGCCTACGGAGTTCCAGACCTCCCGTGGACTTCTCGAAGCAGCTCCAAAAGGCAGACGAAGCCCTCCGCCGGAAGAACTGGGACTTCGCGATCGAGCTCTACCAACAGCTCCTCGAACTGTCGCCGGACCTCGGCGAAGCGCGCGGAGGACTGCGGCGCGCGCTGAAGAAGCGGCTGGAGGCGAAGGGCAGCGGCAGCAAGTTCCTGCGCGCGCTCGGCGGCGCGGCGCCGCTGGCCATGGCGAAGACGCTGTCGAAGGCCGGCAAGCACGACGCGGCGGCCAAGCAACTCGAGAACTACCTCGGGACGAACCCCCTCGACGAAGAGGGCAACCTCCTGCTGGGCACGTCCCTCGAAGCGGCCGGCCACGCGAACTCCGCGCGCGCCGTGTACGAATTCCTGGCCGAGATCGCGCCCAAGAGCGCCGAAGGTCTGCGCCGCGCGGGCGCGATGACGCGGCGCCTCGGCGATCCGGACAAGGCGCTGGAGTACTACGAGCGCGCTCTGGAGGCCGACCCGCGCGACCAGGAGGCCCTGCGCGCGCGCAAGGATCTCGCCGCCGAGCTCGCGCTGACCGGGCGCGGCACGCCGGTGCAGCACAGTCGCGAACAGATCCGCGACAAGGACCAGGCGCGTGAGCTCGACCGCGCGTCGCGCATGCACCTCTCGAACGAGGACTTGCAGGCGGAGCTCACGCAGCTCGAGTCGCGCTACGCCGATGCGACCGCCGAATCCGGACCGCCGGACACGGAGTTGCTGACGCGCCTCTCCGAGGTCCACGAGAAGCTCAAGGACCTCGATTCGGCCGTGGCCTGGGCCGAACGCGCACTGTCGTACAAGAAGGACTCGTTCGACCTCGTGGCGCGCGTGGGTGAGCTGCGCGCCAAACAGGTCAAGAAGCAGATCTCCGAGGCCGGCAAGAAGGGCGATCAGCCCGAGGCCGACCGGCTCGAGGCGCAGCTGTTCGAGCTGGAGGTCGAGGATTGGCGCAAGCGCGTCGAACTGCGCCCGGCCGACATGGCCGGGCGGTTCCAGCTGGGCAAGCGCCTGCACCGCGCCGGCGAGATCGACGCCGCCATGGCCGAGCTGCAGAAGGCCGCGACCGATCCGCGCGTCCGGCGCGACGCGCAGGTCCTCCTGGCTCAGTGCTTCCAGACCAAGGGTTTCCTGGACCTCGCACGCGCCGAGTACGAGAGGGCGCTGGAGTCCGCCGGCGTGCTCGACGAGCGCGGCAAGGAGATCCTGTACCATCTCGGCGCGATCGCCGAGGCGGAGGGGCAGACTGCCGAAGCCCGCGCCCATTACGCACGCATCTTCGGGGTCGACGTCGGTTATCGCGACGTCGCGGCGAGGATGGAACGACTCAGGTAGGAACGATGGCTCACACCAAGCAAGCAGCAAAGCGCAACCGACAGAACCTCAAGGCCCGCACGCGCAACAAGGTGCAGCGGAGCACGATGAAGTCCGCGATCCGCACCGTCCGCAAGGCCGACAGCGCCGACACGGCGAAGGCGGCTCTGCCCGACGCGATGAAGAAGATCGACAAGGCGGCCAAGAACCGCGTCATCCACCCCAACGCGGCGGCGCGTCTCAAGAGTCGGCTGGCGAAGAAGGCCGCCTCCGGGCGCTGAACTCGATCCCTGCGCGGGCCTTCGGTCTGCGCACGCGATGGGAGCCGAGTTCGAGACACGCGACGACGCCAGCGACGAGCGGCTGCGGCCGCTTAGGCTTCCGATCCGCCCCGATCAGGCCTTCGAGGCGGTGCGCGAGATGGTCGAAGACCTCGACGGCTGGGAAGTCGTCGGCAGCGATGCGACGCAGTTCGTGCTGACGTGTCGCAAGCGCGCCGGACTGCTCGGCGGCACCGCCATGATCACGATTCGGTGCGAGGGTCCGGCGGATCTGCCCACCAGCACCGACCTGCCCATCAGTACGGTGCACGTGCGTTCCGTGTCGACCGGCGCGCTGTTCGCGTCCGACCGCGCGCATGTGCTGCAGTTCCTGACCCCGTTCCGCCGACGCGTCGGCTGACGGCTCGCTCGCGTGGCGGAACAGCGTCACTGGCTCGCTCGCGGTGCGGTGCCGCGCGAAGAGCTCGCTCGCGGTGCGGGGCAGCGCCACTAAATTCTGAGAGCGCGTAGGCTCGATTTCTTCACGCGCTCTCAGCGCGGCGTTCGGCCCGCCAACTCGGGCGGCCACACGTACGCGCCGGCGAGCAGCGTCGCGTAACCCGACTCGAGCCGATACTGCTCGGTGCGATCCTGCGCACGCTTGCGCAGCGTGGCCTGCACGGTCACGTCGTGCAGTTCGGGCACGACGGCGGGCGTGCGATCCAGGAAGCGGACGATCCGTACGACGGGCCGCTGGCCGCGTACCGCGCTGAGGATCGGGTCCGAGAGCTGACCCTCGGCGGCGCGCGAGGTGAACGCCGCGATCCCCGGGAAGACCTCCATCAGGCGCGGCTCCTCGACCTCCAGGATGCCTTCGCCGTCCCCGCCGTACTTGCGCACGAGGCTGCCCATGTCCTCGCCGGTACCGATCCGCGCGATGAGGTCGCGCGCCAGCCGTTGTGCGGCTTCCGCGCCGCCGAGGGATTCCGCGTCCAGCACGATCTGCTGGAACTTGACGCGTCCGACGCTGCCGCCGAGGGCC
>JBBQCC010000429.1:0-2698 GCA_038318285.1 Planctomycetota bacterium | reverse complement strand
ACTTGGATCACGTGCCCGGTGCCGAGCGTCGTCACGCCGTGCACCAGCAGCCCGCGCGCCAACGCGAGCCCCCCGCCGAGCCCGAGGATCCCAGCCGCGAACGCCAGCACGACGGCCTCGGCCAGGAAAACGCGCGCGATCTGCGCCCGCGTCGTGCCCAGCGCGTGCAACGTCGCGACCTCGCGCACACGCTCGAGGATGCCCATCGACAGCGTGTGAAAAATCACGTACAGGCCCAGGATCAGCGCGAAAAGCCCAGCGAAACGCACGCCGTTGCGGAACGCGCGCTCGTCCGCGGCGGAGCCGACGAGGACCTGCTTGTTCAACTCGTACGAGAAGCTCGCGCCGAGGCTCGAGCGCAGACGTTCCAAGTCCACGTTCGGGTCCTGGCGCACCCAGTACACCGGATCGACGCGCGTGCCGGCGTACATCTGCGTCGCCACGGCGGCGTCCGCGATCGCGACCATGCCCTGCGCGCGACGCCCCAGGTTCTCGCGCGCGAGGATGCCGACGACGCGGAACGCGCGTTCGACCGGGACGTCCGGTGCGGGCTCGCCCTCGACGCCGACCGCGCGAATCTCGCCGTCGACGCAGGCCGTGCGCGGTTGGCGCGGCGGGCGCGACAGCAGCAGCGTGTCTCCGACCTTCAGCTCGAGCGCTTCGACGAGCGCGTCGCCGACCAGCACTTCGGGATCCGCGGCCGCCGGATCGAGCCCGCGACCTTCCAGCACGCGCACGGCGCCGAGGTCGGGGATCGAGGCCGCGTCGAGCGCGACGAGCCGCACACGCTCGCCCTCATCGCGGCCGGCCTGCGCCGCCGTGCGCGCGATCGCATCGTTCTGGAAGAACGTCGACACTCCGGCGACGCCGGGCAAGTGTTCGAGCTCGCCGCGCGCGTCGACGACGTCGTTCGACGGCCGAACTTCGAGGGCGGGCTTCCACTCGCCGCCGCCCTTCATCGACAAACCCAGCACCGTGTTGTGATCGAGCGTGAACACGCCGACGACGATCGCGATGCCCAGCGAGATGCCCAGGATCGAGAACAGCGCGCGGCCGGGCTTGCGCCGCAGACCCTGCATCGCGATCGTGCGGACGAGGGACATGCGCCTCAGATCGCGAGCGCCGCGAGCGCTTCGTGCACGCGGTCGACGTGGATCCCGGGTCCGCGCAACTCCGTGCCGCGCGCCAGCTCGCCGTCCACCAGGAACAGCACCCGATCCGCGAACGTCGCATCGCGCGGGTTGTGCGTGACCAGCAGGACGGAGCGCCCATCCTCGTCCACGAGCCGACGCAGGATCTGCATGACCTCGAGCCCGGCCTTCTGCGACAGGTTGCCCGTCGGTTCGTCGGCGAGCAGCAGCGGCTGCCCGCCGGCGAGCGCGCGCGCGATCGAAACGCGCTGCATCTCGCCACCGGACAGCTCGTGTGGGAACGCGCCGCGACGCTTGGCGAGGCCCAATTTCTCGAGTAATCCGATCAAACGAGCTTCATCGCGCTCGGGATGCGCGCCGGCGATCGCCAGCGGCAAGCCGACGTTCTGCAGCACGGTGAGGTTCGGCAGCAGGTTGAAGAACTGGAACACGTGACCGAGCGCCGTGCGCCGCGCCAACGTGCGCTGGTTCTCGTCGAGCCGCGACAGATCGCGGCCGCTCAGCGTGACGCGCCCCGACGACGGCTGGTCGAGCCCCGACAAGAGGTGTAGCAGCGTGGACTTGCCCGAGCCGCTCGGACCCATGATGCAGGTGAACTCACGCGGGGCGACGGCGAACGTGATGCCGCGCAGGATCGCGATCTTGTCCGCACCCTCGCCCTGGAACTTGTAGAGGTCCGTGGCTTCGACCAGGGCTGCGGTGCCCGCCGTGACTGCGCTCAAGATCGGGCTTCCTTCTCGGCCGATTTCGCAGCACGCCAAGCCGACATCATCTCCTCGAGTGTGGCCGAGGCCATCGGTCGCGCGAGCGCCGCCTCCATCGTTCGGAAGCGGCCCTCGAACCGGCGCACGGCTTCGCGCGCGACGCGTTCGGGATCCACGTCGAGGTAGCGCGCGACGAACGCGGCGGCGATGAACACGTCGCCCAGCTCGTGCTCGACGCGCGCGCGCTGTTCGGCGGACGCGCCGGGCATGCCGTCGCGCGAGACGTCGATGCCCGCGAGCGCCTCCTCCAGCTCGCCCTGTTCCTCGCGCAGCTTCTCGAGGGCGCCGCGCGGATCCGCCCAGCGAAACCCGGCCGAAACGGCCTTGCCGCCGACGCGGTGCGCGCGCTGCAGCGCCGGCAGCGCGACGGGCACACCAGCGATCGCGCTGGCGTCCTCCTGTTTCTCCTCGCGCTCGGTCTTCTTGATCGCTTCCCAGTTCTGCACGACCTGATCGGCGGTGTCGGCAACCACTTCACCGAACACGTGCGGGTGGCGGCGGATCAATTTGTCGGCGATGCCGTGCGCGGCCGTGCCCAGGTCGAAGGCGCCGTCCTGCTCGGCGATCCGGCACAAGAGCGCGACAACCATCAGCACGTCGCCGCACTCCTCCGCGACCTGTGCCGTGCGACCCAACTCGATCGCTTCGACGGCTTCGTGCGCTTCCTCGACGAGGTGCGGAGCCATCGTCGCGAGCGTCTGCTTCTTGTCCCACGGACAACCGTCGGGAGCGCGCAACCGATCGACGACGGCGAGGAGTCGCGCGAAAGCCAGCACGCGCGGG
>JBBQCC010000428.1:0-2699 GCA_038318285.1 Planctomycetota bacterium | reverse complement strand
GGCTTGGGAGCGCGCTCGTGGCGTTCGGCTCCACGCAATCGTTCGCGCTCGCGCTGGCGTGCAGCGTGGCCATCGGCGCGATGATGGCCATGTTCGACACGCTCCAGTGGTTATTGCTGCAAGCGAACGTCCCCGAGGATTTGCGCGGCCGGGTCGTTGGCGCCTGGGTCGGTGCGATCGGCTTCGGCTGGATCGGGCACCTCGGACTGGGGGCACTCGCCGATCTCGCGGGAGTGCAGACAGCCGTGATCACCGGTGGTACGACGGTGTTCGTGGTCGCGCTCGTCGCGGCCGTGAGCTCGCCTCCGTTACGGCGAGCCTAGTCCGCCGTATGCGTGGTTCTCACCGAGCCCAAGAGGCTGATTGGACCTGTGTGAGCACTCGGAGGACGAGAGTAACGAGTCCGTTCTCGAGTAGTGGTGAGCGATAGCGTCAGACGACAGTGGAATTCGTCCAGGCATCAAGAAATTACGTCCGAGGAGAGGGATTAGCTCGCTCATTCGCGTGATATTCGCTCGTGATCGGCGGTGCGTGGGCTTGCTATAACGACTTCTGGCAGTCGGGTAGTGCGACTGCCAGCCATGAAGGTCGAGGCACGAGAAAGGAGCTGCAGATGCAGACCATCACCCACTCGCCGTCGCAACTTCTTCCTCAGGAGTCGCTCGTCGAGCGCTTCTACGCGTACCTGGCGCTTACCGACGGCCAGCTTGAAACCGAGATGCGGATGCACATCCGCGCCGAGCACGACCTGCCGGAGCCCGTCCGGTACGAGGCGGTGCTCGAGCGCCTGCGCGCGTGGCTGGAATTGTCGCCGGAGGACGCACGCATTCTCGCCCGCGCGTACGCGGACGCGTTGCGCACGTTCCCGGACGCCTACGGCGCTGAGATTCAGCGGGCCGAACGAGCAGTGCTGCTGAATGCGATGACGTTCCAGGAGCTCCGCGTACTCGCGACGGTGCTCCCCTGGCTGTGCGATGGAAGCTGGACGATCGGCGATGAGAAGCACGCGGTCGCGCTCGCGGCCTGAGCCAGCGCCACGCACCCCCTCGGCACTGAAACAGCCTGACTAGCACACGACAAGGAGAGAGTCATGCCGAAACAGTCACCCATTCCAGACGACGTCGACCGCGGATTCTTCGAAGCAGCCAATGAGGACCGCCTTGTCATCCAGAACTGCACCACTTGCGACCGTCTGCAGCACCCGCCGCAGGCGGCCTGTCCAGGGTGTGGCTCCGCGGACAACCTCGAATGGAAGCAGATGAGCGGCAAGGGCACGATCTACAGCTATGGGGTCGTGTATGACTCGCCGATCGCCTCACTGCAGGCAGATCAGCCCTACAACTGCGCGGTGATCGCGCTCGACGAAGACCCGGGCGTCAAGATGCTGTCCCATCTGCCCGGCACGCCCGTCGATGAGGTCCCGATCGATGGCAAGGTCGAGGTGATGTTCGAGACGACACAGGCGACCGGCCAGAAAGTGCCGGAGTGGCGCGTGGTCTAGACGACGTGGCATCACGATTCGGGCGAGCCGCGCGCCCCTGGGCGGGGCCCCCCGTCGGGGGCCTCGCCGGCTGCCGCACATCTGCTTCCGTGTCCCCGAGGACAGATGCTATTCCCCTGCATCGACCAGCCGATGGGCGAATGCCTGGGCTGTCAGCCTGATCTCGTGGTGGGAATGTTCCGGGCATTCCCACCACGAGATCAGGCTTCAAAGATCTTGCGCAGTCCGTCTTCGGGATTCCCGTCCCATGTTTGGGGCGGGCGGCGGGCTGACCGCGATTGGCGCGGTGCGGTGCCGCATAGGCGTAGCTTCATAGAACGATGGTTGGGCGTCGCTTACCGCCCAAACCGAAGCTTTCGTCGACGGAACTCGGAGACGGCGAGCATGGGTATCCCGGGGCTAGGTGGTCGCGGCTGCCACCAGCACCTGCGCCGCAGCCAGCAGCGATTCGGGTAGCCTCGGCGCGGGGATCAAGTCGGCAGTTGGCCCTTTCGTCGCTGGCCCCCCGACGAACACCAGCGCGTCGGTCTTCGCCTCGATCAGCGTCCGCGCCGCCTCGGCGAGTATCGGCGTCGATGTTGTCGCCACGCCTGTGATGCAGACCACGTGCGGGCGGATGGTCGCGGCTGCGGCGGCCAGCGCCGTCGACGGCACGTCCGCGCCGAGGCACACGACTCCGATTCCACGTTCGCGGAGCAATAACCACAACGCGATTGCGCCCATGTCGTGAAAGTCGTCCTGGACGCAGGCGACCAGCACGAGCGGTGCGCTCGGCAGCGGCGGGGGAATCGCGGCGACCACCGCCAGTAGCTCGCGGTGGATCAACTGCGACAGGAAGTGCTCGACGGCTAACGATGTCTCGCCGCGCTCCCACTGGGCGCCGACCTCTCGGAGCGCCGGCATCACCACTGCGTCGATCGCGTTGTCCCATCCAACGCCGGCTGCACTGGCGATCATTTCGACACATCGGCGCTCGTCGAACGCACTCGCCGCCGCGAGCAGCGGCCCGACCCGGGGGTCGATCGCCGGTGCCGAGGGCATCGACTCGACCGAGAGGTCAGCCTCGGCACGGACGGCGTCGGCAGCATGCGAGGCCCTCATGCCCTGATCAACGAGCGCGGCCATCCGCCGCAGCACCGCGAGGTCGGCCTCGCTATACGTGCGTCGCCCGCCGGCGTCACGGACCGGCGCCGGTACT
>JBBQCC010000427.1:0-2710 GCA_038318285.1 Planctomycetota bacterium | reverse complement strand
CGGAAGCTGACCCTGTTCGCTGGGCTTTCCTGGGGGCGGGGAGCCTCCCTGAGGCCCCGATTCCGGCCGGAATCCGCGCCCGCAGTGCCTTCAAGCCGCGCGTGGGATGGCCCCCCTCCACTCGAGAATGTCACGGGCCGGAACGCGCGCATGGGCGACCAGGGCCGCCTGCGCGGAGCTCATCCGCTTGTGGAAGTGACTGCGCTCGCGCACGTAGTTTCGGTACAGCGCCCACACCGCCAAGTGCCAGCGCAGGTTGCGCTCGCGCTTGGAGTGCCCCCAATTGCGCCGCACGAGTCGCCCCAGGTTGTCGCGCGCCTGCGCGAGCACGTTGTTGATTGGGAACAGGAGGTTGTTCCGATCGCGGCGTACGCGCGAGTTCACCCACTGGTGCGGAATCGCCCGCCCGAAGACCTTGCGCAGCAACGGCGGGTACGTGCTCTTCTCGTCGGTCTGCACGGCGAAGACGGCCTCGGGCGCGAGCACGTCTCGCAGCGCCTCGAAACAGCGTTTCGTTGCGGGTTTGGACTGGCTGACGCGCTTGCCGAGCAGGGCCTCGTAGTCGTCGCGTCGGCGCCGATCGTGCTCGGACAAGTTGCCGCGAGCGGGCAGGGTTCCGGTATCCGTGGCGACGACGAAGCGGGTCTTCTTGTGGATCAGGACGGGGACAGTGAGCGGGAAGAGCCTGCGATCGATCTCGAAGGTCTCGAGCTCGTCGAGCTGGAATGTACCCTCGCTCCAGCCGCCGCGCAGCACGAGGCGGGCGAGGAAGGCGGCGTGGACTTCGGCGCAGTGCATGCCGAGCAGAGCGAGATGGTGCAGCACGGTGTCGAGCTTGCAGCCGAGGTTGCGTGCGGTCTGGCGCAGCGAGGTCTTCGAGACGAGTCCCTGGAACACGCACAGCGGCAGCCAGGGGTGGTGGATGCGGTAGTCGACGCGGAAGGTCTGCGAGGAGAAGCCGCGGCTGCAGGTCAGGCAGCGGAAGCGCTGGACGCTGCGCAGGTCGACCTTGCGCGAGAAGGTGCCCTTGCGCTGGAAGCGGAAGGGCTCGCCGGAATGCGATGGACAGCCCTTGCGCGGGCAGGCCCGCGGCAGGAATTGCGCATCGACGCGGTGGATACGGGCCGGCTTGATGTCGGCGTAGGGCAGTTGCACAGAGGTCCTCCCGGAGGGGAGTCGCGCTCCTCCTCCCGGGGATGACTGCGCGGCGAGCGCAGGGTCGCAGGAATTCCGTCAGGAAAAGCCCAGCGAAGCGGGTCAGCTTCCGTCGGGGTCGAGGTTGCCCTCAGTGGATCTCGACGCCCGTCCCCTCCGTCGCCACATGAAAAACCCGATCCACATCCCTCCTCAGCATGCGCACGCACCCATGCGACCCTGCCTTCGACAGCCAATCATCCGACGGTGCACCCGTGTAGCCATGGATGCCGATGCCGCGTCGTCCGCCCAATCCCTCCGGGTCGAGCGCGATCCAGTAGCCGCCGAGTACGTTGCGCGGGTCCGATGGTGCGAACACTTGGCGGGTGTCCGGGTCCGTCCACTGGGGTTGCAGTACGCGTTTCGTCACGCGGGTTTGGCCGGTTGGTGTGGGGGAGTCGGCGGCGCCGATGCCGACCGGTGTGAAGAGGACGAGGACGCGGCCGCCCTCGGACATCCGGCGCCAGATCGCGAGGCGAAACGTCGAGCGCTCGACCTCGACTTGGAGTTCGCTGTGCGCGGCGTCGAGCACCTTCAGCTTCTGGCCGACGCGCAGGCGGCGTTCGTCGAAGTCGCGGTTCAGGTAGGCCAGGAGCCCCGCGCCGATGTCGTAGCGCGCGGCGATCGAGGTCGGTGTCTCGCCCTTCGCGACGACGTGGAAGCCGAGCCCGAGGCGGTCCATGCCGGGCAGGACCTCGGGGCCGAAGAACGTCCGGCGTGCGAACGGTTCGAGCGTGTCACCCAGGCGGCGCGCAGCGTCTGGTGTGGTGTTCGCGAACAGGCGGCTGCCTTCCACGAGCAGCGGGACGATCGCGCTCGAATCGCTCAGAGCCTCGTTGAACAGCGCCTCGAAGTGCGATGGGGTTGCGGCACGTTGCGCGGGGGCGCTGGTGCACATCGGGATCGGTGCCGCCGGTGCTGCGCAGAGCAGAAGCTGGACAGCGCACAGCGCAAGGGGTGCTATGCACCGTGCAAGCGCTGCGGAGGCTCGAGTCGACATGCCGAAAACCTACGCTACGCCCGTTCACGAACGAAGCGCCGCACACGCTCTCTTCAGTCGCTCAGCGCGCTGATGATCGGCGTCGTCGTCCGACCGTCGCCGCCGTCCACGACCAAGCGGACTTCGCCAGCGGAGACCCACAGGTCCCAGCGTGAGCGACCCGACATCGTCGACGCCAGCCAGGGCAGGAAGGTCGGCTCGAACTCCACAACTTCGATCTCTTGCGCGCGGTGCACGCGTGCGGCGCGGCAGCGCTCGCGCCACTGGGCCGCCGGTCGGTGGGGGAAGACGGACACGCGCGGTGCGCGCTTCGCGGCTTTGTGCAGTCGGTCGGGTTCGGGCAGGCCGACTTCGATCCAAGCGGCGAGCTGACCGTCGAGCGTGCGTATGGACACTGCCGGTTCGTCCGTATCGGAGACACCGTTCGACAGTTGGATGCCCTCTTCCCAGCGCAGGCACCAGGCGAGGCAGCGCGCGGCGAGGAACTCCTCGGTTTCGGAGGGGTGAACGGCGGTG
>JBBQCC010000426.1:0-2725 GCA_038318285.1 Planctomycetota bacterium | reverse complement strand
AGCCGCTGTCGATCCCGCTCGACTACCTGGGCATCGCGCTGGCGACGATCGGCAACGTGTACGAACGGCGCATCGTGCAGCTCGTGAACCCGGACCTGTCGCACCTGCCTGCGTTCCTGACGCCGAAGCCGGGACTGAACTCGGGGATGATGATCGTGCAGGTCGCCGCCGCCGCGCTGGCCAGCGAGAACAAGTCGCTCGCCCATCCGGCGTCCGTGGACACGATCCCGACCAGCGCCAACCAAGAAGATCACGTTTCGATGGGCGTGACGGCAGCGCGCAAGGCGCTGTCGATCTGTGCCAACGTCGAGGTGATCCTGGCGCTCGAGTGGATGTGCGCCGGCCAAGCGCGCGAGTTCCACAAGGAGTTACGCGCTGGAAAGGGGGCCGAGGCCGCACACGCGTGCCTGCGTACGCGCGTGGCGCCGCTCGAGGCCGACCGCTGGTTGCACGCCGACATGCAGGCCGCGATCGAGCTGCTGCGCGCCGGCAGTTTGGTGGCCGCGGTCGAGGGCGCGGTCGGACCCCTGTCAGCCTGAGGGTGGCGCGCTCGAGCGCCGGGTGAAGCGCGATCTCGGGGCGTTTCCCGAATGTCGGGAATTGCTGTCGCGCCGCTCGGGGGCGCGCAGGTGGTGGGGGAGCACCGGATTCGCGGCGCGCACGCGTCGAAGTCCCACACCTCCCTCCCGAGATTCCCATGAAGTCCTCGAACCTGCTCCGCCTCGCCGCCGTTCCGGCTGTGGCGTTCCTTGCACTCGCGACCTGCGCGCCGGACGCCCGGTCGGCGAGCGAGCCTCTCGCCGCTGTCGAAACCCAACCGGCTCCTCAACAGCTCGAGATTCGCCCCGTATCCGACGACGCGCGCGTCTACCTGGACCGCCCTGGTGACGGAACACTGTGGGCGCGCGGCCGCCGGTGGAAGGCGAGCTTCGACGAGAACGGCGCGACGTACTTCGCCGGGTTCGGCGCGCGTCAGCCGCGCAGTCTGCCGCATGCGCTGTCGCCGGACCGCGTGACGATCGGCGGCGAGCCGCTCGACTTCGCGCGAGCCGTGCCGGCTGAAGTCTCCGCCGGACGCGTCGAACTCGACCGTGGCGCTTTCGTCGAGGCGTACGAGCTGGGCGTCGACTCGATCGAACAGCTCTTCGTCTTCGGATCGTTGCCGCGCTCGGGCGACCTCGTCGTGCACATCCCGGTCGCGAGTGAACTCGACGGCGTCGAGACCGACGCAGGTCTCGAATTCCGCGGCGAAAACGGCCGCGTCACCTACAGCCGCGCCGTCGCGATCGACGCCCGCGGGCGTCGTTCCGCAGCTCCCACACGACTCGTCGACGGCGAGATTCGCATCACGGTCGACGCCGGATTCCTCGCTCATGCGGTGCTGCCGCTCGTCATCGATCCCGTGGTGAGCCAGTTCTGGCTGGACCCATTCACCAACGACACCTTCGACCCGGACATGGCCTGGGACCCGTTCCACCAGGCTTGGCTCGCCGTCTACGCCGAGACGTTCTCGGCCACGGACATCGACGTATTCGCGAAGTTGACGAGCGCGACGGGCGTCACGATCTCGAGCGGGTACGTCGACGCCACCACGACCTCGTGGACGCGACCGCGCGTCGCGAACAACGGTGCGTCGCACAAGTTCCTGGTCGTGGCCGAGCGCACGAGTTCGACGCCCAAGGCCGTTCTGGGTCGTATCGTCACACCGAACGGCACGATCCTCACGATCGACCCCCTGCTCAACATCGGCGGGCCCGCCGCGGGCGACAAGATGACTCCGGACGTCGGCGGAGACCCTTCCCCGTCGGGATCGACCCACTTCTGTGTGGGCTTCCTGCACACGATCACCGGCTCGGAACGCGAGGTCGGCTACACCCGCGTTTCGGGTGCGGGTGTGCTCCAAGGCGCGGGTCCCACGTACTTCGCCCACACCGCTTTCGAGGTGAGCACGGGGCCCAGCGTCTCGCGCTCGAACGGCGGAGGTTCGTGGATGCTCGCCTGGACGCAGCTCAACTCGCTGGGCGGCACGGGCGTCCACGCGGCCTCCGTCGACGGAACGGGTTCCGTCACGAACGCTCCGTTCACGTTGACGGGTAGTTTCAACATGCTCGACGAGGCACCGTCCGTTTCCTCTCCGCTGGCGAACAGCTCGCGCTACGCGGTCGCGTTCACTCGACGCGGGAACACGCAGGGCTCGACCCGGGACATCTTCGTGTCCGTCGTCGACGGGGGGACGAATCTGCAGACCGTGAACCTCACGGCTTTGGAGAACTCGGGTCAGCAGGCTGCGAACCAGTCCGAGCCGTCGGTGGACAGCGACGGCCAGCACTTCCTCGTCTCGTATACGGAGCGCGTCGGGACGGTCCTCAACCCCGAGTGCTACGCGTCGGATCTGCATCTGGCCGGGAACCAAATCGGGCTCTCGCAGTCGCACGTCCAGCTGCATCCGGGCTTGGGCCTCTACCAAGCCGTCTCGCAAGTCGCCGCGATGCCCGCGCTGGGCGGCGGCAGTCAGCGCTACGGCGTCATCTACCAAGTGGGCTCGACGTCCCCGTCGCGCGACATTTCTGCCGTTCTCTTCGACGGGTTCGAAGGCGGCACGACGAGCCCGTTCTGCGCGGGCGACGGTTCCATCGGGAACTGTCCGTGTGGGAACAACGGCATCAACGGGCGCGGGTGCGGCAACTCGGCGAACCTGAACGGGGCGCTGCTGAGCGCCCTCGGG
>JBBQCC010000425.1:0-2730 GCA_038318285.1 Planctomycetota bacterium | reverse complement strand
CCGACGCGAGGAGGCAGGCTCGCTGCTGATGTACTCGGAGGAGAACGGCAACATGGACGCGCTCGTGGGGCTGCTCCAGGAGTTCCTGGCGCGCTTCCCCTCGACGAAGGCCATCGGCTTCACCCGGGCCTATAGTGTGCTGATCACGGCGAACACCGCCGACTACCGGGACGCCCACGATGAGCTCAACAAGCGACGTGGCACCAGTGGCCGGATCGTTCTTGAAATCGAGCCCATCCTCAAGCGCGCCCTTTACTCGCGTCTCGCGATCGATGAGCGCACGTTCAAGGACTGGGCTTCCGAACAGATCACGGCCTACGTCGGCGCCGTCGAGGCGAGGCAGCCGGTCGAGGGCGCCCCGCCGCGGCGCCCGGCCCGCAACAGGAGGGCATCGTGAACTTCATGAAGAACGAGTCCGCCGACAAGCTCCGTGGCGGGTACTACACCGATCAGATCGTCGCGTCGTACCTCGCGCAGTGGGCGATCGCGGACGGGGCCACGAGGATCCTAGAACCGAGTTGTGGCGACGGGGCTTTCTTCCGCGCGCTTCGCACTCTTCGCTGGAGCGGACGCAATAAGCAGCTCGTCGCGTGCGAACTCGAAGGGACCGAAGCCGCGCGAGCGGAAGAGGCGATGCGTGCCCTGCACCTTGGGGGCGCAGACCTGCACGTGGGCGACTTCCTCTCTTGGTTCCTCGAGACCGCCGCGGGCGCCGGTCAGTTCGACGCGGTCGTCGGCAACCCGCCGTTCGTACGCTACCAGTACCTCGCGGAGCATCTGCAACTCGACTCAGAACGCATCTTCGAGCGGCACGGCCTGCGCTTCACGCGGCATACCAACCTGTGGGTCCCCTTCGTGATCGCGAGCCTCGAGCTTCTGCGCCCGGGCGGGCGCCTCGCACTCGTCGTTCCGTCAGAACTGCTGCACGTGCTCCATGCGGAGGGCCTTCGGGAGCTTCTGCTCCGCGAATGCTCGCGCGTGCTCGTACTCGACCCCGAGGAGATCCTGTTCGGTGAGACGCTCCAGGGGGTCGTGCTGCTCATGGCTGAGAAGCGGTCCGACAAGACGCACGGCGAGGCTCGGGGCGAGGTTGGGGTTCATCGAATCAGCGGCCGCAGCGCCCTCAAGGTATCGGCGGCGGAGTACTTCGCGCGGGCGGACTACGTTTCGGCAAGTGATGTCGGAGCGAAATGGACGCGCGCGCTGCTTTCGTCGGGCGAGCGCGATCTTCTCGCTGATGTTGGCGCTCGCGCGGGTGTGGAGCGGTTCACCCAGGTGGCCGAAGTATCGGTGGGCATCGTCACTGGCGCGAATGCGTTCTTCCTCGTTCCTGATGCGGTCGTGGAAGCGTTCGAGCTTGAACCCTACGTCTATCCGATGTTCGGCCGGAGCGATCACGCGCCCGGCGTGATCTACGACGCCGCACAACACGCCGCGAATCGCAAGCGCGGCCTACCGACGAACTTCGTGCTGTTCCCTGCGGACGTCGATCGCCTCCGACTGACCGCTGGCGCGCGTCGCTACCTGCGCGACGGCGAGTCGGCCACCCTGCACACGCGGTACAAGTGCAGGGTCCGCACGCCTTGGTACGTGGTGCCCAGCCTGCCTGCGACATCCGTGGCGATGCTGAAGCGGAGCCACGAGTTCCCGCGGCTGGTCCTCAACACCGCCAAGGCGCAAACGACGGACACCGCGTACCGGGTCACGCCTCGCCGGGGCATCGCTGCGCGCAAGCTCGTCGCGGGTTTCGCGAACTCGCTGACCGCGCTGTCTTGCGAACTCGAGGGGCGCCACCATGGCGGTGGGGTTCTGGAACTCGTCCCGTCGGAGATCGCGCGAGTGCTCGTCCCGTATGTTG
Organism: Planctomycetota bacterium; assembly: GCA_038318285.1. GTDB lineage: Bacteria > Planctomycetota > UBA1135 > UBA1135 > JAEUHZ01. The sequence continues at coordinate 872 of JBBQCC010000425.1, read as the reverse complement.
AGAGCACCGCGGACGTGGCCGATCTCGACCGAATGTTCCGCGCCGGTGTGCCGACCGAGTCGATCCTTCGGACGCAAGACGATGTGATCCTGCGAGCGGTCGGGCTGGCCCGACGAGATCGTGACGCCGTCCGCGCCGCTTGGACGCGGCTGCGCAACCGACGATGCCGAACCGATTCAGAGAAACCAGAGCCCAGCTCGGATGACCGTCAGCTAACAACCGCTCCGTTCGGCGTTGCGGAGCCGCTCGCGTCCTACGGCTGAGCGATGGTTAACGATGAGATCGCGAAGCTGCGCAAGCTGTTGTTGCTCAACATCAAAGACGACGAGGACACGTGAAGACCGAGAAGAAGTACGCGTGGGGCCACCGCAACCTGACCATCACCGAGTGGTGCCTCGAGCCCGACGTGTGGCTCCGCGGCATCGACGAGGACGTGCTCTGGTCTCGGCTCGAGGGACCGGACCCGTGGACTGTCGAGGACTCGCTCTTGCGGGGTGTCGGCTCTGACGAAGCCGTCGAGCGCGTCGAGGCCTTGGTGCCCAAGGCCAAGGGCAGGAGCCAGGCCGCGCGCGAGATCAACACCGTCCGCAAGGCCTTGCTGCGGCTCGTGGCCGAGGGCGGGTTCGTGCCGGTGAAGGACTACCGCGGGATGCGGCACCGGCTGTGAGTACGGAGATCTTCGCCGCTGTCCTGGCACTGTTGCTGACGCTCGCAACACTCGGAGCGGTGGGAGCCCACTACGAAGAGTGCGCGGTTCGCCTGGTGCGGGCGATCATACGCAGGGAGCTGCTCTTCGAGATGATCCTGAGACCCGAGTCGCAACGCCCGATGATGTTCCTGATCGCCTTTCCAGCGCTGGGAATCGTCGCCGT
>JBBQCC010000424.1:0-2771 GCA_038318285.1 Planctomycetota bacterium | reverse complement strand
CGCGCACTGCAGCAGGTGCGCACGGCGTGACCGCGGAACGTGCAGCTGCGTTCGAGGCCGCTCGCGACGGCCGCAAGCGACTCTTCGCAGCGGGTTGCCTCTGCGCTGCTTCGGGATCCCATGGCGCGCTGAACTCGATCGGATCGGTGCGGTCAGGGGCCGAAACTTGAAAGGGCCGAGAATGCCGAGACCACCCGTGAGCGCCTAAAAAGGATCCTCGTCGATGTCGCCGCTCGCGCGACATGCAGTGCATACGGCGCATCGGCGTCCGCGCCGTGGCCCGTCTCTCAGCCGACTCTCAGCGACGTCTCAGCCGCCGGGCAAGAGGCGCGATCGAAGTGTGGATGCACACGCTGTCGCGCTCAATTTGGCAAGGAGGGCGCTCGCGACCGGTCGACCGAAACAGCCCGGAACATCCCGTCACACGTGCCCCCCGTCAGCCATGGGAGCGGGGCGCTCTGTCCGCACAGAGGACGTTCCGACCTCCGCAATGTGCGCGGAATCCAACGCGGCGCGCGTGCGCCGTAGTGAATCCTTCGGGCTCAGTGCGCCTGCAGCCAGACGATCCAGAACAGGAAGCCCAGGAACAGCACGACGAGCAGGATGCGCACCGGCATCGACATGCCCGAGGGCTTCGTGTCCTTCAGTCCCGCGTAGAGCGGCTCGACCTCGTCCGGCTTCGGCATCGCGTCAGAATCCCCCACCGACGCGCGGGCCGCAAGCGACGACTGCCGTCTCGCGCTCAGAACGACCAGTCCAGGCCTGCGGCCAGGCCTGGACCGTCCGGCGCGGGACCGATCGAAAATGTCGGCCCGTGGTCGCCGCCGAAGATGCCCGGCGAGCCCTCGCCGCCAAAGTGCGCGTTGTAGACGAGGTTCGTCACGACGAGCCCGAGTGCGGCGCCGAACGTGATGTCGGCGAGGTAGTGCCGCTGGCCCTCCAGGCGACTGATCCCCACGTACGCCGCCGGCAGGTACGAGAGGTATCCAACCCAGGTCCCGTAGCGATCCTGCAACGTGCGCGCGATGAGCGTCGCGCCCGCGAACGCGAACGACGTGTGCGCGGAAGGGAACGAGTCGTTCGACGAACCGTCGGGGCGGTTCTTGTTGATGACGCTCTTCAGCGCGTACGTCGCCGCCATCGTGATCGACAGCGCCTCGGCCCCGACCTCCAGATCGCGTGAGTCACCCATCGCGGCTTCGACGGCGCCGAACACCAACGGAATGGCACCCAGGCCGATGGCGAGCTCGTCCCCGTACTTGGTGTTCGAGTTGAAGATGGACTGGGAGAGCGAGTCCTCCGAGATGTCCTTGTCGAACGCCCACACGATCGGCGTGGCGACGGCGAGCGCCGCCGGCGCGATCCACTGCGATTCGTGCGAGCTGAACTGGTCCCAGGCGCCCGTCCAAGTGCGGCCCTCGAAGTGACCCGTCGCACCGGGACCGCGCGTCGAGGCGCAGCCCGCGCACAGGACGAGGAGCGCGAGGAAACCGACGGATGGGGCGCGAGCGAGCCAGTGGACGGACATGGAGGACGGCGATCGGTTCACGGACGGGCTCCTGTGGGTTCGACGTGAGCGTACGGATTGGTCAGGCGGGTCGCGTCCTCTTGTGCGAATCCGAACCGCCCGAAACGCAGCGCGAGACTCGGCAGAACGAGCAGGTTCAGGGCGGTGGAAGACAGCAATCCGCCGAGGATCACGGTCGCCATCGGGCCTTCGATCTCGCGGCCGGCCGCACCGGCGGCCAGGGCGAGCGGCAGCAAGCCGAGGCCGGTCACGAGTCCGGTCATCAGGATCGGGACGAAGCGCTCTCCGGCTCCACGCAACGCCGTGTCGAAATTCCAGGTCGCGCCCTCGACGCGGACGAGGTGATCGAAGTGCGAGAGCATCATGATCGAGTTGCGCGTCGTGATGCCGAAAAGCGTCACGAATCCGACCAGCGAACCGAGCGAGACGACACCCCCGGCGAGACTCGCGGCCACGACGCCGCCGCTCAGCGCGAAGGGCAGGTTCAGCAGGACGAGGCCGACGTTGTTGACGTTTCGGAAGGCGATGCCCAGCAGGGCCAGGATGCCGAGGAAGGCGAGGGCGGAGTGGAACAGCAACTCGGTGCGTGCGGCGTCGGCGACCTCGGCCTCGCCGCCGAACGTGAGATGCACGCCCTCGGGCAACGGGACGTCGCGTCCGATCGTCGCGCGTGCTTCGGCGACGAACGCACCGACATCGCGCCCGTCCACGTTGCATGTCGCCGCCGTGCGGCGTTCGCCGGCCTCGTGGAAGACCACGCTTCGATCCGCGGACGGATGCAGGTCCGCGACGGCGGACAGGGGGACGATCGCTCCCGAAGAGCCGCGCAGCTTCAGGTCGGCGACGATCTCGGGCGACGACCCGCGAACGGCTCCGTACGCCACGACGACGTCGCGATAACTGTCCCCGTCGGCGATGCGCGCGACCACCTCGCCCTGGACGGCGGCCTGTACGGCGTCGAGGACGGCGGCGGGCTGCATCCCGAAGAGCGCCAACCGCCCGGGGAGGAGGTCGATGTCGTACGTCGGCGCTCCGGGCGCCGCGCTCGTCTGCACGTCCACTGCGCCGGGCGTCCGACCGAGGATCTCCGCGATCGAGTTCGCGGTCGCTTCGATGCGGTCGAGGTCCGCGCCGTGCACGCCGATCGAGACCTGCGCGGTGTCGCCGCTGATCGTCTCGCCGATCCGGTCGCCGAGGAACGTGAGCACGTCCGACTGGATCCCCGGCGTGGCATCGAGGATCG
>JBBQCC010000423.1:0-2814 GCA_038318285.1 Planctomycetota bacterium | reverse complement strand
TCTTCACGGTCTGCTCCGAGATGCCGAGCTTGCGCGCGATCTGTTTGTTCGAGTCGCCTTGCAGCACCAACTCGACGAGCTCGCGCTCGCGCGGCGTCAGGGGCAGGCCCTGCAGACGTCGCCGGAAGAACTGCGTGAGGTGTGCCGTCCCGTCGCCGTGTTCCGCGTGCAGGCGGTCGAGGATCGAGCACAGGCTCTCGACACCGAAGGGTTTCTCCAGCAGGTAGTCGGCGCCCAGGTTCAACACCGACACGACGCGATCCTTGTCCGCGAAACTGGTGACGACGATGCGCGCGGCCGCGTGCTTGCGCCGGTTGAGTTCGGCGAGCACGGACAGACCATCGCCGCCCTGCATGACGAGGTCGGTCACCACGAACTCGAAATCGGAGTCGAGCAGCTCCGCCGCCCGAGCACCGTTCTCCGCCGTCGAGACCTCGTACCCGGCGCGTGTCAGCCCGCGCGCGAGCAGGTTGCGGCTCGTCGCCTCGTCCTCGACCAACAGCAATCGTCCGTGCTTCACGTCGCGACCTCGGCGGTGCGCGGCCAGCGCAGGGTGCACGTGACCGAGCCGTCCGACTCGTGCATCTCGATGCCGCCTCCGGCGTTGCTGGCGATCTGGCGCGAGATGGGGACGCCGAGGCCGAGACCGCCATCGCGCGCTGGGTACATTTTCGGCGCGCTGAGGCTGCCGCGGTTCTGGATGTCGAGGACCCAGTCGTCGCCCTGATTCCGCAACGACAGGTTCACCGTTCCACCTGGGGGTGAAGCCTCGACCGCGTTGCGCACCAAGTTGTCGATGACGATGCGCAGCGCGGCCCGCGAGGCGGAAACGATCGCCCGGGGAGGTTCGCGATCCCACGCGAAGTGCACGCGATCCCCGAAGATGCGCGAGAGCGCGACGACGGACTCGCGCGCCGCGACGGACAGATCAGCCGTGTCCGGTTCGCCGCCCTCGGGGCGCGCGAGCCGGTAGACGAGGTCGACCGCACGGTCGATGCGTTCGAGGCACGACTCGAACTCGGGCACGAGGGGATGTTCGCGTAAGCCCACGACTTCGTGACGCTGCTCGTCCGCGATGAGGCGCATGGTCTGCAGGGGGTTCCGGACTTCGTGCGCGACGGACGCGACCATGCGCCCGAGCACCTGGAACCGGCGCTCACGCTCCAGCTCCAGCCCGCGCTCCTCACGTGCACGCATCGCCAGAATTTTCTCGGTCAGGAGCCACGCACCGATCCCGAGCCCAAGCGCGGTCACGGTGAGCTCGACGACCTCGAACACCGAATGGATCTCTGGGAAACGACGGTCCATCTGCTCGGTGACGAGGTCGATGGCGAAGAACGCGATGCCGCAGAACGCGACGCTCGAACCCACGAGCCACGGCATCGCTCTCTCGACCTCGCGCGCACGGTGGCGCTCCGCTGCGGTCGGCTGCTCTTGCCAATCCAGCCAGCCCACGCGCCGGAACGACGCAGCCAACAGGCAGGCGACCAGCCACGCGATCGCGACGGACCAGGGCTCGTGCGAGGGTTGGTGCGCGCCGCGCGCGTGCTGCCCCAGCGCGAAGAGGAGTCCGAGCAGCATCCCCGGCATCAGCCACAGCCATCGCGGACGTGCACCGAGCGACGCTCCGACGAAATACAGCGACACCCACGCGAACCCAGACGAGGCGTGGGCGCCGGGCGATCCAAGCGTGTCCCAGATCGTGCGGTGGGCCCCGGATCCCGGCCAAGGCTTCGACCCGCCGAAACCGATCGTGTCCCAGGGCGTGACTTGGTTGGCCCAGTCCTTCCACGCGCCGGCGATGCCGACGGTCGCGAGGAGACAGGCCACGAGGTACGCGGCCCGCCGTGCGTGTTGGCCCCAGCGCTCGCTGCGCCAGAACACTGCGGCGCCGATGACCAGCGTGGCGGTGAAGGCGATGACGACGTACTTGCCGCCCAGGTGCAGCACGTTCTCGAAGAACCAGTCGCGCCGCAGATCGAACGTGTTCGACTCGAAATCGAAGAACGGATCCAGCGACGCGCGGTCGAACCTCGAATCGCCGATCGCGAACGCGAGCAACCCCAGGAACGCGATCGGCAGGGCGACACGCGTCGACCACCATGAGATGGTCGCGCTCCGACTAGGGGACATGCGGCAGACGATACCGTCTGCCTTCGTAGAGCATCGAGGCCGCCTGGAAGGTCGCTGCGGCGCGGTCCGCTTCGGTCAGGAGCGTCGGCGTCGGCTCGAGCCTCTCGAAACGGTCTGACTCGCGGTTCGGGCGCGAATAGAACGTGGTCGAGTCCAACAGTCCGAGCACGGTGAGGTTCGTGTCCGTCAACAGGCCGATGTTGCGGTTGTGGATCAACCAAGCGCGGCCGGGACCGCCCGGGGACTGCGTCAGGAGGTCGCTCCCGAAGAATGGCGCGGCGTAATCGATGCCTGCAATCGAGAGAAGCGTCGGCGCCAAATCCACTTGCGAGCACAGCCGGTCGATGGTCGCGCCGACGTACTTCGCCTCGGGCGCGACGATGAGGCCCGGGACGCGATAGCTGGCCGCCGGGATCTCCTCGGATCCGTACACGCGCGCCCCGTGATCGCCGACGAACAGCACGACCGTGTGGTCGAGGAGGCCCTCGGCTTGTGCGCGGTCCAAGTACTCGGCCAGCGAGCGGTCGGCGTAGCGCACCGCGTTCTCGCGCGAGTCCTTCGGCTGCACGCGCGTCCACAAATACGCGCCGAAGCCGAGCCACAGGATCACGAGGACGAAGATCGTCGTGACGCGGTTCCCAGAGCGCGCGAAGAATCGCCAAGCCAGCACGCTCAGCACCA
>JBBQCC010000422.1:0-2825 GCA_038318285.1 Planctomycetota bacterium | reverse complement strand
CCTGCCCGCCATGGGCAACCCGGTCTGCACGACCGTCCAATGGACGCCGACCCAGGCCGACGGCGGCACGACGCAGGTCTGCTTCATCGCGGTCGACAACAACAACCGTACGTCGCAGTGCTGCTTCAACGTCTCGGTCGCCGAGTGCTACCAGTTCATCGGTCGCGGCGGCGGCAACGCCGGCCTCACGATCGGCAACCTGTTCTGGCAGTCGCAGCTCAGCTCGATCCGCAACACCTACGCGGTCACGATGACGGACCGTCCGAACCTGGGCGTCCCGATGCTGACCACCGGGCAGCTGTCGTTCTCGATGCAGACGCTGATGCACAACCCCGAGGCCTTCCCGGCGAACCCCAACCAGTGGTCGAACCGCATGCGCATCACGGTGCTGCCGGGCGGCATCGTCCAGGGCCAGCTCCTCGGGACGCTGAACGGAATCCACCAGTCGCTGGCGACGTTCACGGATCCGAACGGCAGCCTGTTCATGACCTTCCCGTTCCTCATCGACGGCATGTGATCGAAGGTTCGTGATCTTCGGACGTCCCGCACGGGACGCCCACGCAGCGGCCCCTCTCCGGAGGGGCCGCTGGCATTTCCGGCGTGCTGCGCGGGCGTGAGGCGTATTCGCGCCGCGAGGGTCGGGCACGCTTCCCGCCCGCGCACGGGTCGGCAACCGCTGCGATGCGGGTGCTCCGGAGAGCACTCATCGGAGGGTTTGGAAGAGGGCTCGGGAGAGGGTGCGGGTGGAGCTGAGGACTCGCTGGGCACGCGGCTCGTCATTCCCGAGTCGGGCGGAGATGGCTGTGCGCGCAGGGCAAGGCTCGCGCCCTGATCGCCGGCAGACGAGATCGCAAAGTTGAAAAAATGGAGAGCTGTGCATTTCCAAGACACCGTCTACCCTCAGAGACCCCGTTTCCCCCGGACCCGACGAGCTCGCCCTCGGTTCCCCTTCCAGGCCCTCGGGAAATTCGCTCCATGACGCAAAGTCGGTTCGGCGTTTCTTCTCTCTTCGCGTTCTTCGTTCCGATGCTCTTCGCACCTGCGTTCGCGCAGACAGCGACCGGAGTCGGCGCGACGCAAAGCAGTCGCTCCCAACCCAACACGAGTGCGCGCGCAGTGCGCAGCACGCTCGTCACGGGCCCGGGGACCATGAGCATCATCGAGGAAACGGCGCCGCTCGTCGGCACTCCCTCGGTTCTCGCCGTCAATGCAGCGGGCGGACTGTGGTCGTACTCCGACAACGGCGAGGGCTGGGTCGGTCGCGCCGTTGCGCTTGGCAACGGCGGCACGCAGGTCTTCACGGAGTTCGACACGGCTGCGGATCGCGCCGCGTTGCTCTCGGGGTTCGACGTCACGCCGGTCGTGCCCGTATGGGCCGATCCCGTGGTCGCCGCGAGTACCAACGTGCGCGTGCAAGGCAGCGATTCGGGTGGCCTGTTCGTTTCCTGTCGGCAGATTCCGGTCGTCGTGAACGGGCCGCGCAACATCGTCGTCACAACCTACGGCTCGTCCACGAGCGCCCCGCTGTGGACCTGGACGTTTCCGCAGATGACGTACGGTGGATCGCGCGCGATGGTGTCGCGCGACGGTCGGCGCATCGTCGCGGTGATGCTGCAGCCCACGACGGGCCTGGTGCACGTCGCCGTGTTCGACGGTGGCTCGCCCGTTCCGACCGCGTACTTCACGAGGTCTGTCGGCCTGCAATTGCAGGTGGCCACGCTGTCCGAGGACGGCGACACGCTGTACGTCGCCTCGCAGAACAGCGGCTTCCTCATCAACGTCAACACGCAGACGCTGATTCAGCAGATCGTGCTCCTCCAGTCGTTTGCCGGTCAGGACATCTCGGGCGATGGCTCCATCCTGGCCATCGGCTACTTCAACGGCGTCGATGTGTGGGAGCGCCAACCCGCCGGCAACTACACGCGCACTTGGCAGGGAACTTGGCCCGGTTCGATCGTTTGCCAGCAACTCGACGTCTCCGAGGACGGATCGACGCTCGTCCTGGGCTTCGGCTACTACGACCAGAACCTGCGCGTGCGCATCGAAGCGATCGACCTGCGCACGAAGACGACCACGATGTTCGACGAAGCGCAGGGCGGCGGCACCCTGCAGAACGTCGTGTCCAAGGTCGCGTGCTCGGCCGACGGCGAGACCTTCGCGATCGGGCTGTGGGGCGACGAGTTCGGTCTCGTACCGGAGCTGCGCGTGTACCGTCGCAACCAAAACGCGCCCATCGCGACGTACAACTACCCGGGCTCGGTGTACGACCTTGCCATCAGCCGTAGCGGGTCTCGCATCGTCGTCGGCACGAAGTCGGCACACGCGAACCTGCTGACCGGGGGCGGTAGCGTCGACCTGTACTCGAACGGCGACGAGGACTTCGTTGCGATCGGAACGCCCAGCATCGGGCGCAAGGTCGACTTCGAGCTGTGGGGCGCGGCGAGTTCGCCCGCGCGACTGCTGCGCGCGACTGCGCCGGCGGCGAATCCGTTCCCGATCGGTGCGCTCGGCGTGCTGCACTTGCAGCGGGACAGCCTCGTCGCGCTGCCGATGCCGGCGACCGGCCCGCACGGGTTCTCGGCCGTCGAGTACCAGATCCCGCTCGATCCGGCGCTGATCGGAACAACGCTGTGGTTCCAGGGTCTCACGACGATTCCGCGCCGGTTCACGGACGACTTCGTTCAGCTCACGATCTTGCCCTGACACGATCTCGTGCCGAACAAGTCGGGCGCGCACGAGGCCCGGAACGCATCGAGGCGCCGCTCATGAGCGGCGCCTCGATGCGTTCCGGGCCTCGTGCGCGCCCGACTTGTTCGGCACGAGAT
>JBBQCC010000421.1:0-2847 GCA_038318285.1 Planctomycetota bacterium | reverse complement strand
GCAGCGTGCGGCGTTCTTCCCCCTGTACCTCCTTCTCACGACCCCCCGAGTCTGTGCCGGCGCGGCGCCCCATGCGACTGGTCGTGCCGCGCGGCACGTCGAGGTTGCCGACCGGTTGACCGTCGCGGCGCAGACCGATCTTCGACACGCGCGCGCCGGCGACGTCGAGCCACACACTGGCCGGAGCGCGCGCGCGCTCTTCCGCGCTCGCGGTCGGCAAGCCGCCGGCCACGCGCAGCTCGACTTCGACGAGCCACAGGTGTTCCCGCAATCGCTCCGCGCGCACGCTCTGGCCTTCGAGTCGCGGCAGTTCGTGCAGCAGGGCTTCGACCGCGGTCGGCAGCGCCGCGAAGCTTGGGCGCACCGCATCGTCGGTCGCTGCTTCGCCGCTCGGTGCAGGCTGGGTCGCTGCTTCGCCGCTCGGTGCAGGCTTGGTCGCTGCTTCGCCGCTCCATGGGTCGAGCACGAGCACGCACGCGCCGGCACGCGCGCGCGCGAACGCGGCCAAACTGCCCGGTTGCGCCAGCGCGGCGTCGCGCGCGCGCGCGAGCACCGCGGCGTCGAGGGTCGCGCGCGCCGCGACGTGTGCGAGCGCGTTCTCGACCGTGCCGGCAGTCGTGCCGCCAGCGTTTTCGTGCCTCGCACTCGACGTCGGGCTCGACGCAGTCTCCACGCGGCCGAGCGGCGCCGGCAGCTGTCGCGCGAACAACGCCAACGCGCCGACGTTCGTGCGCTGCGCGACGAGGCGTGCCAACTCGCGCGTCTCGGGTTCCGAGCACGGGTACGGCCCCTGCGGGCAATCGATCGCCTCGGAGGGTTGCCATCCGGCCGGGAAATTGCGCTCCAAACGGCACGTGCGCGCCACCGGGCCCGTCGCGGCGAACACGCCGTCGGGGTCGGGCGCGGGCACCGCGTACAGCGTGACGCCCATCAGCAGTTCGGCCAGTTCGGGCTCGCGTTCGGCACGCTCGAGCAGGGTGCGCAGCACGTACAGCGCCGCTTCGGGTCCACCCGGCCGCGTGCCGAATCGCGCTTCGAGGTCGGTGGCCATCAGCGCGGCGGGCCGCGTGTCCGGATCGCCGGCGAGATCGGCCAGAGTGACGAGCGCGATGCGGCGCCCTTGCTTGCTGGTGCCGAGCGACTCGACGCGCATGCGCGACGGATACGTCGCGACGAGGCGCGCGAGCTCGGACTCGTACGACGCTTCGTCGAAAGGTCGCGCGTAGTCGGCGATGTCGGGCGCGCTGGCCGCACCCGCGTTCGTCGGCGCGCGTTCCGAGGCGACGGCGGGCTTCACCGGTTGGACGGCAACCGGATCAGACGGCGCTTCGTCCGCTGGCTTCTGTGTGGGGTTCGCCTTGTCGGGCGCCGAGACGGCAGGAGGCTGCGCTTCGGCGGGCTTCCCAGTCGCGGGCTTCGCAGCCGTGGGGTTCGGTTCGATGGGCTTGGCCGGGTCACCCTGCGAGTCGCCCTGCGCATCCGGCGGCACGACCGGCGGCGCCGGTTCGGGCACGACGACAGGCGGTTCCTCGACAGGCGGCGTGCCGTTCGGATCCTGCGCGAGTGCCAGCCGGCCCACGAACGCGAGCGCGCACACGGCGAACACGCTGCGCAGCGCACGCGTGATCCCGGCTCGCGTGTGCAGCTTCACGGCTTGACCTCGCGATTCACCGGCGCGGCCCAGGGCGCACGCGCCGCCAGCTTGAGCGTCCCGCCCAGCGGAACCAACGCGACCGCCGTGATCTCGCGGCTGGTCGCGCCCGGATCGAGCACGCCCAGGCGCGCATCGGTCTCACCCCACAAGAGGCGCGCACCGTCCGGCAATTCCAGCGTGACGCGCGCACCATCCGCGCTCGCCAGTCCCGTCGGCAAGCGCCCGGTGTTCTCCAGCCGCGCGCGCACCGTGACGACCTCGCCGTCGCGCGACGCCTCGACGACGCGCAGTTCCAGCGTGGGCGCGCCGACCGCGAGCTTGCGCACGAACTGCGACAAGCCGCGCGTCGAACCCTCGAGGTTCTCGCGCGGCGGGTTCGCGCGCGCCAGCGGCAACCAACCACCGACGAGCGCAGCTCGCCCATCGCCCAAGTCGACCGGATGCCAATCGACGAAGCCGATGCCGCCGCGCACGTCGTCGAGCCAGCGCGCCCACGCGACGTCGAGGTTCGGCGCCGCCGCCTCCGCCGTGCCGACCGAACCCGCGCGCGGATTGCCGACGATGCCGCGCGGCTCGGCGCGCTCGTCGAGCGGACCCCACACGCCGACCTCGCACGCGAGCGCGCCGACGACCGCGTGCACCCAATCGAGTGCCGCACCCGGCCGCGCTTCGCCGCGCGCGAAACGCAGCGCGATCGTGTCCACCTGCCCGCGCCCGGTCGCCTCGGTGAACAGCTTCACCGCCGCCGAGTCCGCGCGCGAACCCGGCCCATCGCTCCACGCCAAGCCTTCCGAACCACCCGCTCGCGCGAGCAGGCCGTGGTTGCCCTGGAACGCGAGCACCGCCAGCGGCGGCCGCGCCAGCATCAAGTCCGCCAGCGCACGCGTCAGCGCATCGTCGAGCGGCAACGCGCCGCCCAAACCGCCGGGCTCGCCGTTCCAACCGACAGGAAAGGACAGATCGAGCACGACGCCGCCGACCGGATCCTCGTTGAATCGCCCGTCGCCGTCATCGTCGCGACCTTCCTTGACGCGCGTGTAGCGCAATCGATCGCCGCTGGTCGCGCGCACGAGGAAACGCGCGTCGGAACCGCGCGTCCACGCGCCGCGCGGGTCCTCGACCAGCATCTCGAGGATCACGCCGTCGCCATCGACGTCGTCGGGTCCGTCCTCGTCCATGACGAGGTCGCCGTC
>JBBQCC010000420.1:0-2851 GCA_038318285.1 Planctomycetota bacterium | reverse complement strand
CAAACGCGCCATCTCCGCATACGCGGACAACATCCGATCCACATCCTCCGGATCCGCCGACTCCGACGACGCCGTAAACCCGACCAGATCACAGAACAAGACCGACACCACCTTCCGCTCCTCCGCCACCGGGCGGGAAGGAGCAGACAAGGGTGCAGCACACTCAGGGCAGAACTTGAAGTTCCCCTCGTACTCGAATCCGCAGGATGAACAGGCCGCCATCGACGGAGCCTAGCCCCGCCCGGCTGCCGACGAAGGCCAAGGGTCAGTCGGCGTGCGGTGGGCGACTTGTGATCTCGCCAGAGTGTTCGCCGCCGCCGCCGCCCTCCCCCGGTTTCCGCCCGGCTAGGGGGCCCGGCGTGAACCGCCTGCGACTGGATCGGCATCGTGATGATTCGCAGCGAGACGCGACTGATCCGTTCGACCAGCGGAATGATGAAGATCAGGCCAGGGGCGAAGGCGTCGTCGCCGACCCGGTTCGACCGGAACTTCACCGCCCGCTCGTACTGCTTCAGGATGCGAGCGGACGCCATCGTGAACAGCAACTCGACGAGAACGACCACGACGACTGTCACCCAGATGGCGATCCCGTCGCTTCTCACCCGTGGGGCTCATTACGCGCTGCGGGGCGCAGGAGCGGTGGAACGGGATGAGCGGCTTCGGAACGGACTCGACCAAGCGGAGCGAGAAAAGGCTCATCCGGCGGAGTAGCGATGAATTCGAACCCGGCTAGAATGGGTACGGTACCCGTGTGCGTCCGAACGCCTTCGATCACGTTGCCCTCTGGGTGACCGAACGAGCCGACCTTGCGCTGGCGATCGTTGAGGTGTGCGGTATGCACGAGATCGAGCGCACCGACTCGTTCACGCTGATTGGTGGGGATGCGCGGCTCGGAAAGATCACGTTGTTCGACGCCGACGGGCCGCGCGAACGGGGCGTGCTCGAGCGTATCGTGATCCGCGTCCCCGACCTCGCCGGCTGCGTTGCGCGCCTCGACACGCGGAACATCTCGTACGATCGGCTCGATCACGACGCCGTTCGGTTCGATGGCCCAGCTGGTGTGCCGTTCGGCCTTGTGCAGCGGGAAGGCCCGGTCGATCTCCACGCTTCCGTCCTTGCTGTGTCTGATCCGACAGGAACTGCTGGCGCACTGCTCGGCCTCGGATTCAACGGTGGCCCAGAGGAGCTCTCACTCGGCGACCGATTCGTCATTGTGCGCCCGGGCGGCCCTCAGCATACGACGCGGCCGCTGCTCAACCACCTCGCTCTGCTCGTCGACTCGGCCGAGGACGCCCAGCGGGAGGCACTCGCGCGCGGGCTTGACATCGATCGGGTAGTCGATGCCCCGAACACCGTCGCGGTGTTCGTTCGAGGCCCCGAAGACATCCTCTTGGAGTACGTCGAGCACAAGCCAAGCTTCTCACTGGTCTGAAGATGCCCGACCTGGTCATCGCCGGCGCAGGGATGGCCGGGCTGGTGGCGGCGGCACACGCGCGCGCCCGGGGCGCCCGCGTCGTCGTCCATGAGAAGGGAGACCGGTTGGGAGGATCGATGCGCCTGTCGAGCGGTGTGATCTGGCGATATCGCGAGCTCGCACGGTTCCAGCAGGAATGTCCCGGGGGAGTCGTGGCGCTCCAACGTCTCATCCACGAGAGACTCGACGGCGACGTGCGTTGGTTGATCGAGCTCGGTGCGCGCGTGCACCAGCCCACCTCCGGCAACCCGGACACGACGGGCGTCCAGTTCGACACGTCCTCGTTGACCACCACTCTCGCCGCACGGGCCGGCGAGATCCGCCTAGGGCAGCCGCTGCTCGAGCTGCCCGACCGCGTGCCCGTGATCCTTGCTACCGGAGGCTTTCCGGCGAGTCGCGAGCTAGTGCGCGAGCACATCACACCGCATGCAGACTCGATGATCGTCCGCGCAAACCGCTGGAGTACCGGCGACGGGCTTCATCTGGGCATCGTTGCCGGTGCAGACACCACGGATGCCCTGGGCGAGTTCTACGGGCGCGCAATGCCTGCGCCTCCGGCGATCGTCGGTGAGACCGATTTCGTCTCGCTGGCACAGCTCTACGCGCAGCATGCAGCGATCGAGGGGCCGTGCGGCGATCGATTCGTGTCGAGGACGTGGTCGGAGATCGACGTCGTGCAATGGATGGCGCAGCAGCGTGACGCACGGGCGCGCTTCCTCGTCCCCGTCCCCCAGCTCGCAACGCGTGTCCGTAACCGAACGGTTGGCCAGATGATCGACGCGGCCGAAGTCGCCGGTGCATCGGTGTCACGCACGAACGACACGGTCACGATCGACGTCGTCGCCGGAATCACATCGACCCTCGGTGGACTGAGAGCCGACACGAACGCACAGGTCGCGCCCGCAGTCTTTTCGGCCGGATCCGACGTCGGAGGCATCGCGACTGGCGGATACGCCAGTGGCCTCGCCGCCGCGCTCGTCTTTGGCCGAATCTCCGCCGACGCAGCGCTTGGAGTCGGGTGACACCTTTCGCCCACAGTCAGCCGTTCACGGTCGGAGTCGAGGAAGAACTCCTCGTCGTCGACCCACTCACGCTCAGGCTGGCACCGAGCGCAACCAAGATCCTCCAGCGTATGACGTTCGCGAAAGGCGACGCAAGCCATGAGGCATACGCCGCGCAGATCGAACTTCGCTCACCACCCTCGACGACGAGTCTCGAAGCCGTCGCGACCCTTGCCGACCTTCGCATCGCGGCGATCGACGTCGGCGCGACCCTGATGGGCGTCGGCGTCCACCCGATCGGGACCCGCGGAGACGCAGCACTCCTCGACGACGATCGCTACCGCCATGTCGAGGACACCGTGCGTGGGCTCATCCG
>JBBQCC010000419.1:0-2852 GCA_038318285.1 Planctomycetota bacterium | reverse complement strand
CCGACAGCACGCGCGGATCGACGTCGAGCTTCTCGAGCAGCGCCGCGGTGACGCCCTCGGGTTCGGCCAGCAGCGCGACCGCGAGGTGCGCCGGCGTCAGCTCCGGATGCCCGGCCGCGAGGGCCGCCTGCTGGGCGTGGGCGAGGGCTTCTTGCGTCTTGCGGGTGTGCTGTTCTTGCATGGTGGGGGCTCCGTCCTTACCCAGCTCAGGCAATGCCCGTTCCGGCCGCAAATCGGCCTTCAGGGCCGCCGGATGCGGCCTGGGGTGCCATGTCGGCGGCTAGGTGTCGAAATGGCGGACACGCGCAGGGGCGGACGCCGGCGCCCCCGATTGGCACTCTGAGGCCCATGCCCACCACCCGTCCGAAGCGCCGTCGCCGCCTCGCGATCGCCGCGCTCGTCGCGGTGCTCGCGGTCGGTCTCGCCGCGGCGGGCATGAACGCGAACGTCGAGAGCATCGGATCGACCGGGGTTCGCGCGTCGGTGCCGGCGCTCGATCCGGCGCCCGTCGCGATCGTGCTGGGCGCGGGCCTGCGGACGGACGGCACGCCCTCGGACGCGCTCGCGGATCGATTGACGCAGGCGGTCGAGCTGTACCGCATGCGCAAGGTGCTGAAGCTCCTCTTGTCCGGCGATCACGGCGCCGACGACCACGACGAGGTGAACGGCATGCGGCGTTGGGTCGTCGAACATGGCGTCGCGCCGCAGGACGTGTTCTGCGATCACGCCGGATTCTCGACGTGGGAGACGTTCGCGCGCGCGCGCGGCATCTTCGGCGTGGAGCGCGCGATCGTCGTCACGCAGGAGTTCCATCTCGAGCGCGCACTGTTCACCGCCGCCGCGAACGGGATCGAGGCGGAAGGCGTTCCGTGCGACGCGCGCACGTACGTGAACGCGACCCGCTACGAGATGCGCGAGTTCGGTTCACGCTGCAAGGCTTGGCTGCAGAGCCACGGCCTACTGCCCAGCAGCAGTGTCGGCGGTGAGCCGATTTCGATCGACGGCGATGGGCGCAAGACCTGGGACTGAACGGATCGGCCAGCATGTTCGCGCGGAACGCCCCCGAGTCGTTTCTCCATCGTGCGCACCGGAGTCTTGCGTGACCGGAGCTTCCTCGATGCTGGCCGGATTCACGACATCTTGAACACGACGCGCCTTGTCGCATCGCGGTCGTCGGTCCAAGCTCCACGCTCTTCCAATCACCGAGACGCTTCGAGGAATGTGCGATGAGCAAGATGCGAGCAGTTCAGATGTCCAAGGCCGGCGCGCCATTCGAGATGGTCGAGCGCGACATCCCGAACCCGGGGCCGCGGCAGGTGCGCATCGGTGTCGAAGCCTGCGGAATGTGTCACAGCGACGCTTTCGTGAAGTCTGGTCAATTTCCTGGGCTCGTGCTGCCGCGCATTCCCGGCCACGAAATCGCCGGAAAGATCGACGCGGTCGGCTCCAGCATCACGCGCTGGAAGGTCGGACAGCGCGTCGGGGTCGGTTGGCACGGTGGTCACTGTTTCGAGTGCGATCCGTGCCGCAAGGGCGACTTCTTGAACTGCGTCGACAAGCAGGTCACGGGCATCAGCTTCGACGGCGGATATGCGGAGTACGCCGTCGTGCCGAGCGAAGCCGTCGCCCGCATCCCTGACGACCTCGATGCGGCGAACGCGGGCCCGCTCCTTTGCGCGGGCGTGACGACCTTCAATGCGCTGCGAAATAGCGGCGCGCGCCCGGGCGACACCGTCGCGGTGCAGGGCATCGGTGGGCTCGGCCACCTCGGGATTCAGTACGCATCGAACATGGGTTTTCGAACCGTGGCGGTCTCGCGTGGCGCGGACAAGGAGAAGCTGGCACGTGAGCTCGGTGCGCACGATTACATCGACACGGAGAAGGGGTCTGCGTCCGAGGCGCTGCAGAAGCTCGGCGGTGCGCACGTCGTGCTCGCGACCGCGCCGCACGCCGACGCCATCGCGAGCACGATCGACGGCCTGCGTCCGCGTGGGCGTGTCGTGCTGGTCGCTGCGGCAATGGAACCGATTCAAGTCTCGGCGTTCTCGCTGCTCTCGGGCCGGGCGGTGGCCGGTTGGCCCAGCGGTACGTCGATCGATTCGGAGGACGCGATGGCGTTCAGCGCGCTGCACGGCGTGCGCCCGCGCATCGAGAAGTTCCGCCTCGACCAGGCCGAAGAGGCCTACACGAAGATGATGGCGAACAAGGTCCGCTTCCGCGCCGTGCTCGTGCCCTGACGTTCGGCGAAGCGCGCGTTCGACCCGCCGTTCACGCCGGCGAGTCGAACTCGAGTTCGAGCGCGTCGTCGAGTCCGAGCGACGCCCACCGACCCGCGAGGCGGCGGAAATCCGCCAGCACCGCGAGGACGAGCCCCGCGTCGAGCTCGAGCGGAACCGGATGGCCTTGCGTGCGCAGGAGTTCGCTCGCGCGCTCGACCAGCACGCCCGGCGGCACGTCGTGCAAGACCGCAGCCTGCAGCGTGCCCACGATGACTTCGATCGCCTGCGCGACGCGGTCGGCGGGCAACGCGTCGGCACCCTTCGCTTCCGGCTCGTCGAGCGCGCGACCCGCGGCGACGCGGCCGTAGAAACCTGTCGAGAGCCGTGCGCGCTTCTCGTAGGCGAAGTGCATCAAGTCGTGCGCGAGATAGCCCGCGGCCAGCTCGCGCGCGTCCTGCGAGCCGTCCGCGCGCCGGACCTCCAGGCGATACTGGCCGTGCTGGGCCTTCTCGAAACGAACCTGCATGTTCGCGAGCTGTACCGTCCGCGACCGGGGTCTGCCAAGAGGGAATCTAGCCCGCGAACGATCAAATCGCCGACCGCGGCGCCGTCGAGCCCAGCGGCACCACGAGC
>JBBQCC010000418.1:0-2857 GCA_038318285.1 Planctomycetota bacterium | reverse complement strand
GTGTTCCTCCGCGCCGCACCTGGGATCCCCGCACGCAGTTGGATCGTGTCCGCCATTCTCGGCGCGCCGATCCTGGCGGCGTTCCAGTCCCTGCAGCCTGCCGTGAAGCCCGCGGCAGCACCCAGGCCCGCTCCCGAGTTGGGTGCGACGGACGAGAACTCTCCGACCGCGCAGATCTTGCTGCGCGAACTGTGCGAGACCACGCGCCTCGCCGGCACGCGCGCCTCGCAGGTCGCGTCGCTGCAGGTCGCGCGCCGCCTCGAGGCGGCCGGGTGGCGCACCGAGATCGAACCGCGCGTCGTGCTGCTCACGTACCCGCGCCGCACGGAGATCGAAGTCTTCGACGGCGGATCGCAGACGCCGATCGCGACGCGCATCGACACCTTCGATCCCGATCGCACGCCGACCGGCGACGTCCCGCTCTACAACGCCTGGTCGGCCAGCGGCGACGTGCGTGGTCCCGTCGTCGACGCGGGTCGCGGCCTGCGCGCCGATTTCGAGCGGCTGCGCGCGGCCGGCGTCGAGTTGAGGGGCACGGTCGCGCTGTGTCGCTACGGCGGCTGCTACCGCGGCATCAAGGTCGATCTCGCGGCCCAGTACGGCTGCACTGCGGTGCTGCTCTTCAGCGATCCAAAATCCGACGGCGCCGGTCGCGGTCCGACGTGGCCCGAAGGTCCGTGGAAGCCCGACCACGAAGCGCAGCGCGGTTCGATCTCACCCATGGGACGCACGCCGGGCGATCCGACGACGCCCGGTTGGGCTTCGCCGCGTCCCGGCGAGAACGCGCGACGCCTCGCCGGCACGGAGCTCGCACAGGCGCTGCCGCAGATCCCCTGCGCGCCGATCGGTGCGGCGGAAGCGGCGCTGCTGCTCGACGGGCTGGCGGCGCGCCCGTTCGTGGATGGGAGCAGCGCCAGCGGCGAGACGGTCGAGAACGCCGTCGGACCCGGACCGCGCCAAGTGCGCATCGCGATCGACGCGCCGCGCGAGCTGCGCACGATCTGGAACGTCGTCGGCACGCTCGACGGCGCTGCGAGCGATCCCGAGCACGCCGAGTTCGTTCTCGCCGGTGCGCACCGCGACGCCTGGGTGCGCGGCGCGAACGACAATGCGTCGGGTTGCGTCGTCCTGCTGCGCACCGCGCAGGAGCTCGGCGCGCGCGCGCGGACCGGTTGGAAGCCGGCGCGCACGCTGAAGCTCGCGTTCTGGGACGGCGAGGAATTCGGGCTGATCGGCAGCACGGAATGGGGCGAGGCGCACGCCGACGAGCTGCGTGCGCGCTGCGTCGCTTACGTGAACTCCGACGTCGCCGCGACCGGCACGAAGTTCGGCGGAGCCAGCGGCACGCCGGGCATGCTCAGCGCGCTGGAGCCCGTCTTGCGTCGCGTGATCGGCGCCGAAAAGACGTCGCTGTGGGACGAGTGGGTCTCGCGCACGCCGCAACCCGACCTGTCGCTGCCCGGATCGGGCTCCGACTTCGCGGTATTCGTCCACCACCTCGGCATCCCCTTCGTCGAGGTCGGTTTCGGCGGCAACGGCGGCGGGCAGTACCACACGAACTTCGACGACGTCGCGGTGGTCGAGCGCTTCCTCGACCCGGGCTACGTCGGCCACGAACTGGCGACGAAGCTGCATGTCGAGCTGCTCGTCGACCTGGCCGAGCGCGGCAACGCCGCGTTCGACGGCCGCGAAGCCGCGCTGCGCATGCAAGTGGAAGCCGTCGCACTCGCCGCCGGCGCGGGAGCCGACACCGCCCTCGTGGACGTCGCGACGGAACTCGCCAACGCATTCGGCGCGACCGCCGCCGTTCTCGCGGAGCATCGCGAAGCGGGCCGCACGTGGCTGCGCGACATGGCCTACGCGCCGGGCATTCCGGGTCGCGAGTGGCACACGAACGTGATGTGGACCTCGGGGCTCGAGGACGGTTACGGCGCCGAGACCTTCCCGATGCTGCGCGCCGTGCGCGGCGGCGGCGCCGAACGTCTGCGCGCGGCCGCGGCGCCGATCCTCGAGCGCCTCGCGGCCGTTCGCGCACGAGCGGAGCGCTGAGATCGCGTGAAGCGTCTGTGGAGCTTCTTCCAGCGCTTCCTGCGCTATCGCCGTCAGCTCGTGGCGGGGTTCCTGTGCATTCCCGCCGCGCAGCTGCTCGACGTGGGAGTGACCGTCGTGATCGGCCGCACGCTCGATCGGCTGCGGTCGGCGAGCGACACGGACTTCCTGCTGGGCATCGTCGGCATCATCCTCGGCCTCTCGCTCGTGCGCGGCGTGTTCCGCTTCCTACAGCGCTGGTGGGTCGTCGCGGTGTCGCGCTACGTCGAGAACGGTCTGAAGCAGGACCTGTTCGACAAGCTCGTCTCGCTGCCGCTCTCGTTCCACGCCGGCGGTCGATCCGGTGACGTCGTCAGCCGCGTCACCAGCGACGTCGAGAACATCCGCATGTTCCTCGGTCCGGGGATCATGTACACGCTCGGCGCGCTGGTCATGGTGCCGGTCAGCCTGGGTCTCCTCTTCTCGATCAACGCGCCGCTCGCCGCGACGATGATCGTGCCGCTGGTGCTGATGGGTTTCGGCATGAAGATGTTCACGCCGCGCATCCACAAGTGGAGCCTCGCGGTGCAGGAGTCGCTGGCCGAGATCGGCCACCGCGCGCAGGAGAACTTCGGCGGCATCCGCGTCGTGAAGGGCTATGGCCGCGAGGCCTCGCAAGTCGTGCGCTTCGAGAAGGCCTCGCGCGAGAACCGCGACAACCAGATCCTGCTGGGACGCTCGCGCGGCATGACGAACGCGCTGACGCACGCCGCGAACGACTTCACGTTCGTCGTCATCCTGGTCATCGGCGGCATGGCGATGATCGACC
>JBBQCC010000417.1:0-2866 GCA_038318285.1 Planctomycetota bacterium | reverse complement strand
GTCGAGCACGGCACGCGATGCCGCGGGGCTCAAATCGAGCGGCATTCCGGCCGCTTCCAGCACGTCGGCGCTACCGCAGCGGCTGGATTGACTGCGGTTGCCGTGCTTGACGACCTTGGCGCCGGCCGCTGCGGCGACGATCGCGGCCGCCGTCGAGATGTTGAACGATCCGGAGCCGTCGCCACCGGTGCCGCACGTGTCGATCGCGCGCGGGTGGTCGTGCTCGAACACGGTCATGCGCTTCCGCAGCGCACGGGCGGCGCCGAGGATCTCGTCCGAGGTCTCGCCGCGCGCCGACATCGCCGACAGGAGGCGCGCGAGCTGCTCCGGATCGAAAGCGCCGTCGAGCACGTCGCCGAAGACGCGCTCGGACTGCTCCGGTTCCAGTTCGCCGCCGCCGGTGACGATGCGCTGAGCTGCTGCGAGGTCCATCAGCTGCGGATCGCCAGCGGTTCGCCGGCGATGGCGAGGAAGTTGGCGACGAGACGCTCGCCCTGCGGCGTCAGGATCGACTCGGGGTGGAACTGCACGCCGTAGCGCGGCAAGCGCGTGTGCTGCACGCCCATGACGTGTCCGTCGGCGGTCCAAGCGGTCAGCTTCAACTCGTCCGGCAGCGCATCGCGACGCGCGCGCAGACTGTGGTAGCGCCCGGCCTGGAACGGGTTCGGCAACCCTTGGTAGAGCGGCGATCCGTCGTGGTGGACGAGCGAACTCTTGCCGTGCACCGGGATCGGATCGCGCTCGAGCGCGCCGCCACAGGCCTCGACGAGTCCTTGGTGTCCGAGGCACACGCCGAGCAGCGGCGTGCGCTCGTCGAGGCGTCGGAGCAGTTCGGGCTGGATACCAGCGTGTTCCGGACGGCCGGGCCCGGGCGACAGGACGATGCCGGTCGGGCGCATCGCGATCACGTCGTCGACGGTCAGCGCGTCGTTGCGGCGCACTTCGACCTCGGCGCCGAGTCCGGCCATCGCTTGATACAGGTTCCAAGTGAACGAGTCGTAGTTGTCGAGCAGGAGGATCATCGCGGCAGTGCCTCCGTCGGCGCGCGGAACGCATTGGAATCAGCGCGTTGTGCTGCTTCGAACAGCGCGCCGGCCTTGTGCAACGTCTCGCGCAGTTCGAGTTCGGGATCGGAGTCGAACACGACTCCCGCGCCGCTCTGCACGGACAGCACGCCGCCCTTCGCGACGAACGTGCGCAGGCACAGCGCCATGTCGAGGTTGCCTGCGGCATCGAGGTAGCCGAAGCATCCGGCGTACGGCCCGCGCGTGTCGGGCTCGAGCGCGGCGACGAGCTCCATCGCGCGCACTTTCGGCGCGCCCGAAACCGTACCGGCCGGGAAGGCTGCGGCCAGCGCGTCGAGCGCGTCGCGACCGGACGCCAGCTCGCATTCGACGCGCGAGACGAGGTGCTGCACGCGCGCGAATCGCTCGAGCTGCATGTGTTCGACGACGCGCACAGTTCCCGTGCGCGCGACGCGACCGAGGTCATTGCGCGCGAGGTCGACCAGCATGTCGTGCTCCGCGCGCTCCTTCGGGTCGGCCAGCAATTCGTCGCCCAGCCGCTCGTCCTCGTCTGGATCCATGGACCGCGGCCGCGTGCCCGCAATGGGCCGATTCTCGGCGCGGCCGGCGCGCACGCCGACGAGCCGTTCGGGTGAGCTGCCGACGAGCGTCAGCCCGTCGGCCTCGAAGAAGAACATGTGCGGGCTGGGGTTCACGAGCCGCAACACGCGGTACGCGGTGAAGGGATCGCCCGAGAAAGCGGCCTCGAAGCGCTGCGAGAGCACGCCCTGGAAGATGTCGCCCTGCGCGATCGACGCGCGCAACGACTCGACACCGCGGCGGAACGTCGCCGGGTCCGTGCACGGCGCGAACGCCGATTCGAGGCGGAAGGTGCCGCTGGCGCGCGCGTCGCCTTCCAGAGCATCCGCCGCGAGATGCGCCGCGCGCTCGAGCGCCGCTGCATGCCCGCGCGCACCGTCGGGGCACGCGACGACGACGAATACGCGCTGTGCGGCGTGGTCGAACGCGACGACGTCCTCGTACAGGTCGAACGTCGCGTCGGGCACGTTCCAAGCATCGTTGCGCGCGCGCGGAACGCGCGGCTCGAGGCGCGTGGCCCACTCGTACGCCAACCAACCGATCCATCCGCCGAGGAACGGGGGCAACCCGGCGGGATGCACGGTGTTCGTGCGCCGTGCGACCTTGCGCAGTGCCTCGTGCGGCGAGCCTGGGATGCGCTCCTCTCGGCCGTTCGCGCGCAGCACGTTGCCTGTGCGATCGCAGCGCAACGACGCGGTCGGATCGACGGCCAGGAACGAGTAGCGCGCGAGGCGCGCCGGCCCCTCGACCGATTCGAGCAAGCACACGCGCCGACCGGCGGCGCGCAGCGCGAGGAACGCCTGCACCGGCGTCGCCAAATCCGCCGGCCAGGCCGCCCACGCGATGCGCAGGCGGTCGGCGTCGGTCGGATCGGAGCTTTCGAAGTGTCCGTGCATGGTGGTGCGTGCAGTGTGCGTCGTGGGGTGGATCGGGTGCGAACGGCGGTCCTGAAATCGAGCGAGCCCCCGCCGAAGCAGGGGCCCGAGGTCGCGCGCTGGTCGAGGAACGGGATGCCGACGTCCGTCAGTCGGCGCTCCCGGCCCCCGAGGTGACCTCGGGCCGGGACCAGCGCCAGCTTTGCGGGCACAGCGCCTGTGTGTGGACAAGCGCCTGTGTGTGGACAAGCTCCTGCGTGTGGACAAGCGCTCGCGTGTGGACTTCGAGTGCGCGCGTGAACATACGCAGAAGGCTACCCCGGCACGGCCGGGACGCAAGGGGTTCCGCGCGGGTGCCGTGATTCGGCATTCCGGTCAGGCACCGCG
>JBBQCC010000416.1:0-2880 GCA_038318285.1 Planctomycetota bacterium | reverse complement strand
CGTGCGCCGTCTCGAGCGCGATGTCGGGCCGGTTCGTCTTCTGCGAGATGTGCGCCAGCACCAGCGTGTGCAGGTTCTCGGACGCGAGGCGCTCGAGCATCTCGCCTGCCTGCGCGTTCGAGAGGTGCCCGCGACCGCCCGCGATGCGGCGCTGCAACACGAGCGGATACGGGCCGCGCGCCATCATGTCCGGGTCATAGTTGAACTCGAGCACCAAGACGTGCGCGCCGGCAAGTTGGCGCGCGACGTCCGGATCCGGCCGACCGATGTCGGTCAGGATCGCGGCCACGCGGCCCGCGCGCTCGAAACGGAACGCCACCGTCGGATCGCAGTCGTGGGGGATCGGCACGGCGCGCACGCTGGCCTCGTCGGCGTCGACGGAACTTGAGCCCGCGTTGCCGAAGCCCGCGCTCACGAGCGGTTTCGCGGCGAGACGGAATTCGCTGCCGATCGCCAGAGCCGCGCACTTCTTCGCGCGGCGCGCCCAAGGATGCGTCAACTGCGACTCGGCCGCGTGCAGGGTGGCGCGGTCCCGTCTGGCCACGAGTCCCGCGGAGCGCGAGTGGTCCAGATGCCCGTGCGTGACGAGGACGTGGCCGATCCCCTCGGGCCCCAAACGCGCGGATTCGAGCCGTTTCAGCATCGCTTCGCGGCCGAGGCCCGCGTCGACGAGAACGGTCACCTCGCCCGATCGGATCAGCGTCGAATTGCCCTCGCTGCCGCTCGACAGAACTTGGATGTGCACGTGCGGACTGTACCCCGCCTCCTCGCTAGCATGTCCGCCCCATGCGCCTCGCCACCCTGATTATCGGCCTGTTTCTGCTCCCCGCGTGTCACTCCGAGCGGATCGGGACCGATGGATCCGACACCGCGAAGCGCTTGCACGACGACGTCGCGTGGCTCGCGGACGATGCGCGCGAAGGTCGGCGCGCGGGAACGGAACAGGGTCTCGTCGCCGGTCGCTGGATCGCAGACAGGATGAGCGCGATCGGACTCGAGCCCGCGGGCGACGCGAATTCCTACGCGCAGGAATTCCGCGTGCCGCTCGAGCCCAGCACGGGTGGCGGATCGTGGATCGAGCTGGGCGGCAGTGGGCGACTCATGGAGAACGCGCACCACCTTGCACCCCTTTTCGCCTCCGAGCGGGGCGAGGCGCGCGGCAAGTTCGTGTACTGCGGCTACGGCATCGAACTCGGCGACCGCGGTTGGAACGACTTCGCGGGACAAGAACTCGGCGGTCGGATCGCGGTGCTCGTGCGCGGATCGCCGATCGAAGCGGCGACTTCGAAAACCGAGGCGGCGAGCCCGCACGGCGACGCGGCGAAAGACGCGCACAGCACCGCGGCGAAAGACGCGCACAGCACCGCGGCGAGAGATCCGCACGAGACCGTGACTCCGGAGTCCAACGGAACTGCAACGCCCGCGAACCCGCACGGCGACGTCCAACTCGTCGCGGCCGGTGATCCGTTCGTGAACGCGGGACTCGTGTTCACGAAGGTCATGAACGCGAAGCGCAAAGGCGCATCGGCCGTCGTGCTGATTCAACACCCGTCCGACGCCGGGCGACCCGTCCTCGGATTCCACGAAGGCGGCAGCGGCCGAGCGGGCATCCCCTGCATCACGTTGGCGTGGACCGACGCGCAGAGCATCTTCGGGCCCCAGCTTGGCGAGTGGACTCGGGATCTCGAGTCGCGACCCGTGCGCGCGCGAGAGAACGACGAGCGCGAATTGGCGCTGTTCGCAGACGTGCAGCGCGGGCATGGTGACGCGACGAACGTGCTCGGCGTCGTGCCCGGCGTCGATCGCTCGCGCACCGTCGTGTTGGGTGCGCACTACGACCACCTCGGCTTCGGCGGCACGGGTTCGCTCGCGCCGAACGAGCGCAAGATCCACAACGGTGCGGACGACAACGCCAGCGGGACTGCAGCTGTGCTCGAAGTCGCGCGCGAGCTGCGCGCGGGACCGCAGCCGGCCTGCGATGTGCTCATCGCCTTGTGGTCCGGCGAGGAGCTCGGCCTGCTGGGCAGCGAGTGGTGGGCGGAACATCCGACGCTGCCGTTCGAGCGCGTCGTCGGCAACGTGAACCTCGACATGGTCGGGCGCGCGGGCAACGGGAAATTGCAGGTTTTGGGCGCCGGATCCGCAGCGGTGTTCTCGGGATGGCTCGAGGAATCGGGCCCCGATGCCGACCTCGACCTGACCGTGAACGCGTCCGCTTCCGCGATGGCCGGCAGCAGTGACCACGCGACCTTCGCCAAGCGCAAGAAGCCGGTGTTGCACCTCTTCTCCGGTCTGCACACCGACTACCACAAGCCCACC
Organism: Planctomycetota bacterium; assembly: GCA_038318285.1. Classification (GTDB taxonomy): domain Bacteria; phylum Planctomycetota; class UBA1135; order UBA1135; genus JAEUHZ01. The sequence continues at coordinate 561 of JBBQCC010000416.1, read as the reverse complement.
GACGACACGGAGCGCTTCGAAGCCGACGGAGCCGCGCACGTCGTCACGCTCGCGCTCGATCTCGTGCGCCGTATGGCGAGCGCGAGCGACCTCGCGTTCGTCGAACCTCCGCCCGCGCCCGAGGGCGAGCGCAAGATCCAGTCGGGCTTCAACGCCTGGTTCGGCTCGATCCCGAACTACGCGTTCGAAGGCCCGGGCGTGAAGATCGACGGCACCTCGACCGGTTCGCCGGCCGAGCGCGCCGGATTCTTGGCCGGCGACACGATCCTCGCAGTCGGCGAGGTCAAGATCGCGAACGTGTACGACCTGACGTACGCGCTGCAGCACTACAAGCCCGGCGACGTCGTGCTCGTCGCATTCCAGCGCGACGGCAAGCGCGACGAGACGCGTGTGACGCTGTCGTCACGCGGGCTGCGCTGACGTCGATCTCGGTGTCAGTTGATTTCGGTGTCAGTTGAATCCAGCCATGCGCGGTGGCGCCCCCGCCCCGGAGGTGGGGCGCCCCCGCGCAGTGGAGGCGAACACGGGCCCCCACGTGACAGGGGCCGGGACCGTCGGAGG
>JBBQCC010000415.1:0-2897 GCA_038318285.1 Planctomycetota bacterium | reverse complement strand
GACGCCGAGCACGCCGAAGAAGCCGAGCGCGTCGGTGCCCAGCGTTACCTCAACTTGCCGATCGCGCCGGAGGACCTCCTCGCGCACGTTGCCGAGCTGACGACGGACGCCACCGGGATCCGCGCGGCCTAGCTCGCCCGCGCGTCGGCGGCGCCTGCTTGTTGACAGGGGAGCGTGCGCTCTCGATCCTCCGGCATGAAAATGCGCGAGGATCAAGCCATGCCCGAGCAGAACCAGCCGCGTTCGAAGCAGGCACCGTCGAACCCGTCCGACCCGACACGCCGGAGCTTGCTGCGTTCCTCGCTCTGCGTTGCCGCTGGAGGTGCGGCCGTCGGTGTGGGGCTGTTGCGTGCGGGCTTCGCGCAGGACGGAACTGCGAGCGCGCCCCCGCCGGCCGCGACGCCTGCGCAGGTGGGTTCGGCGCTACGCAAGGCGATCAAGTACTCGATGATCGCGTCGGAGGGCTCGATCCTCGAACACTTCGAGCTGGCACGCGACTGTGGTTTCGCGGGTGTCGAAATCGACAGCCCGCTCGAGATCGACCGCAAGGCCGTCGTCGCCGCCTCGTCGAAGTCCGGCGTCGTCGTCCACGGCGTGATCGACTCCGTGCACTGGCAGGACCGCTTCTCGGATCCGCGCGCCGAGGTCCGCGCGCGCGCCGTCGGTGCGCTGCGCGGCGCGATCGCCGACGCGAAGACGTACGGCGCCTCGACGGTGCTCGTCGTGCCCGGCGCGGTGCGCAACGCCGAGACGGAGAACTTCGAGCAGGTGTGGGAGCGCTCGCAGGCCGAGATCCGCCGCGTGCTGCCCGAGGCCAAGGAGGCCGGCGTGCGCATCGCGATCGAGGTCGTCTGGAACGACTTCCTCAAGACGCCCGAGGAACTCGTGAAGTACATCGACGAGTTCCAGGACCCTGCTGTGGGCGCGTACTTCGACTGCTCGAACATGATCAAGTACGGCCTGCCGCCGGCTGATTGGATCCGGCGGCTCGGCCAGCGATTGCTGAAGGTCGACTTCAAGGGCTACAGCAACACGAAGGGCTGGGTGCCGATCGGCGAGGGCGACGAGGACTGGCCCGAGGTGCTGAAGGCGCTCGACTTCGTCGGTTACACGGGTTGGTTCACGGCGGAGGTCGAGAGCGGCGGACGTGAACACCTCCTGGACGTCTCGAAGCGCATGGATCGCATCCTCGGGCGGATCTAGCAGGCCGTGGTGAAAGTCAGGCCTCTCAACACACCGTGCCGTTGCGCTGCGTCGTCGGCCTCGTCACGCCATGCTCAACGGCCAGGAGGCCGCCTCCGCTGGCGTTCTGTCGGCCTCCTCGCATCGCTTAGGCACGATTCGTTGAGCGGGATGACTTTCACCACGGCCTGCTAGCACACGACGCATTCCCTGGCGGTTTTCTCGCTGCGCCGCCCGATCGCCGTCCGCCGACTCGAACCATGTCCCTGCGCCTCCACGAAGTCACGAAACGCTACGGCGCACAGCTCGCGCTCGACCGCGTCTCGATCGACGTGCGCGCGGGTGACGTCTACGGGTTCATCGGGCACAACGGCGCGGGCAAGACGACGGCGATGCGCGTCGCACTCGGGCTGGTTCACGCGAGTTCGGGCGTCGTGCACGTGGACGGCATCGACGCCGCGCGAGAACCGCGCGAAGCGCGCGCGCGCACCGGTGGCCTCATCGAGACACCCGGGTTCCACGGTCATTGGTCGGGCACGCGCAACCTGGTCGAGCTGGGTCGGCTCCAGGGAATGTCGCGATCCCAAGCGCAGCGCGAGGCCGAGCTGCAGATCGGACGCGTGGGGCTCGCGTACGCCGGATCGAAACCGGTGCAGGCCTACTCGCAGGGCATGCGGCAGCGTCTCGGTCTCGCCCAGGCTCTCCTGGGTTCGCCGCGCGTCGTCCTGCTCGACGAACCGACGAACGGTCTCGACCCCGAGGGCATCGCGGAGATGCGCCAGATCATCCGTGGCCTGAACCGCGACCACGGAATCACCTTCGTCGTGTCGAGCCACCAGCTGCACGAGCTCGCGTCCATGTGCAACCGCTTCGGCGTGTTGAAGCACGGCCGGCTCGTCGCCGAGGCCAGCGCAGAGGCTCTGTTCGGTACGTCGACGCGCTATCGGATGGAGACGACGAAGGTCGAGGCGGCGCGCGCGCGGCTCACCCAAGAGGGGATCGCCGTCGACGTCGAGATCACTGGCCTCGCGTTGACCTTCGATCTCGGCGAGCGCGCGCCCGCGGACGTCGCGGTGCTGCTCGTCGGCGCTGAGATCCCGCTGCGCGCGTTTGCGCCGGTCCAGCGCAGCTTGGAGGACATCTACCTGCGGTTTCCCGCGGATGCGGGCCCGCGCACGATCGCGGCGCTCGTTGACGCCGTGCCGCCCGCACAGCGTCTCGCTCCCTCCGATCCCGTGCGACGCGTGCTGACTGCGGATCTGCGGCGTTGGGGGGGATCGGTCGCGGTACCGCTCCTGCTCGCGATGCCGGCGATCGCGGGCGTACTCGCGATGGTGCGCCGCGGGGCGCAGGCGGGTGAGGACGCGCGGGCCGTCGGCAGCAACACCGTGTTCAGCGCGACCGACGTGAACGGTTTCGAGGCCGTCGGTCTGGCGCTGCAGGCTGGACTCCCCGTTCTCATCTGCGTGGCGCTCGGGCTGGCGAGCCAGTCGGTCGCGGCGGAGTTGGCGCGCGGCACGCTGCGCAACACGTTGCTGCGACCCGTGACGCGCGCGCAGGTCGCGCTGGGCAAGTTCGCGGCAGTGCTGGCCGTCGTCTTGGGCTCGTACGCATTGCTCGCAATCGTCGCACTGGGCGTCGCGCGCTTGGCCTTCGGCTTCGGCGACGTGGACGAGGTGCTACCGAATGGCGCGCACTTCACCCTCGTGCCCGCG
>JBBQCC010000414.1:0-2915 GCA_038318285.1 Planctomycetota bacterium | reverse complement strand
CCGAGGTCGTCCGGAGCGCGCTCTGCATTCCCGGGGACTTCACGGCGACTTCACATGGTCGCGATGCGGATGCTCGCGACGAGACGACCGGGCACAGCTGCGGGCACACGGTCGGGTGCAGGGCCGACCTCGTCGCGCGGGACGCCCTGGATAGCGAACGAGCACGCAGCGGCGAGTCGGGTGCGCCAGGTCATGCGAGAGGTCGGCGCCGCTTCGGGCCGTTTCGCGCGGACTTCGGGTTCACCCGGGTCAACTTCTTGCGCACTGCCGTCTTGCGCACTGCCTTCTGCGACGTCTTCTGCGACCTCTTCTGCGACACGGGCTTCTTCGAAACGGGCTTCCCCGAGCGCGACTTCGCAGCCGGCTTGCGCGCTGTCTTCGCGCTGGTGCGCACCGCGGCCTTGCGCGGCGGTGGCCGCGTGCCGCCGATGGGCTCCAGTGCTTCGAGCAACGCCTGGTCCACGGTTTCGAGCAACACGAACTTCATCTCGGACCGCGCCGAAGCCGGCACGTCGGCGATGTCGGGCTCGTTGCGCTTCGGGAGCATCACCGTCCGGATGCCGGCCGCGAGCGCGCCGAGCACTTTCTCCTTCACGCCGCCGATCGGCAGCACGAGGCCGCGCAAGCTGATCTCGCCGGTCATCGCGACGTCCGCGCGCGTGTTGCGTCCCGTCAGCAGCGACACGAGCGCGACGTACAGCGCGACGCCCGCGCTCGGCCCGTCCTTCTGGATCGCGCCCGCCGGCAGGTGCACGTGCAGGTCGTGTGTCTCGAAGAACCGCGGGTCGAGTCCGAGCGATCGCGAGCGCGACTTCACCAGCGACATCGCGGCGATCGCGCTCTCGCGCATGACGTCGCCCAGTTGGCCCGTCAGGACGAGTTGACCCTTGCCGGGCATGCTGGTCGCCTCGACGAACAGGATCTCGCCGCCGTGCGGCGTCCACGCGAGGCCGGTCGCGACGCCGGGCAGCGCCGTACGGCTCTTGGTTTCGTCCTGAAAGCGCGACGCGCCCAGGATGGTCTCGACGTCGGCCGGCTTGATGCGCACCTTGCGCGCCTCACCCGAGGCGATGCGCGCGGCGGCCCAGCGCACGATGCTCGCGATCTGACGCTCGAGCCCGCGCACGCCGGCCTCGCGCGTCCAACCCTCGAGGATGCGCTGGATCACCGCGTCCTCGATGACGAGTCGCTTCGCGTCCAGGCCGTTGTGCTCGAGCTGCCGCGGGACGAGATAGCGCCGCGCGATCTGGAACTTCTCCTCGCGCGTGTAGCCCGGGATCTCGACGACCTCGAAGCGGTCGCGCAGCGCACCCGGGATCTGGTCGAGCACGTTCGCGGTCGCGATGAACAGAACCTGCGACAGGTCGAACGTGAGGCCCAGGTAGTTGTCGCGGAACGCGCGGTTCTGCTCCGGGTCGAGGACCTCGAGCAATGCCGAGGCCGGATCGCCCTGGAAACCGCGGCCGAGCTTGTCGATCTCGTCCAGCATGAACACGGGGTTGCGCGTGCCGGCCTTGCGCAGCGAGCTGACGACGATGCCCGGCATCGCGCCGATGTACGTGCGCCTATGCCCGCGCACTTCGGCCTCGTCGTGCACGCCGCCCAAGGACACGCGCACGAACTTGCGGTTCATCGCACGTGCGATCGAGTGACCGAGTGACGTCTTGCCGACACCGGGCGGACCGACGAGGCACAGGTTCGGCCGCCGGCCGTCAGGCTTCAGCTTGCGCACGGCGAGGTACTCGAGGATGTGTCGCTTGACCTTTTCGAGGCCGTGGTGGTCCTCGTCGAGAATCTTCTTCGCGCGCGCGACGTCGAGGTTGTCTTCGGTCGTAGTCGCCCAGGGCAGTTCGGCGACGACGTCGAGGTACGTCCGGAGCATCGAGTACTCCGGGCCCGACTCGTTCATGCGCTCGAGCCGCCGCACTTCCTTGTCGACTTCCTTCTTCGCCTCGACCGGCAACTGTGCTTTCTCGAGCGACGCCTTCAGGTGCTCGAGCTCGGTGCGCTCTTCCTCGTCGCCGGAGAGTTCCTTCTGGATCTGTTTGAGCTGTTCGCGCAGGAAGTAGTCCTTCTGCGCCTTCTCCAGCGTCCCCTTCGTCTCCTCGCGGATCTTGTGGCTGAGCTGTAGCACTTGCGCCAAGCGGCCGAGCTTGGTGCCGACCTCCTCCATCCGCGCGGACACGTCGACGATCTCGAGGATCGCCTGCTTCTCGGCCACGGGGATGTCGAGGAAAGTCGCGACCATGTCGGTCAAGAGCGAAGGCTGGGCGATCGCTTGCAGGGCGTTCGAGAGGTCTTCCGGCGCGCCGGGCGACAGTTCGAGGACCTCCTTGGCCTGCGTCTTCAGGGCGAGAAAGCGCGCTTCCGTGTCCATGCCGGCGACATCCGGTTCGACGAGGCGTTCGACCGTCCCGACGAGGCCTTTCGGGCCCTGCTCGAGCGAGAGCAGCCGGAAGCGTTGCTGTCCCTGGCAGATCGCGTGGTGACGACCGTCCGGCGCGGTGAGGAAGCGCACCACCTCCGCCACCGTGCCGATCTCGTACAGGTCCGCGCGGCCGGGCTCGTCGACCTTCTCGTCGCGCTGCAACAGCACGCCGATCGGCTTTTGCGTGCGCACCGCTTCCTGGATGGTCTCGACCGCGCGCGGACGACCGACGACGACGGGCAGCACAACGCCCGGGAAGAGAACCATGTTGCGCACGGGCACGATGAGCAGCGTCTCGTGCTCGGACGCCTTCGCCGGTGCCCCGAGTCCGGCTGCGTCGGCAGTTCCGACGGCTTCGGCGCGCGGCTCCGATTCGCGCACCGTCGCGGTGGGCGCCAGCGCCCCTTTCGTTCGATCGTCCGGTCTCATCACTCCCGCACCTTTCCGATCCGCAGCACGAGGCATCCGTCGCGCAACGTGCTCTCGA
>JBBQCC010000413.1:0-2929 GCA_038318285.1 Planctomycetota bacterium | reverse complement strand
CACCGCCGGCTCGAACTGACGCGCGCCTCCCTGCGCGAAGCGGTCGTTGCGGGCGAACTCGACGCGTTCCGCGGCGTCGTCGAGGGGCTGGCCTCCGAACTCGACCTCATGGACGTCGCCGCGGCCGCCGTGAAGCTCGCGCACGAGGCGCTGCACGCCGCCGCCGGTGCGCAGGCCGACGAGAAGGACGTGTCGTTCGCTCCGCCGCCGCGCGAGGACCGTCAGGGTTCGGGCGGACGCCCGGGCTGGAACGCGCGGCCGCCGGGTTCGTTCGCGCCCAAGTCGCGTCGCCCTGACCGCGGGCCCCGTGACTTCGCGCCGCGTGATGCCGGACAGCGTGATCCCGGACAGCGTGATCCCGGACAGCGCGGACCGCGCAATGCCAGTTTCCAGGATCGCGGCCCAGGCTACGGAACGCGCGAGAACTTCCGCGGCGGTGGGTTCGAGACTGCCCGCATCCACATCGACGCGGGTCGTTTCCAGTCGCTGCGCCCCGGCGACCTCGTCGGCGCGATCGCCGGTGAAACCGGCCTACCCGCGGGCGTCGTCGGCGCGATCGAGATCGCCGACAAGTTCGCGTTCGTGGACGTCGCCGCGGAACACGCCGAGCGCATCGTCGACGCCCTGCGCGGCACGAAGATCCGCGGACGGCGCGTCAACGTGCGCATCGTCTGACCGACGCGTCGGCCGCCACGCCGGAGCGAGCTCTGAGCCCGTGCACGCTGCACCGTTGTACAGGCCGCTCCGTTGTACACGCTGCTCCGTTGTACAGGCTGCTCCGTGGTACACGCTGCTCAGCGGTACACGGTCGCGTTCCACGACTCGAACGCCGCGCCGAAGTGACCGTCGGCGCGCAGCGGCTCGTTCCACGGCAGGAGCGACGCGTCCGCGACGGCTCCCAGCGCGCGCACGGCCCGCGTCCGTCGGCTCGCGCCGGCCTGCGTATCGGCGACCAGCCCGACGAGCGTGTCGAGCACCGTCGCGTCCCCCATCGCCGCGAGCGCGTCGCTGGCGAAGTCCGCGGCCAGCAGACTCTTCGTCGACGCGAGAAGCGACGCCATTTCCGTGCACGCGGTCGTGTCGCCGAGCAACGCGCGCGCGATGGACGCGTCGCGGATGACCAGCGGATGGTTCTCGGGGCCGCTCGCCGATTTGAGCACGGGCAAGTACGCCGTGGCGCCGGCCATCCCGAGTCCGAGCGCGAGCGACGCGCGCGCGGGGGCATCGCCATCGCGCGCGAAGCGCTCGGCGACGAGTTGCGCGGATGTGATGTCGAAGCGCAGACCCAGCGCGAGTCCGAGCGCGGAAGCATCGCTGGGATTGCGCGCGCACGGCAGGGCTTCCTTGAGTGCGCGATTGCCTTCCAGCGCCGCGACGATCGCCGAGTCGTGTGCGAGCACGCCCAGTGCGACGCCCACGAAACCCTGGGCGCTGCTCTTCGCCTCGGCCAGATCCGCGAGCAGCCCGGTTTGGATTTCGAGCGTCGCCGGCTTGTCCTCCTCGGTGCGCGCGCGCGCACCGATCTCGGCACGCGCGAGCCAAGCAAGGCCGCGCGCAAGCCGGTCGGTGTCGCGCTGCATGCCCGCGAGGGTCGTGCGCGCCGCGCGGTCGAACTCCGATTCCGTCGGTTTTCCGAGGCGCCCCAGCGCGATGGCGGCCGCCTGACGAACGGGCGTCGGCCGCGACGCGTCGGTCGCGACCCGCACGGCCCACACGATCGCGCCGGCGCGCGTGCGCTCGTCGGCGCGAGCCGCGACGCGACCGACGGAGGCGACGGCCTGCGCGCGCACGATCTGGTCGCGGCCGGAGTCGTCGGCCAGGCCCTGCAGGAACTGAACGAGCGCGTGCGACGAGGACGATGCGGGCAGGTCCTGATCGCTCGACGGTGCGCCGCCGAGGTCCACGAGTCCGAGCGCCGCGCAGCACGCCGCCGCCAAGTCCTGCGGAACGTCCGCCCGCCCTTGCAGCGGCCGGGACAGCGCGTGCGTCGCGTAGCGCTGCACGTCGACGCTCGCGCGCGTCGCAGCGAGCCCGAGCGAAAGCGCGGCCATCGCGCGGACGCGCGTCGGCACGCTGGGACGAGCGATAGCCGTGCGACCCGCGGCGGAGTCCTCGACGAGCGCCGCGAGCAGCGGCAGCGAGCGCGCGGATCCGCGTGCGCCGAGCGCCAGGACGGCGGACTCGACGACGGCGAGTTGCCGCTGCGACAGCGCCGCAGCTAGACGCTCGACCACGCGCGCCGACGTCGCGTCGTCCGACTCGCGCCCGGCGTCGGCCCGTGCGAGCGCGATCAACGCCTCCCCGATCAAGGCCGGATCCGTCTCGGTCTCGACGATCTTCGACAGCGCCGGCAGCACGCGGTCGGCCACGGTGCGCGCATCGGGTCGACGCCGCGCAAGACCCGTTCCACCGGGCGGGAGGTTCGCATCGCCGGCATAGATCGCGCGCTTGATCGCCAGGTAGCGATCGCGGTTCAGGTTCCACCACGACTCCCAGGTCGCCAGGTCTGGGCCCAGGTCGAGGATCGAGATCGGCGGTGCCGCCGGCGGCCGCGGGGAATTCGGGCTGCCCGTCGGAACACCCGGGAGCGTCGGCGCGCCCGGCGTGGGACCGCCCCCGAGTCCCGTCCCCGTCGTGCCCGTACCGTTGCCGGGCAGAGTGCCCGGCACCGTGTCCCCGGGTCCCTGGTAGCTGCCCCCCGCGGGGCCGGCCGGATGCTGGCCGGGCACCTGTGTCGGATCGGTCGGAGTCTGTGCGGCGGACGCGGCACCCAGAAACGCGCACACGAGCGCAGTCGAGCACCACACGCGCGCGCTCGTCGTCCACACGTGTCCGGCGGTTGGAATCCTCGTCATCTCGGTCTCTCCAGTGAGGATCGATCGAAGTCTGCGCGCGAACACGCGGCAGGGCCGCAGATCGAATCCCCTTC
>JBBQCC010000412.1:0-2937 GCA_038318285.1 Planctomycetota bacterium | reverse complement strand
GGACGACGATGCGCTGGCCGTCGAAGCCGCGTGCTTCTTGGCGCACGCCACAGATGCGGCCCTTCGGGATGGGGCCCAGCGCGCTGCCGAGGTCCCGGTCCGCGTGCACGGGCACGATGTCCTCTTCCCAGCGGTCGACGCGCAGGCCAAGGCGCGCCGCGACGAAGTGCAGCGACTCGCCCAACCCCACGTGCCGCAGCGTCCCCGCAGCGACCTGCGCGCGGAACTGCGCGTCGTCGAGCCCGACGCCGATCTTCTTCTGGAACGGGATGCGCCGCGACGACGCGTCCTGGTAGCGGTGCACTTCGACGCCGCGCACGGACCGCGAGATCGCCGTGGCGGCCACGGGGAACGCGTCCATCAGGAAGCCCGGGTTCACGCCCGTGCCGAGCAGCTTGCCGCCGGTCTTGCGCGCAAGGGCGTCGAGATCGGCGGCGAGGCTCGCGTGGCGCAAGTACGGCCACGAGAGTTCCTCGCACGTGCTGACCACACACGCGCCGCGCTCGAGCAGCGCTGCGAACGTCGGCGCGCACGCGGCGAGGTCGGAGCTCGTCGTCACGATCGCGGCGTCGTACGTCGCCGGATCGACGTCGAGCTCACCGCGCACGACGAGTTCCTCCGTCGCGCCCGGCACGATGTCGGCGAACCGTCGGCCCACGACCTGCGGCGCGACGTCGACCGCCGCAACGACGCGGCCCAGCGCGCGCTCGCGCAGGTCCGTGCAGATCTTGACGCCGAGCGGCCCGAGGCCGACGTGGAGGATGCGCAGCATGGGCGGGAGCATACGGTCGCCGCGCACCGGCTCGAACGGTCTGTCGGCAGGGATTCGGCGCGAGAGGGGACGCCGATCACGGTTCGGGCCTGCGGACCCGATGTCTACAGCTGCGCGAGCGAGACAATGTGTTCGCGCTTGCTGACGACCACCCTGCCCGGCTGCTCGGCCGTGACGGCGAACAGCGACGGATCGTCCACGCGGATCTTGGCGTCGATCGGAACGATGACCTCGCCCTGGGCCACGTCGAACACGCCGCCGTCCACCGGGTGATCCGTCCCGCGCGGCGCGTCGAAGATCCACAGTTGGTACTGCGTCCGACTCGGGTCGTTCGCCGGCAGGCCGCGGAAGCTCATGTAACCCTTCTGGAGCGCCGTGCTCCAGTGCAGCTCGCCCGCCACCAGGCGTCCGGCCGGGTCTTCCGTGGGTTTCCAGGGCAGGACGAGTCGATCGGCGGCAGTGTCGACCTCGCGTTGGAGTTCGAGCGCGACTTCGCGCGCGTCCGGAGCGGCGGGTTCGCGCGTCCAACCGAGGATCGCGACGATCGACGCGGCGGCCGCGGCGATCCAGCCGGTCCAGGCGAAGCGGTTCGAGGCACGGATCGGCGCCGGTGTCGGCGTCGGACGTGGCGCGGGGCCCGTCTTCGCAACCGGCGGGGTGCTCCTCGCCGCTTGCGGCGCACCCGCGGCGATGCGCCGCTTCAAATGTTCCGGCATCGGCGCCGCTCGGCGCTCGGCGAACAGGATGTCGAGCGCGGCGGCCGTGCGGTCATAGCAGTCGACATCGACGTCGTCGTGCGTGCGGGTCAGGCGGTCGAACTCGCGCGAGTCGGCGTCATCGAGGCCGTACACGGCGCGCTCGCGCATCAGATCGAACAGGCGATCTTCTTCGGGGCTTCGCGGGCGATCGCGCAGGGTGCGGCTCGTCACGGCTGCACCCCTTCCGGGTGCGTGCGGCCCGGCCGTCCCTCGGCGTCCGCGTCGACGCCGAGCATCTCGCGCACGCGGATCAGGCCGCGGCGCAGGTGAGTCTTGACCGTGCCCAGCGGCAAGGACGTCGTCTTCGAGATCTGGTCGTGCGACAGACCCTCGTAGATCGAGAGGCGCAGCACGGTCTGTTCGTCGGGTCGCAGCTCGGCGAGGGCGCGCTGCGCGCGTTCGACCTCATCACCGATGTCGACCATCTCCTGCGAGCGATCGTCGGAGGTGAACGCGTTGTCGTCCTCGAGCGTGTCCGTCCGCAGTGCGCGCTGGCGCTTGCGGCTCCGGTCGATGAGTCGCCGTCGCGCGATCATCGCGACGAATGTGATCTCACTCGACAGGCTGGCGTCATAGCGCCCGGCCTTGTTCCAGATCTCGATGAAGACGTCCTGAACAGCGTCCTCGGCGTCATCCCGGTCGGGGCAGAAGCGCCGGCTCAACGACCACACGAGTCCACCGAAGCGATCCAGGCACTCCTGGACGGCTCCGGATTCACCCGCGGCCACGCGGTGGAGGATGGGTTCTGCCACAGACGTTCGTTGCGTGTCGTTGGCTTGGAGGCGGCGAAGCTTGACGCGCGCTCGCGACCGCGGGAGCGGCTTCGTTTCGAGCAGGAGCGCGACGGGCATGATAGGGCTGGAACTCGGCCGAGCAATGAGGAGGACGACGTCGCGATCCGCCTCACACCGAGCCGAGGTCCGACGCATCCACGACAGCGTTCGGCTTCGCCCTCCGACTCGATTCACGGAGGCCCGCCTCGTTTGGCCGATCGCCGCATCCCGGGCCGCGAAATCCCGCGCGCCCAGGCCCCCGGCAGGCCGTGGTGAAAGTCATGCCTCTCAACAAACCGTGCCTTCGCGCTGCTTCGTCGGCCTCGTCACGCCATGGTCAGCGGCCAGGAGGCCGCCTCCGCTGGCGTTCTGTCGGCCTCCTCGCATCGCTCAGGCACGATTCGTTGAGCGGGGTGACTTTCACCACGCCCTGCCAAATCCAATTCGCCCAGCGAAGCGGTGCACGGAATTCGATTCCGCGCACCGCCAGGGGTCACTTCTTCTTCTCGGGCTTCGGCTTCTCGGGCTTCTTGCCGGCCGGCTTCTTGTCGGCCTTCTTCTCGCCGGCTTTCATCTCGCCGGCTTTCATCTCGACCAGGAGCTTGTCCACGGCCGTGTCCATCTCCTCGCCGCG
>JBBQCC010000411.1:0-2944 GCA_038318285.1 Planctomycetota bacterium | reverse complement strand
GATCTGCGCCAGCGAGCGCGCGGCGGAGCGGACGACGTCGGGATCGCGGTCCTCGCGCACCAACTGGCGCAACTTCGGCACGGCCGCCGCGACGTCCAGCTCACCCAGCGCCGTCGCCGCATGCGAGCGATCGAGGGCATTCGGGCGTGCGAGCGAGCGCATCAGCCTATCGGCGACCGCGTCGCCGGGAATGCCGAGACGCGCGAGCATCTCGGACGCATGGAGGCGGATGTAGAGCTCCTCCGATTCGAGCGCCGCGATCACGGCGTCGCGCGCGGGTGCACCGATCGCCTGCAGCACACCCATCGACTGATTGAAGGTCTTGTTGTCCCACGAACCCATCGCCTTCACGAGCGCAGGCACCGCCGGCGCGCCGATGTCGTGGAGGCGCTTGCGCGCCTGGACGTTCGCTTCGGGGACCGGGAACTGGAAGAGACCGATCAGTGCGTCGATGTCCTTGGCACTGGATCCGGTGGGCACGTCGAGCAGGACCTCACCGATCGGGGGCTTGGCGTAGTCGACGAGGTTCGCGGCGCCGGCCGCTTCCGGAGAGATGTTCTCGGGCGTGACGACCGCGACTTCCGTCCCGGGATCGACAGGGGCCGTCGAGGGCGTAAGGCCCTGGAACGGCAGCGTGCGCGACTCGAGCTGGCGTGCCAGGTCCGGATGGTGGTCCTCGATCGGGTAGTACAGCTTGTAGTGCAGCTCGCACCTCACCGTCCCGTCGGCGACGCCGATCGGCACGCGGTGTTCGCGGAATTCGCCCGACGGGATCTGCGTGTTGACCGGCAGCGACAGGCCGTACGGCCGCTTGTACGGATCGCGGAAGCTCAGGCGCGAGCGCGCGACCTCCTTGCCGTCCGCGTCGCGCACGACGATGAGGGATTCGACGGCGCGCTGCTTCAGTTCGGTCGGGAAGTTGTGGCCGGCACCCTTGTTCTCGATGCGCACCACGACCTCGTTGCCGTCGATCTTCGCGTCGTACGCGTACGCGCGGCGCAGTTGCGATTCGCTGCGCGACGCGGGGAAGGCGTGGCTGCGCACGGCCTGGACCGGACCGCCGACGGCCACGGGCCGCTGCACGCGCGGCATGTGACAGTCGATGCAAACGTTCCCGGCTTCCTTGCCGCGCGGCGACTTCTCCCACTGGAAGGGCGTGCCGTGATTCCGGTGGCAGGAACCGCAGGCTTCGACGGTGCCCACGCGCGGGTCGAAGGCGGTCGCGCACTCGGCGCCACCGGTGAATCGGCTGTAGTCCGCCCCTTCCTTCCAGTGGCACGTCATGCACGTGTTGCCCTCTTCCAAGTCGAAGTGCCGGCGGATCGGGTTCTGGCCGATCCCCGTCTCGAACACCGGGCGCGGCGTGTGGCAGATGATGCAGTCGGCTTGGCTGAACCGGCCGGTCGCGAGGCGCACTTCCTCGTCGGTGAAGGCGCGGCCGTGCGTGTTCTGCTCGTGCTCGGCGTACGCGTCGGGGTGACATGTGGCGCAGTAGCTGCTCTTCATCACCGCCTGCTCGTGCGCCAGGGAACCCAGGACCTCGCTGGGCATCCTCGGCGTCCGCGCGGTCTCGTCCGAGGCGGTCGCGGCGCGCGCGCCGCTCATGGGCGCGTCGGATCGGCAGGCCTCGAGGGCGCCGAAGAGCAGGAAAGAGACGCAGACGAGAACCAGGATCGCCGGGAGTTTCTTCATGGAATCGTGGAGAGGCGGTTCGCGATGCCGAGTTGCGAGCGGGCCAAGCTAGCGCCCGCGGTGCCGGGGGTCACTCCTCGAAAGGGTTCGGTTCAGATGCCGGGCGCGCCGCCAGCCCGAGGTTCGCCGTGACTCTTCAGCCCGTCGCCGTGAGCGCGCGCAGGATCCGGTCGCGGACCAGGATTTGGCGCTCGTCCTCGAGGTCGATGGCGAGCAGCACGGCGAGTTCGGCCAACACCCGACGCAGATTGCCCGCTGCCGCCAACCGCTGACCGTCCACGCGCGGCGACTGCCAGAGGGCCGCGTACTCGCGCTCGTAGCGGTCGATCCAGGCCGTGAAGACGGTCGCGTCGAGATCGGTGCGCGCCAAGAGAGACGACGCGATGCGCGCCAGCCGGAGGTCTTCGCCGGCCGTCCACGCGGCGCCGGGCAGCGCGGCCTTCGCGTCGATCGCGGCCAGGAAAGCGGCCTGTTCCGTGAGCGGCAGCGCCGGCTCGCGCGCGAGGAACTTCAGGAAGTCGGCCGTGTGCGCCGTCGCGTGCACCCAGCCGAGCGCGTCGTCGTAGCCGCGCACGTCGTGTTCCGTCGCGGCGTACTGCAAGCCGGCCGCACGGAGGCGCGCGAGCTCCGCGTCGCCCAGGAACGGTTGCCGCATGTCCCACGCGACGACTGCGGCCAGCGTCAGCGCCGCGAACGAGCGCGCCAGGATGTCGGCGTCCGTTGTTCCCGGGCGGGCAAGTTGCGCGCGCCAGCCTGCGGCCAGCTCACGCAGCGGTGCGTCTTCGATCTTCCCGCGCACGATCCAACCGGCGAGGACCGTGTAGGCCAAGTCGTCGCGCAGTTCCGGATCCGTGGACGCGAGCCAGGGGGTCAGCTCGCGGGCCCATTCCGCTGCCGACTTGCCGGCGGGCACGGAGCCCTTTTCGAGCGCGGCCTCGCGCCATCGCTGCCGCATCGAGGGATCGACCGGCTCGGCCTGGGCGTGGTGCTCGATGCGGACAGCCACGTTTTCGGCAACCACGTTCCCCGCAGCCACGTTCGCAGCACTCCCTGAGCCGCGGCTCGCAGTCTCGCTCGGTGCGTTGCACGCGACGCAGCCGAGGAGCGCGATCGAGACCGCGAGAGTGCGGCTCATTCCTTCTCGTTCTCTGCGCTCGCCTTGTTCTTCGCGCCGAACGCGAGGTTGCGCTCGTGCGTCGTCACGTCCCACGGCGCCGCGCCGCCGCCGAGGTAGGTGTGGAAGAACGCGAGG
>JBBQCC010000410.1:0-2956 GCA_038318285.1 Planctomycetota bacterium | reverse complement strand
CCGGTTCGTCGCGGCGACGAGACGGAACTGCACTTTGCGCACGTTGGCTTCGCCCAGTCGGCGCACTTCGCCGGTCTCCAGCACGCGCAACAACTTCGCTTGCAGCTCGATGGGCAGTTCGCCGATCTCGTCGAGGAACAGCGTCCCGCCGTCGGAGCGCTCGAACAGGCCGGCGCGCTCGACATCGGCGCCGGTGAACGCACCGCGTGCTGCGCCGAACAACTCGGACTCGATGATCGACGCGGGGAGTGCGGCGCAGTTCTCGACCACGAAAGGTCCCGCGGAGCGTGGACCGCTGACGTGCAGCGCGCGGGCGGCCAACTCCTTGCCCGTTCCGCTCGCTCCGGACACGAGCACGGGCAACATGACCTGCGCAGCGCGCGCGATCCGCTCGTGCACCTGCCGGATGGCCGGTGAACGTCCGACCAGTCCGTGCGCGACACCCGACATGCCTGCGTCGCGCAGCGCCTCCTGCGCACTCTTCAGGTCGGACTCCGTGTGCGCGACCTGTTCCTCGAGCTTCCGGTTCAGGCGGCGGATCTCGCCGACCCGACGCACCTGACGGATCGCCAGCGCCGCCTGCCCGGCCAACAGGGTCAGCAATCGTTCCGCTCGCGGTCCGAATGCGCCCTCGCGCACGCGATTGTCCACGTACACGACGCCGCGCGTCTCCTCGTCGATCACGAATGGCACGCACAGGATCGACCGCAAGTCCAGGTTTGCGACCGACGGCGCCGCAGCGAGTTCCGGATCCTCGACTGCATTTGAAATGAGCAAGGCCGCACCGCTCGCGAGTGCCTGCGTGACGACGCTACGACTCACCTCGAGCTCGGGCGCGTCGATGTCGCCGCGACGCGAATCGAGAGCGGTGTCGAACACGAGCTGCCCGCCCTGCTCGAGCACGACGAATCCGCGCTGCGCACCGGTGACGTCGAGCGCGTGTTCGACGATCGCACCGAGTAGTTTCTCGGGCTCTTCCTCGTCCACGAGGCGTTGATTGATTTCGAGCAGCCTGACAACGTCCATCTCGTCCTCTTCTTCTTCTTCGACACCGCGCGTGGAGAGCACGCCGACGTCCGCCGGTCGCGGATCGGGTCGCGACAAGAGATGCCGCGAAAGCGCGCCCACCTCCGCTTCGGGCAGCCCACGCGCACAGACGGAGAATGCTGTCGCGGCTTCCGTGCGAGCGCGCGCGCGCAGCACGGGATCGAGCGCCGTCGCCGCCAGTGCCGCCCAAGCGCGCGCCGCACGGTCGTCGCGGCCGCTGTTCGACAATTTCAGAGCGAAATCGGCGATGCGCTGGTCCTCCGCGTCGAGCTCGAGCTCCCCCGATTCCGCGTCGCGCGGAGACCGCCCGAGCAACTCGAGCATGCGCGCATCGTCGCCGTCCGCCGTGATCGCTCCACCCACGAGCTGCGCGAGGACGCTCTCCGACTCCGCGTGTAGCAGTTCCTGACGCAGGCTGCGCGCGAGCGCGCTCGCGCGTCGCGCGCGGTCCTTGGCATGGTCGAGTTCGCCGCGCATCCACGCTGCGCGCGCCAGCGCGAGCAACGCACGCGGATCCGCATCCAGGTCTGCGGCTCGTGCGTGCGTGCGCTTCCCTGGTGCGACCGGACGTCCGAGACGCGCTGCCAGTTCTTCGAGACGCGCCTCGAGCAGTGCCGCGTGAACCCGGCGCCCAGCCGCGCCGAGGATCGTCGCGGACCGCGAGAGTTCTTCGCGCGCGGCGTGGAGGTGACCGCGATCGGCCAACACGAGCCCCAGCGCACCGCGCGTAACGGCTGCCTGCAGCGCATCCCCGAGCCGCTCGGTCAGGTCGAGCGCGGCCCGTGCCGCGTCGGTCGCGGCGCGCAGGTCGCCCATATCGCGCAAAATTCCGGCGAGCTGGGTGCGCGCGTGCGCCAGGGCGGACGCCGACCCGGCGGCCACGTGGAGTCGCGCCGCGCGTTCGAAGAGTTCTCGCGCCTGCTGCAGATCCCCGGCGCGCCGTTCGAGCGTTCCCAGGTTCTGCGACAGCGCCGCAGCACGTGCTGTGTCCTCCGTCGCTTCGGCCTCGTCGAGCAACCCGCGGAAGATCGCGCGGGCGCGGGCCAACTCGCCGCGTCTTTGCAAGCTCGCCGCAACCAGGTTCTGCGCGTTCGCGCGCGTGCGCGCGCCGTGTGCAGACCCGATTTGCGCTACGAACCGCTCCAGACCTTCGTCGTCGCCGGCGTCGAACAGCGCGCGCGCCTCCAGGTCGACGAGCGCGTCGCTCCAAGTCGGATCGAGCTCGGCGGCAGCGCGCGCGCGTTCGATCGCAAGCGGCGCGTCTCCGGCAGCCGATGCGAGCGCCGATGCGACTCCGCATCGCGCGGCGGCGTAGTGCGGATCTGCGTCGGGCACGCCCGTCTCGATCTCCTCGCGTGCGCGCGCAGGCTCGCCCAGGCGGATCCAGCACAGAGCACGCTCGATCGCGAACCGGGGGTCGACGGGGTAGCACGCGACGCGCAGCGCGCTCGCCGTGCGTCGAGCGACGTCGAGAGCATGCGACGGACGACCCGACTCCCGCGCGAAACGTACACGCTCCAGCACGTGCTCGGCGCCGACGCCGGTGGCCGCCAACGCGTGCAGATCGCGATCGTCCACGGCGTCCGAGTCGCGGTCGGACGCTGACTCCAACTCGGCCGCACGTCGCGCGTGCATGTCGCGGACGACGCGCGGATCGAGTCCGAACGTTGCCGCGTCGGCATCGAGCACGACCTTCCCGCCGTCGATCACGCGGAGCCAGCGCGGGCGCACGCCGAGCGCGTCCCCGGCGTCCACGGCACCCAGTCGCGCGGCGTCCGCTACGTGCGCGCGGCCGCCGAGCACCGCGACGGCTGTGACGAAACGGCGCAAGCCCTCGTCCAGCGACCGCGTGTCGATCGCGCGCGCGTCGAGGTCCGCCAGCGTCGGCGCGCGGCCCGCGCCCAACCAC
>JBBQCC010000409.1:0-2973 GCA_038318285.1 Planctomycetota bacterium | reverse complement strand
AAGCTCGTCGCGGACCCCTCGCGGTCGTTCGTCCTGCGCGCGCCCGTTCCTGGGACGTTGCGCGCGGACCCCGACGTGCGCTGGCCGGATGCCGGTGCGCGCGTCGCAGGTCCGACGACGATCGGCTGGGTCGAACCGCGCGTCACGCCGCAGGAGCACAGCGACCTGCTCGTGCGGCTGACCGGTGCGCGCGCCGACTTGGCCGGCACCGAAGCCCAGTTGCCGTTCTTGCGCGCGGCCGCGACTCGTGCTGAGCAGCTCAACGCCGACGGCAAGCTCATTTCGGATCGCGCACTGCAGGACGCTTCCTCGGCACTGGCATCGGGCGAGGCGCGTGCCGCCGGCGCGCGCGAGCTCGTGTCCGCGCTCGAAACCGCCGTCGATCCAGCGCGAGCGATGCAGAACCCGTGGACGCTGCGCATCGAGTCGAGCGGTGAGGTCGCCGAGGTGACGGCTCATCCCGGCGAGTCGGTAGAGGCCGGTGCCGCGATCCTGAGCATCGCCGACTATTCCGTGCTGCTCGCGCGCATCGAGTTGCCGCTCGACGGCAGCGTCGCACCCGACGTGCGCAGCGCGCGCATCGAACCGGTCGGCGCTCCGGGCCGGACGTGGACCGGCGAGCGCGTGAAGTCGCCGATGCTGGACGACTCGCTCGCGCCGACCGCGTACTTTCGCGTGGATCTCGGCGTCGTGGATGCACTGACCTGGTTGCGACCCGGGCAGTCGGTGACTGCGCGCATCGAGAGCGACGCGGATCCGCGCCGGACGTGGCAGCTGCCGGAGTCGTCGATCGTGCGCTACGCCGGCAAGACCTGGGCGTACGCGCAGGTGGACGAGACACACTTCGCGCGCCTGGAAGTGCCTTCGTCGGCATGGACGGGCAGCGCTTGGGCCGTTGAGGACGCGCCGCCCTGGAGCGGTGCACGCGAAGTCGTCGTCGAGGGAGCGGAGCAACTCCTGTCGTCGGAGTGGAGTGCGAACGGTGCCGCGGGAGGAACGGACGAGTAGTCGTCGCGACCGCGATGTTGAACGCCATCGTCCGGACCGCGCTGCGCCAACGCTCCGTCGTCTTCGTCCTCGCGGCGGCCCTCCTTGCCTGGGGCTTCTTCGCGACGATCGACGCGCGTCTCGACGTGTTCCCCGACTTCGCGCCGCCGCAGGTATCGGTGCAGACCGAGGCGCCGGGGTTGTCGGCCGAACAGGTCGAACTCCTCGTGACCAAGCCGGTCGAACGGCGGATGGGCGGCGTCGGCGGCCTCGAGACGCTGCGATCCCAGTCGATCCAGGGTCTCTCGATCGTGACCGCGACGTTCTCCGAGGGGACCGAACCGATCACGGCGCGGCAGGTGATGTCCGAGCGGCTGGCACCGCTCGCGAGCGAGCTGCCGGCGGGCGTGCGCGCGCCGCAGCTGACGCCGCTGACTTCGGCCACGATGGATCTGCTGAAGATCGGCCTCGTCTCCGACACGCGGACGCCGATGGAGCTGCGGCACTTCGCGCAGTGGGTCGTGCAACCGCGCCTGCTGGCCGTCCCGGGCGTCGCGAACGTCAGCCTGTTCGGCGGCGAGATCGAGCAGATGCAGATCCGCGCGGATCCCGATCGCCTCGCGGCCGCGGGACTCGTGCTCGGCGATCTCGTCGAGGCGGCGCGCAATTCGACGGGACAGCGCGGCGCGGGTTTCTTCGAGGGCGACAACCAGCGGGTGGTCCTCCAGACGCACGGCGCGCTGTCGACTGCCGACGAACTCGCCGAGGTCGTCGTCGCATCGAGCGCAGGTCGTCGCATCCGCATCGGCGACGTCGCCCAGGTCGGGCCCGGCCCCGAACCGAAGTACGGCGATGCCCTGGTCCAGGGTCGGCCGGGCGTGCTGATGACGATGGTCTCGCAGTTCGGTGCGAACACGATGGACGTCACGCGGCGCGTAGAGCTCGAACTCGACGAAATGCAGTCCGCGTTCGACTCCGCGGGCATCCAGGTGTTCCGTCGCATGCACCGGCCGGCGACGTTCATCGAGCACTCGATCGCGAACCTGCAGTCGTCGCTGCTCCTCGGCGCCGTGCTGGTCGCGATCGTGCTGCTCTTCTTCCTCTACGACCTGCGGACGGCGTTCATCTCGCTGATCACGATCCCGCTGTCCCTCGGGGCCGCGGTGGCCGTCATGCACGCGTGTGGCGTCACGCTGAACACGATCACGCTCGGAGGCCTGGCCGTCGCGCTGGGCGAGGTCGTGGACGACGCGATCATCGACGTCGAGAACATCTTCCGGCGGCTGCGGGAGAACCGCGCGCTGGGCGGCGTGCGCAGCGCGTTCGACGTCGTCCTGGGCGCCTCGTTGGAGGTGCGCAGTTCCGTCATCTTCGCGACGGCGCTCGTCGCCCTGGCGTTCGTGCCGGTGCTGACCCTGTCCGGACTGCAAGGTCGGATGTTCGCACCCCTGGCACTCGCGTACCTCCTGGCCGTGGGCGCGTCCCTCGTGATCGCGCTCGTCGTGACGCCGGCGCTGTGTCTGGCGTTGTTGCCGGCGGTTTCGGTGCGCGCTCGCGAGGCGCGCATCCTGACGAGAGCCCGTTCGCTGTACCGCAGCATCCTGGCGAGCGTCGCCTCGCATCCGCGACCCGTGATCGCGAGCGTGTTGGTGTTGTGCGTAGCGTGTGCGCTGCTCGTGGGCCGGCTGGCCGTCGAGTTCCTGCCTGCGTTTCGCGAAGGACACTTCGTCGTCCACGTGACGATGTCGCCAGGGACTTCGCTGCCCGAGATGCGGCGCGTCGGCGCGAGCTTGTCCGAGGCGATGCTCGCGACGCCCTACGTCGCCACGGTCGAGCAGCAGATCGGGCGCGCGGAACTCGGCGAAGATCCGTGGCCGCCCAACCGCAGCGAGTTCCACATCGAGTTGGTCCCACTCGACCCCGCGGGCGAGGACCGCGCGGAAGCCGCGATCCGTTCGATCCTCGACGCAACCCCCGGGATCCAGT
>JBBQCC010000408.1:0-2983 GCA_038318285.1 Planctomycetota bacterium | reverse complement strand
GGGTCTGCTCCGCGTGCGATCGGTCGCGTACAGGTCGCGGGGAAGCGAACCTGCGTGCGATCGGACACGTGGTGCGAGGGAGCGACATTCCAGCGCGTGATGGCGCGCTGTCAACGCACGCGACGTGGACTCTTCACGCTGTGTTCGCAAGCCCGCTGTCGAGGCGCGGGTTAGCGCGCTGACGAAATCGTTCTCCTCAAAATCTCCACCGCGTTGTGGACATCTTCTTCACCGCTCGTGCGACCGAAAGAGAGGCGCAACGCACCGCGCGCACGCGCTGCGTCGTGTCCGAGCGCGAGCAACACGTGCGAAGGTTCGAGCGATCCGCTCGCGCAGGCCGAGCCCGCACTGACTTCGAGACCCTCGAGATCGAGGCGCGCGACGAGCGTGCGACTCTCGACGCCGGGCAGGCTGACGTTCAACGTGTTGGGCAGGCGCGTTTCGTCGAGGTCGGGCCCGTTGCGCTCCACTCCTGGGATGCAGATGGTCAGTTGTTGCCACAGAGAGCGGCACAAGCGCGCCGTGCGCTCCCCGTACTCGACCTGTTCGCGCTGCGCGAGTTCGATCGCCAGCGCGGCCGCGGCGATCGCCGGCACGGACTCGGTGCCTGGCCGCAAGCCGTTCTCCTGACTGCCGGCTCCCAGCAGCGGTTCGAGCACGACCCCGGTGCGCCGGACCAGCACGCCGACGCCTGGCGGACCGCCGACCTTGTGAACCGAGAACGCCAGGAGGTCCGCGGCGGCCCGCAGCGGCGCCAGCGGGATGCGACCCAGCGCCTGGACGGCGTCGCAGTGCAGCAGCGGCCGCACCGGCCCGACCGCGCTCAACCGTTCGGCGATCTCGACGACGGGCTGCAGGGTGCCGAGCTCGTTGTTGGCGGCCTGGATGGAGACCAGCGCCGGCGGCGACGTCCGGGCGGGCTGTGACGCCAGCGCCGCCTCCAGCGCGTCGAGCCGGACCCGCCCCGTTCCGTCGACAGGCAGTCGGACTACGGGGTGACCCTCGCGTTCGAGTCGATCGGCCGCGGCCAGGACGGCGGAGTGCTCGACGGCACTCGTCACCAGCGCGCCGCGATGCTGCGAGCCGGCCTGGCTCGGCCTGCGCAGCACCCCGGCCAGTGCCAGTTGGATGGCTTCCGTGCCGCCCGACGTGAAGACGACCTCGTCCTCGTGGCAGCCCAGCGCCGCGGCCGTCCGCTCGCGCGCGTCGTCCAGCCAGCCGCGCGCCTCGCGCCCGGCGGCGTGGACGCTGGACGGGTTTCCGTGCAAGCGCGCGTAGAGGTCGACGAGCAGCGCGAGCACCTCCGGCCGGATCGTCGTCGTCGCGTTGTGGTCCAGGTGGACCCGGACGCGCGCTGCGGACGGAAAGGGATCGGGGACGCGCACGCCGCCATCTTCCCCGGCCGACGCCCGCGAGGGAACTCTGGAGCGGCCCGCGCGGGTCCTGTCGCGTCGAACGGTCCATCGCCGGCGCCCAGCCGCCCGTTCCCCTCCGTCACGGCCGCGCGACCGCTTCGCCTCGCGACGGGACCTTCACCAAGGGCTGCTACGGAACGTCCGCTTCAGAGTCCCAGTCAGCGCGGCGCGCTGAGGGCCGGTTCGTGCGGCGATGGTGTGATCCGCAGTCTGGCGACACGGCACGCGTGGTCGCTGAGACCGACCGTGACTCCGTCGCGTTCGACATATTTGTCCAGACGGATGTACTCCAAGCACTCGCACTGAAAAAGTGAGGTGGATCGCCACAGCACGTGATCGAGTCCGGCGCCATCGCCGAGCACGCTGAGCCCACCGTGCTCGAGAAGTGAATCGACCGGCCGTTCACCCACCGCGTCGTTGAAATCGCCCAGCACGATACATGGCAAGTGAGCGGGCGAGGTCGCAAGGAAGTCGGCCAGCTCGAGGTCTTGCGCTTCACGGATTTCGAGGTTCGATTCCTCTCCGCCGTAGTCGGCGATGAGGTGCGCATTGTAGATATCGACGACCGAGCCCGGCTCGATCTCGATGCGGGCAAGTCCGACTCCCTTGGCTCCCCACCAATCCATGCCTGATCGGCACCACGGTGCATCCGCAGCGTACGAATGCAGATTGGTTTCGACGATCGGGTACCGGCTGACCACCAGCATGCCTGTGCCGAAGCGATGTCCGCTGAAGAAGTGCGAGTAGTTGTAGCCACCTGCCTTGAGTCCGTCCGCCAAAGCGGAGCGGTACCAGCGCGCCCAAGCTTCCTGGAAGGCAATCACGTCGGGAGAATTCGGCGGCGGGATGTCGAGCAGCTGCTGCACGATGAGCTTCATCGCCAGCGGTCGATTGTGCAGGATCGGCCAAGGCAGTCCATGCACGTTGTAGGTCGCGACAACGAGGTCGAACGCACGTTCTGGGCGGCCGCTCCCTTCAGGCCAGTACACGCTTTCTTCTGGATCGCGTTGCGGTTCCGGCGCTGCGCAGGCCTGCATGATCGCCGTGATCGCCAGCAAGGCGAGGAGTAGCCCTCGGCCGATCCGAAGCGCTTTCATCGAGGAACTCCGCATTCCGCGAGCGTAGCTCGGTCACCTGGAGACGACAAACTCCCCGCAGTAAGTGTTATTCGTGCCTTCGATAGCCTCGGATTACCCGGAGCGAGTGTGGCGCAAGGCTCCCTCTGTCATTCGCAATGTTCAGAACCATGCCAGGGTATTGGATCAGTGGGTGGATCAGATGCCCAGGAGGTTACGAAGGGAGCTGCTTGGCGAGCACGCGTTCGTAGACGGCCTCGTAGCGCGGCATGACACGCTCGCGCGCGAACTGGTCGACAGCGGCGGCGCGCGCGGCGAGGCCCATCGCGCGCGCACGATCACGATCGAAGAGCAGCGCGCGCAGGTGCTCGGCGAACGCGTCCACGTCCTCGGGCGGGGCGAGCAGACCGGTCACGCCGTGCTGCACGACCTCGCGCACGCCGCCGACGTCCGTCGCGACGACGGGCGTGCCGCAGGACATCGCCTCGAGCG
>JBBQCC010000407.1:0-3008 GCA_038318285.1 Planctomycetota bacterium | reverse complement strand
ATCGCATCGATCACTCGTTGCTTGTCGTCGGCCCGCGGCACGAGTGCGGTCCACTGCGCTTCGAACCACCCGCTAACCAGTTTGGCTTCTTCCGCTGTCTCAGATGCCTGGATCAAACTCAACGGATTACCCGGTGCTACGCCGAGTCCGGCGGTCGTGAGAGAAAGCGCACCGAGAATGCTTTGCGTTGGTTCGCCTTTCTCGCCGCGAACCACAACCGTGCCCTGAGGAACCGATCCCGGTGTAACCCGCACGTCCGCGCGTTCGCGCAGCCAAGCCTCGCACTGCCCGCTGTGTCAGGGTAGTTGTCGCATGACGCTGACGGTTTGACCGCTCGCGTTCTGCGCATGGTGGGCACGAAGGATCCTGTGACTCTGTATTCTGATGGTTTCCGCAATCGGATGGTCGAAAGACTATCTTCACCGAACTCGATGTCCGCGACGGCGCTCTCCGCCGAGGTGGGCGTCTCGCAAGCGACCCTGTCGCGTTGGCTGAAAGGAGCAGCTACCGTAACCTCAAAGATGGCACCGCTACGTGACAAGAAGAAGCCGTCGCCGCCGGCGGCAATGTCGTCACCGTCAGCGTCGTCGCCGGTGGCAGCGTCGCCATCGGCAGCGTCGACCAAGAGGCCGCAGGACTGGAGCGCGGAGAAGAAGCTGGCGGTGGTGCTCGAGTCCGCGGGGGTGCCAGCACCGGAACTCGGCGCGTTTCTGCGCCGCAAGGGTTTGCACGAGGCGCAGTTGGAGGAGTGGCGGGCGCAGGTCACGCAGGCATCGGTCGCGGCGCTCCAAGGACCGTCGCGACGTGAACGAAAGGCAGCCAGCATCGAGGCCCGGCGAATTCGGGACCTCGAACGGGAGCTCGCGCGCAAGGAGAAGGCGCTCGCCGAAGTGGCCGCGCTGCTCGTGCTCAAAAAAAAAGCCCAGGCGATCTGGGGGGACGAGGACGACGACACGGACCCGAGGAACGGCGAATGATCCGGACGCTCATCGACGAGGCGGTCGCCGCAGGTGCACGCCGGTGGCGTGCGTGCGAAGTGCTCGGACTCACCATCCGAACGGTCGAGCGGTGGAAAACCGACGACGATGGTCGGCACGGTCCGAATCACGCGCCGTTGAACAAGCTGTCGAGCGCCGAGCGCGAGAAGATCATCGCGATCGCAACCAGCGTCGAGTTTCGCGACATGTCGCCGAGCCAGATCGTGCCGCAACTCGCAACGCGCGGGGAGTACGTGGCGTCGGAGTCGACGTTCTACCGGACGCTGCGCGCCGAGGACATGCAACACCACCGTGGCCGTAAGCGGTCGCCGACACCACGCCCCCATCCACGCGAACACGTTGCCGACCGACCATGGCAGGTCGCCTCGTGGGACATCACGTACCTTCGGAGCCATCTCCGCGGTGCGTTCTACTACCTCTACCTCGTCGAGGATGTTTGGAGCCGCAAGATCCTCGGCTGGGAAGTTCACAGCGAAGAATCGTCTGACCTCGCCGCAGCGCTCGTCGAGCGAATTCGCGTCGAGGCCGGACCCGACGTCGACCTGGTCGGTTGGGTGCTCCACTCCGACAACGGCGGCCCGATGAAGGGCGCGACGATGCTCGCGACCCTCCAGCACCTCGGCGTCGTGCCGTCCTTCAGCCGGCCGAGCGTCTCCAACGACAATCCGTTCATCGAATCGCTGTTCAGCACGATGAAGAGCGTGCCGAAGTATCCGTCGAGCGGATTCGCTTCCATCGAGGACGCGCGGGTGTGGGTCGCAGGGTTCGTCGACTGGTACAACCACGAGCATCAGCACAGCCGCATCGGCTTCGTCACACCAGCCGAGCGTCACGCAGGCGACGACATCGCGATCCTCGCTGCACGCCGTGTCACCTACGAGCGAGCTCGGTGCCGACACCCGGAACGATGGGCACACGAGACACGGCCGTGGACTCGCCCCCTGACTGTCACTCTCAATCCGGAGGCTCAAACCGAAACCAACTCGAATCAACTCGCATCTTGAAATCTCATGCGACAACTACCTTGATTTTTGCCGGGACCATCGGGCGCCAAGCGCGGCGGCCGTCGGCGGCCCAAGCGCCACTGGTAGCTGTCAGCTGCCTTCGTCGAGATCGGTCAGGTACCAGTCGTCGACGGTGCGCAGCTTGAACAGCGGCAGCCCCTTGCCCCCGATGATCATCACCGGCTGGGTCTCGGTACGACGCGAGAACCCGTGCCTGGCGAGCAGCCGCAGGATGCTCGGGTCCCCGAGGAACCGGATGCCGAGCGAGGTCGCGCCGAGGGCGTCCAGTTGCGGGACGAGCAACGCGACCAAGGCATCGAGCTCGTGGGCGCCGGCACCGAACAGATCCTGGATCTCGACCCGCGCGTCGGCGCCGGTTCGCACCACCGCGTACGCCTCGAGGCGACCACCCTGCCGCGAATACAGCGCGGCGATCCGGGACCGGTGCGTCGCGCTCCGCAGGAACCGCCACTGCAGGAACGCCGAGTCGCGCTGGCAGATCAACGAGTGGCTGTGCCCCGCCCTGCGCCACAGCGCATCGAAGTCGGGACCGAACGCCGGGATCCAGCGCAGTTGGTAGCGACGCACGATGTGCGAACGCACGCTCGCGATCACCGCGACGGATCGATCGATGACGCTCGCGGCGAGCCCGGACAACCGCGGTCCGAGCTGCGCTTCCAGGTAGCGCCCACCGTGCAGGACGCGGACGTAGCGAGGCATCTCACCGAGCACGTGGTATCCGGCGCGCCGGTACACGTCGACGGCATCCCCGGTGGGAAACCCGTAGCCCAGATCGAAGTCACGCGCGACGACGTCCTTGATCGACGCCACGCGATCGCTCGCGAGGTCGGGGAACAGCGCCGCACGTGCCGGCCAGCCATTTCCGATGAACGCGCGAACGCCGATGCCCTCGTCGAACGATGCCTGCATCCACGAGGCTAGCTCGCAGCTGCGGGAGGGCTACTGGACGACGACGACCCTCTCGGTCCACTGCGCGATGTGGTTG
>JBBQCC010000406.1:0-3009 GCA_038318285.1 Planctomycetota bacterium | reverse complement strand
TGGCGGTCACGGCCAGCATCCTGGCGATGATCCCCTGCTTCACGAGTTGCTGCTGCCTACTGGGACTGCCGATCGGCATCTGGGCGCTCGTCGTCCTGTTCGACAGGGACGTGAAGGCCGCCTTCGGCGCGCCGCCCGTTCCGCCGCCGCTGTAGACACGAGCCGTCGAAATCGCAGGCTCGTCGTCGCGCCGTTCCCGCGCGACGATTCGCGCTGACTGCGGACTCGCGCAAACTCTCGACGAATTCATCGGCGAAAGTCCGTGACCAGCGCGCTCGTTGCGGTTTCATAGGCTGTGCGACTCCAACCCCGATGCGCGGCACTCCTCGCCGCGATGTGTACCGCCTTCGTGCTCTTCGCCTTCGTGCTCTTCGCCTCGTGTGCGCGCCCCGCGGAAGCGGGCTACTCCGGTCCCTACCCGTCGGCGGCGGCGCAGCGCGCGCTGGTCAAGCTCGCAGGCAGCGCGTTGCCCCTCGGGGCGCTCGGAGACACGGCCGACCAGCTGGTGATCGAGAGCTTCGCCGTCGTGCCGAACCCGGTCACGGGCAAGGGCCCGGTCGTTCGGCTGCACCGGCGCGGTCAGGCGGTCACACCCGTGTCGCTGCAGGCCGCGCAGGGAGCCGACGGCGTCTGGTACTTGCCCGTCGTCACCGACGGCGACGCGGCCGACCTCGTGCGGCGCGCGACGGGATCGCCGCCGGCGGATTTCGGCGGACCGACGAGCGCGGTCTACCGCGACACGCTCGCGCTCGACGGGCGCTGAATTCAGGCCGGACGCGCGCGACTAGCGCGAAACCAGTGCGCGCAAGGCCGCGACGAAAGCGTCCACGTCGGCCTCGGTCGTGTCGAACGAGCACATCCAGCGCGCGACCGGCCCAACTTCGTCCCACACGTAGAAGAACGAGTGCTGCTGCAGCGGTTCGACGGCGTGGCGCGGGATGCGCGCGAACACGCCGTTCGCCTGCGTCGGGTAGGCCAGCTCGACGTCCGCGATCTCGCGTACCGATTCCGACAGTCGGCGCGCCATGCGGTTCGCGTGCTGCGCGTTCGCGCGCCACAGATCGCCTTCGAGCAAGCGCGCGAGCTGCGCCGACACGAAACGCATTTTCGACGCGAGCTGCATCCCCTGCTTGCGCACGAAGCGGAAGTCCTGGCCCAGGTCGCGGTTCAGGAACACGACGGCCTCGGCGCCCATCGCGCCGTTCTTCGTGCCGCCGAACGACACGACGTCCACGCCGACGTCGGTGGTCAGCGCGCGCAGCGGCACGTCGAGCGCGGCGGCCGCGTTCGCGATACGCGCGCCGTCGAGGTGGACCAGTAGGCCCTGCGCGTGCGCTGCGCGACAGAGATCAGCGATCTCGGCCGGCGTGTAGACCGTGCCCACTTCCGTGGCCTGCGTGATCGCGAGCACCTTCGGCTGGACATGATGCTGGTCGCGCAAGCCCTTCAGGTGCGC
Organism: Planctomycetota bacterium; assembly: GCA_038318285.1. Taxonomy (GTDB): domain Bacteria; phylum Planctomycetota; class UBA1135; order UBA1135; genus JAEUHZ01. The sequence goes on along the minus strand of JBBQCC010000406.1, from coordinate 1,553 downwards.
GGCGACGACGTCCGGGCCGAGCTTCCCGTCCACCGTGGGCGCCAGCAGCAGCTTCGAGCCCAGGAAGCGCTCGGGCGCGCCGCACTCGTCGACTGCGACGTGCGCTTGGTCGGCACAGATCACGGCTTCGTGCGGACGCAGCATCGCCGACAGGCCGAGCACGTTCGCGCTGGTGCCGCCGAAAACCGCGAAAGCGCGCGCATCGGCGCCGAAGTGCTCGCGCATGCGCTGATCCATCGCCTGCGTCCAGGGGTCGTCGCCGTAGGCGCGGACGTGGCCGGCGTTCGCCGCGGTGATCGCTTCCAGGATCGCGGGATGGACGGGCGCGTTGTTGTCGCTGGCGAAGGAGTGCGTCATCGCGGGAGAGGTTAGCAGGCTCGCGCACCCTTCGATTCCACGTCCTGGCGCCGCGGCGTTGACACGCGCTTCACGAACGGTAGGTAGAGGTCCGGAGGATTCGATTCGATGCAGGAAATTCGCATGCAACACCCGGGCAAGAACGCGCTCGGGACGGACTTGATCGGCTGGCTGGACGACCAGCTGCGCCGCGCGGGCGACGAGCCGATCCTGCTGACGGGATCGGCTGACGCGTTCTCGGCCGGGCTCAACCTGAAGGAAGTCCTCGCCAACGACCGCGACGGCATGGAGAAGATGCTGCGCGCGCTGGACGCACTGTACCGACGCCTCTTCCTGCACCCGGCGCCGACCGTCGCGCTGGTGAACGGTCACGCGATCGCCGGCGGTTGCATCCTGATGCTGGCCTGCGATTGGCGCATCGCGGTGGACGAGCCGAAGGTGCGCATCGGCGTCAACGAGGTCGCGATCGGCGCGTGCTTCCCGCCCGTCGGGTTGAACATCCTGCGCGCACGCTTGCCGATGCACACGGTCGGGCGCGTGCTGCTGGGGGCCGAGCTGTTCGCGCCGAATGAAGCGCTCGCGATGGGCCTCGTCGACGAAGTGTCGTCGGACGCTGATGTCACCGCGTTGAAGCGGATTCAAGCACTGGCCGCGCACCCGCCGACGACGTACGCCGTGACGAAGCAGGCGCTGCGGACGAGCATGGTCGCGACGACGGCCGAGGACGAACGCCGCTTCCGCGAGCAGGAAGTCCCGATCTGGAGCTCGACCGAGATGAAAGAGCGGATCGAGGCCGTGCTGAACCGGCGACGCTAGCTGCGATCGCTTACGCTTCGTCGATGCTGATCGCGCTGCTGCTGGCTCTCGTTCCGGGCACCGAAGTGGTTCGCGATTGGTTGACGATCGCGCCGACGGAACGCGGCGGGCGCAGGCCGTTCTCGCCCAGCGCCGTATTCGACGCGCACATCGCGCGGCGGGATGCGGCGGCGCCGAAGGTCGGTGACACGCTGCAGGGCGAATCGGGCGAGGAACAGCGCTGGACCGAGCGCAAGACCGACGCCGACGGTTCGCTCGGTGGCGAGATCGGTTGGGCCTACGCGCGCGTCGAATCCCCCACCGAGCGCACCGTGCTGGCGAAGTTGACGGGCGCGAGCCGCCTGTTCGTGAACGGCGCGGGATTCGTCGGCGACGCCTAC
>JBBQCC010000405.1:0-3010 GCA_038318285.1 Planctomycetota bacterium | reverse complement strand
GTCCCCAGCTCGGTGAGCCCTGCTTGGCTCTCCGAGCGGGGGACGGCCTTCTCGTCCCATCTGCTGGGTGACTAGACGCGCACGCGTCCCGCCGGGAGGCAGGCGGCGATGCGCTCGAGCGCCATGTCGATCTCGCCCGCGGTCACGTTGAGCGGCGTGCGGAAGCGGAGCGAGGCCTCGCCACACGACAGCGCCAGGAACTGCTTGTCGCGCAGAGCTTGGAGCAGCGCGTCGCGCGCCGCCGCGGTCGGCAGCGTGAACGCGACGAGCGAACCCACGCCGCGCACGTTCGTGAAGCCGCCGCGCTCCTTGCCCAGTGCGCGCAGTCCGGCGACGAAACGCGCGCCTTGTTCCGCGACGTTCTTCACGAGGCCGTCCTCGACGATGATCTCGATGAAGCGCTGGCTACGCACCATGTCGACAAGGCTGCCGCCCCACGTCGAATTGATGCGGCTCGGCACGTGGAAGACGTTGTCCTTCACCTCGTCGACGCGCGGTCCGGCGTAGAGGCCGCAGATCTGCACCTTCTTGCCGAACGCCACCACGTCCGGACGCACGCCGCTGTGCTGCCACATCCAAGGTTTGCCGGAACCGAAGAAGCCCGTCTGCACTTCGTCGAACACGAGCAGCGCTTCGTTCTCGTCCGCGTACTGGCGCAACTTCGCCAAGAACTCGGGGCGGAAGTGATTGTCGCCGCCCTCGCCTTGCATCGGCTCGATCAGAATCGCGGCGACGCGACCCTGGAACTGCTTCAGGCCCGTCTCGATGTCCTGGAAGGAGCGCCGCTCCTCCGCCTCGATGTCGTTCGCGATGCCGCCGTCGAGGTCGAACTGGACCGCAGGGTTGTGCGCGCGCGGCCAGCAGAACTTGGGGAACAGCGCGACCTTCTTCGGATCCGTGTTCGTGAGGCTGAGCGTGTAGCCCGTGCGGCCGTGGAACGCGGCCTTGAAGTGCAGGACCGCGAGGCTCGCGCCGTCGTCCTTGATGTTCGCCAGGCCGATCTTCCGCGCTTTCCAGTCGAACGCGACCTTGAGCGCGTTCTCGACCGCCAGCGCACCGCCCGAGATCCAGAAATGGTGCGGGAAGCCCTGCGGCGTGACGTGCTTCGCGAAAGTCTCGACGAACTCGGCCATATACGTGGTGTACAGGTCCGAGTTCGACGGGTTGTTCAGCGCCGCGCGCGTGAGGCGCGACAGGAACTGCGGGTCGCGCAGCTTCGGGTGGTCGTAGCCGAGCGGCCAACTGGCGAAGCAGGTGAAGAAGTCGAGGTACTCCGTGCCGCTACGCGAATCGCGCATCCACGATCCGTGGCTCTTCTCGAGGTCGAGCACGAACGGAAAGCCGTCGGCGAGTTGGTGGCGCTTGAGAGTCTCGTGAACGTTGCGTGCGTCGATCATGTGCGGGGCGCTCCGGCGGGAGGAGGCGAATGTGAGGGCCTGGAGAGGCCTTCATCGGCCGTTCCTCACCCGACGATTGTGCCCGCTCGCGAGTTCGCTGACCACCCCGCGCCAAAGGACACGCTTCAGGAACGGAATTCCTGGTCGAGTCGCAGTGCAGCTGCGTGCGCTGAACGCACGTCGTGCGCGCGCAGCAGCAAGAGCAGCCCGCACGGGGCCGCGTGTCGCGCGACCCGCATCGTCGGCTCGACATTCGTGAGCACCACAGGGAAATCGGACGCATCGGACTCGAAGCCGGTGAGGATCGCCGTGGTCCCCTCGTCGAGGCCGAGCGCCGCTGCGGACTCCAGCACCTCGGACTGCGCGCGCACAGCGAGCGGAAGCGGCCGCGCCGCGTCCGTACTCGACGCCAGGTGCTCCAGCAGGCACTTGCTGAAGCGCGAGAATGTGCGCTCGGGGACGAAGACGCGGCCCACCTGACCCGAGCGCGCGCCCGACAGCGCGCGCGCTCGGCCGATCCAGGCGTCCACGATGCGCTCGACACGCGCGTCGATGTCCTGCGCCGGATCGACGACGACGGTCGTGCGGCGCCCGCGGACGATCTCGACGTGAGAACCGCTCCAAGGATCGGAGCCGAGTCGCTCGGCGCCGACGAGTGCCGAGGCGAGATCACCGCGCTCGCAGGCCGCGCGCACGACGGTGCGACCATCGTCGTGGAGCAGCCCGAATACGCCGCGTGGCAAGTGCTCGAACGCGTGCTGCAGCGCGTCGCCCACACCGGGCAGTCGACCGTCCGCGGCGAAAACGACCGGACGCCCGGCGCGCAACGCGAAGAGCGCCGCGCGCGCCGGAGCGTGCCAGCCCGAGCTCCAGGTCGGCGCCAAGAGGCACGGACCGTCGCGCGCGCCGAGCGAACTGCGCGCGAGCATGCTCGCCGCGGCGGAGTCGAGCGCCAAGCCTTCGCGCAAAGCCGAGTCCAAGCGGTCGAGGTGGGCCTCGAACTCGTCGTCCGAAAATCCCAGCGCCCGTCGCGCGGTGTCGTCGGGATCCGGTGCGTCGAGCAGGCACGCCGCGGCCTCGCGCAGGATGTCGTGCCGCCGCGTGACGCCCAGATCGCGCCAGGATGACTCCGCGTGCCTCGCTGCCGCGAGCGCGCGCCCGAGATCGTCCGCTCCGGAACGCGGCCAGCGCCCGAGGACTTCGCGCCCGTCGGCACTCGGGCCCTCGAACCAGGCGCCACTCTCGGCCAGGGCGTGTTCGCCGTCGATCCAGTTGTGTCCGCGGTGACCCAAGCGAGCCGAGGATGATAGCGCCGCGCGCGTCCCCGGGCGCGCCTTCCCGTCACGGCGTACCATGGCTCTCTCGCGTACCGTCGCGCACCGCTTTGCCTCGACCGCTCGCCTACGACCGAAAGAAACGCCTCGTCCGAGGTGGCGATTTCCAGCGTGCGTTCCAGCAGGGCTCGCGTGCCCGCGGCTCGATCCTGCTCGTCGTCGCGCGCCGCAACGCCGTCGGTCACACGCGCCTCGGGCTCTCGATCGGCAAGGTCGTGTGGAAGTCGGCCGTGAAGCGCAACCGCGTGCGGCGGATCTTCCGCGAGTCGTTTCGTCTCA
>JBBQCC010000404.1:0-3121 GCA_038318285.1 Planctomycetota bacterium | reverse complement strand
GGGCTCGCTGCGCATGGCGAGCATCGAGAAGAAGTTCGTCTTCGACGCGGAACACGAGGTCGTGAAGATCGTGGACGCGCCGCGCTACTTCTCGATGACGCTGATCGAAGAGACGGCGCTGGCCGCGAACCAAGCCGTCTGCGACTTCTTCCGCGACCGCGGGCTGCCGACGATCTATCGCGTCCACCCCGAGAAGGACGCCGAGGAGATCGAGAAGGTCGCGAAAGGCCTCGAAGAACACGGCATTCGCGTGCCGAAAAAGGACCGCCTGACCGGCCGCGACATCGCGCGCCTGATCACGCTCGCGCGCAAGAAGGCGAACGCCGAAGCGCTGATCCAGCGCATCATGGGCCTGATCGAACGCGCCGTGTACGAGGTGCACGACGACAAGGACGTGGCGACGCACTTCGGCCTCGTGCGCCAGGCGTACTTGCACTTCACGTCACCGATTCGACGCTACCCCGACCTCATGGTGCACCGTTGGCTGCACGAGGTCTTGTCCTCGGCCGAAGAGGCGTCGAAGCAGTTGAAGACCGAGGACTACCTCGCCGACCTGAACGACATCGCGTCGCACTGTTCGATGCAGGCCGACATCTCCGAGATGGTCGAGACCGCCGTCGACGATCTCAAGATCTGCCAGTACCTCGAGCCGCACATCGGCGAGAAGCTCTCCGCGTCCGTGCTGCGCGTCTCACCGCCGGGAATCGAGGTCAAGCTGCTGGACTTCAACGTGACGGGCTTCCTGCCTTCGCGCACCATCGGCGACAAGGTCGAGATCAAGGGCCCCACGATCCAAATTCGGGCGGCCAAGCGCCTGTTTTCCTTCACCGAGGGCCATCCGATCGCGGTGCGGATCAAGGACGTCGACTTCCTGAAACTGCAGGTCCTGCTCGAACTCGCCTGAGCCGATCGATGGGACGAGCGTGCACGCGCCGCGCAGGATCGCTACCTTCCGCGCATGTACGAAACCGCCCTGGTCGTCCACAACATCCTGCGCCTCGCCGTCCTCGCCGTCGGCCTCTGGGTCATGGTCCGCGCGTTCAGCGGCTGGTTCGGCGCGAAGCCGTGGAAGATCGCCGATCGCACCAGCGTGCTCGTGCTGACGATCCTCGTCGACGTGCAACTCCTGATCGGCATTCTGCTGCACGTCGTCTGGTCACCCCTGACGAAGGGCGCCTGGGCCGACATGAGTTCGGCGATGCAGGACGCACCCGTGCGCAAGTTCTTCATCGAGCACCCGATCCTGATGATCCTCGGCGTCGCGCTCGTGCACATGGGGAAATCCACCGGCAAGGGCGCGCCGACGGACAAGGCGCGCCACCGCAAGCTCGCCATCTACGTCACGGTCGCCGTGGTCTTGTTTGCCGTGGGATCGTCCTGGCCCTGGCAGGAAGTCGCGCGCCCCTGGCTGCGAATGCCGGGCTGAGGCGCTAGAATCCCGCGGAAACGCGCGCGCCCATAGCTCAATTGGAAGAGCTTCGGTCTTCGGAACCGACGGTTGCAGGTTCGAACCCTGCTGGGCGTACCACTAAATGGCCCTGCGAGGCCCGCGCTGCCCGGTTGATGTCTCTCGCGATGTCTGGCGGAGTCCTCGAATCGCTGCCGGATGGCGGAGTGGATGGCGGAGCGATGGCGGAGCCGCTCGTTCCCGCCGCGCGTTGGGACTCCAGTACCCGCGATGGATCGTTCCACCGGGGCAGAGCTTCGACCGCCTTGCGTTCGTCGTCCGCGCCGAGGTGCGTGTAGATCCCGAGCGTGAGACGAACGTCCGAGTGACGCGCGAGAGCTTGCGCGACGCGCGGAGCGGCTCCCGAGTTCGCGAGGAGGGTCGCGAACGTGTGTCGCAGCGCGTGGAAGTCAGCGACGTGCCCGCGATCGGCACGCCGGCAGCCGCGAGGTCTCCCTGGAGGGGCTCCGACGCGCGCCAGAACGGGGGCAGGTGGAACGCCGGCTCGGAAGGGTGGCGAGTGCGCAAGAAACCCCGGAGCGCTTCGGCGAGGTCTTTGCTGAGCGGGAGCGTCGCGGCCTTGCCGCTCTTCGTCGCCTCGGCGCGCAAATTCAGCACGGCTCGATCGATTGCGAGGTCGAACGACCCGACGCGTAGGGCCATCAGCTCTTTCCGCCGGACTCCAGTCTCGCTCACGTTGGCAAGGAGGGGCGTGAGCAACTCGACGTCCGGCCCGCTCCCACTCATCGGCTCAGCCCACCCCCGACACTCGTCAGCGCATACACCATGTCGCCGACGAACCGCTTGAAGGAGTCGTTCTCGACGAACTGCTTGTAGACCTGCGTGTCGTCCTTCAGCAGCAACTGCATCACCTTGCCGAGTGCCTGGTCGTGCGCCATGCGCGCGGTGTGCGGCGTGTTCTCCTTCGCGTTCTGGTAGGCCGCATCAGCGGCGACCTTCGGCGCGATGTCGTCGCGGATCCGCTTCGCCACGCGATCGGTGTCGCCGAACAACGTGCCGAACTGATCGTTGAAGGTCTTGAGGATGTTGCTCAGGCGGTCCAGTTCCGGCTCGGCCTTGCGCCCTCCGGCGTCGGTCGGCACGGGCTCGATCTCGGCGTCCTGGTCCGCCAGCGCGATCTTCAGCACCGCCTTCTTCTCCACGCGATAGCTGTCCATGTCGATCGCTTCGAGGATCCCCTTGGCGAGGTCTTCCTCCTGCGGTGCCGGCAACTTCGGCAGCAGCAGGTTGAGCAGGATCGACAGCTTCTCCCACTCGGCGTTGCTGTAGGGGATGACCGACGACAAGAACGCGTAGGTGCGGCAGAACACCTTGGCCTTGCCCTTGAAGTCGACCTGGCCATCCTCGTCCAGCGTGCTGGTGTAGGTCGCTACGCACGCATCGAGGATCGGGTCGAGCTGGTCGCGCTCCGCTCCGCCGAGGAACAGCTCGACGAAGCGCTGCACCTGCTCCGGTCGATACACCTGCGCGGCATCGAGCGCGGTCTTCAAATCGTGCAGCTTGTTGGGGTCGGTCTCTTCCGCGAGCAACGTGGTGCGGAAGTAGTCCTGGAAGGCGAACGTGATCGCCTCGCTGTTGTTCTGGAAGTCGAGCACGAAGCAGTCGCGCTTCTGCGGGTGCGCGCGGTTGAGGCGCGAGAGGGTCTGCACCGCC
>JBBQCC010000403.1:0-3142 GCA_038318285.1 Planctomycetota bacterium | reverse complement strand
TGGCGAAGACGGCGACGGCGAAGAGCGGCGAAGCGTCGCCGCCGAGAAGCGCGAGTGGGACGTAGAGCAAGCTGCGGTAGACGATCAGCTCGACCCAGTGGAAGCGGAAGTTCCCGATCCAATCCATGCGGTGGATCGAGTGGTGCACCTTGTGGAACTGCCACAGGAGGGGCACGCGGTGCAGCAGGTTGTGCACGCACCACTGCAGGAAGTCCGACGCGACCAGGAAGATCACGAACTGCGCCGCCCAGGGCAGGCGACCGAGCGCAGATCCCTCGCTGGCGAAAGGCAACACTGGTGCCAGCACCTCCCGCGTCCACAGCGCCAACGCACCGATCCACGCGCCCGTGACGACGGCGTAGAAGTGGCCGTTGAACGCCAAGTAGAAGAGGTCGTTCGCCAGCTGGGGACGCAGCAGGGGCTGAGTCGGTCGCGCCGGACGCACGCGCTCGGCCACGACGAACACGAGCGAGATCCCGACCAGCCAATGCCAGTACGTCACTTGTCGAGGTCGGCCCGGAGACCGGGTGTCAACATGCGGCCCCACGTCACGTCGTAGGGATGCACGCGGCTCGCGCGCTGCGTGCCGCGGTAGACGGGATGGCCGGAGTTGGCCCAGGCGAAGATCGATCCCTCGAGGTTGCGCACGTTTTTCACGCCGTGATCGTCCAACTTCTCCGCGAACTTCGCCGAGCGATAGCCCACCGAGCAGTACACGACCACTTCGCGCTCGCGATCGGCACCAACGGCGGCGAGCGCCTCGTCCAGCGTGTGCACGTTGCGCGCGCCCAAGAGTTGGCTGATCGCGAACTCCTCGGGCTCGCGCACGTCGAGCAGCAGCGGCGGACGATCGCCCTTCAGGCGCGTCGCGAGATCGTCGACGTCGATGCGCGCCACCTCGGGGAAATCAGTACGCAGCTTCTCGACCATCTGGCCGAGTTCCTGGTTGCCGCCGCCCATCACGTACGTTCGTGCGGCGTCCTCCATCGCCTTCGAAGCCAGGCCGACCGCGTGCGCCTCGTCGAGTGCCGTCTTCCACTCGACGTGCTCGTCCAGCACGCGCGAGGTCAGCCACACCGCGCCGACGCGGTTCGACGACGAGCAGTGCAGCAGCAGATCGCCGTCTCCGCCCGCGCGGTGCGCCGCCAAGCGTCCGCGCACGCTGGCGAAGATCTCGTCGCTGAGCGGCACGGGTCCGCCAAACCCGTGGCGCACGTATTCGAGGCCCAGACCCTTGGCGGCGAGCGGCTCGTCGAAGCCGCGGTCTTCCTCCGCGCGCCGCAGGTCCACGACGACGCGCGTACCTTCGGTGGCCAAGTGTGCGAGCGCCTGCCGCGAAGGCTGGCCCGCGAGCAGGATGTTCCCGACGCGCGCGAAGGGAGCCAGGTCCTGGCGCTCGACATGTTCGACAGGGCGCGGCTTCGGAGCTGCCTCGACGGTCTGCGGCGTCTCAGTCGGCGCGACGTTCGCGGCGACGTTCGGCACTTGTGTCGCGCACGCCGAGAACACCGGGCCGAACAGGCTCGCCACAAGTGCGAGAGCGAACGTGCGCACGGCGGTCGTCATGGGAACTCGGATGCTCGGGTGTCGAGATGAGGCGTGTTGGATTCCGGGGCGGCCGTCCTCGACCGCCGCGAACGCACTCTACGGAACGCCGCTCACGTTGGGACCCGCGGACCCCACGATCCATCTCAGGTGTGGACGCTCGGTTTGTACGCGTTCACCGCCGGCGCGAGCTCGGCGGCGGCGATCTCGGTGATGCGCGGCAGCACTTCCGGCGCGTCGGCGGGCACGTCGGCGAACACGTAGAACTTCCACAGGTTGCGGTAGCTCGCCTCGAGGTCGCCGAGCCGCGGAACGCGCGCCGCGTGCTGCGACAGCGGCGCGACGCCCGGAGCGCCGGGCCAGCGCACGTGCATGCCGGCTTCCTTGAGCTGCATCGACCGCGCGGGACAGTACACGATCACGTCGATGTAGCGACCCGTTGCAAAACGTGTGAGGTCCGCGATGCGCGCCTCCAAATCGATGCGCGCCTTCGCGCCGCCCGGCGCGAAGTAGCGCGCGACGAGGTGTTCTTGGTGCTCGGCGTTCTCGTAGCGCGGAAACACGCAGGCGCGCTTCGGCAGGCGACGCTCGCGAAAGCGCGTCACGAGGTCGCGCACGCGGTCGCGCGAGGCCTTGGCCGACTTCTCGACGGAGCGCTCCAGCAGGTCGAGCACCGAAGCATCCGTCTGCGCGTAGAAATCGGCCTCTTTCACGGCTCCGCAGGCCAGGGCCGTCTCGACCGCGCGTGCCAGCAGCGCACCGGCGGCGACCTTCGCGTGGTGGTAGTACACGCGCTCGGAGAAGTGGTAGCGCGCTTCGAGCAGGCGCACGACTTCGGACAGGATGTCCTCGCGCAGGAGATCGTGCTTCGCCAGATCGACGTACAGGTTCTGCGTCGCACGATCGACTTTCAGGTAGCCGGTGACGCGCGGATCGATCGCGAGCCGCAGGCCCGTGAAGTACGCGTCGCGCGCCAAGTAATCGAGGATGTCGGACGCCAATGTTCCGCCGACGATCTGGCGCCAGTACGGCGGCACTTGTGTCGCGCGCTCGGACGCTTCGAGGATCGCCAGCACGTCCTCGACGAGGCCGAGGTCGCGCAACACGCGGCCGAGCCCCGTGCGCGCGCCGAGCATGCCCTGGAACCGGTACGGCATGTCGTGCCGACCGAAGATGCCGTCCTGGTCCTCGATGCTGTGCCCGAACGGCACGTGCGTGACGTCGTGCACCAGCGCGGCGATGCGCACGACGCGCGCTTCCTCTTCGCCGATCGCGACGCTCTGCGCCGGATCGAGGTCGAAGTTGCGGTTCACCGCGTCGATGACGCGCTGCGTCATGTGCAAGGACCCGATCGAGTGGTCGAAGCGTGTGTGCAGTGCGCCGGGGAACACGAGGTACGCCGTGCCCAGCTGTTTCACGCCGCGCAGCCGCTGCATCTCGGGCGTGTCGAGCACGCGCATCTCCTCGTGGGAGAGGTGCACGTCGCCGTGCACGGGGTCGCGAATCACGCTGAATCGTCGTCGGGCGGACATCGGGGCGCAGAGGATAGCGCGCGGCGGCGATGGGACCGCGGACGTTCGGCCAGAGACCGGCGTGC
>JBBQCC010000402.1:0-3144 GCA_038318285.1 Planctomycetota bacterium | reverse complement strand
TGTCTCGCTGGTCGCCAGCGGGCCGCGACCACGGACGATCGCCGGGCCAGCGGCGTATCCGGAGGAAGCGTTACAGGCGCTGTTCGAGTGGCGTCCGGCCGCGCTGCACCACGATCTCGCACCCACGGTCGCCCTCGCGCTGCAACTGGCCGGCGGCGGCCGCGTGCTGTGCGTCACCGACCACGCGTCCGATGACGATGCGCCAGCCGAGGTCGAGATCGCGGCCGTCGGCGAATCGCTCGACAATCTCGCCATCGCCAGCGCGGCACGCAACGTCGCGCTCGTCGACGGCGAACGTCGCGAGCGCCTGTTCGTGACCGTCGCGAGCTATGCCGACGCTCCGCGCACGACACACGTTCGCTTGTTCGACGAGGCGGGCGTGGAGCTGTCGGCGCCGCGCGAGCTGACGATTCCAGCCGGAGCGCGCGAAAGCCTGGCCTTCGATCTCGCGAGCGATGCGCCGAGTGTCGCGGTGTGCATCGACACCGACGCGCTGGCCATCGACGACGCGGCGTACCTCGCGCCGCGTCCGCCGCGCGTCGTCGGCGTCGCGTGCGACCTCGACGACGACACGCGCGCGGCGCTGGGACTCGACGGGCGAGACGGTCAACCGCTCGCGCGCTGGATCGCATTGGTGGACGAAGCCGTGGTCGCGCCGGACCCCGATGCAGTGCACGTGCTGCTGACGCGCACTCCGAGCAGCGCAGCGAACACGTGGAGCGTCGTGTTCCAACCCCTGCGTGACGTGGGCGAGCGCAAGGACTTCATCGGGCCTTTCCTCGTGGAGCGCCGGCATCCCCTGCTGGATGGCGCGACGCTCGAAGGCCTCGTGTGGAGCGCGGATCCGGCACTGCGGCTGGCGGGTTCGCCGCTCGTGTCAGCCGGCAACCTGCCGCTCCTGACCGAAGACCGCGACGGGTCGCGACGGGTGTTGTCGTTCGACTTCGATCCGTTCCGCAGCTCGCTGCAGCGATCACCCGACTGGCCGATCTTCCTGGCAAACCTCGTCGAAGAGCGGCGAAGCGAACTGCCCGGTGCGGTCGCAACGAACCTGACCGTCGGCGCGCCGTTCACGTGGCGCGCCACATTGCGCGCGGACGACGATGCGAACGCTCCGTTCCAGTTGCGCGGCGAGGGCACGCTGCGCGAGCATCCGGCGCGCGACTTCGTCGTCTTCGACGAGCTCGAACGACCCGGCTTCTACCGGCTCGAACGCGCGAGTCGCGTGCTGGCGCAGATCGGCGTGACGTTCCAGGACGCCGCGGAATCGGACCTGCGCGCGCGCTCGTCGGGCACGCGGACGGCGACGATCGCCGCTGGCACGAACGAAGCGCTGGAATCGCGGCTCGATCTCGTCCTGCTGCTCGCGATCGCGGCGCTCGCGGTGCTGGATTGGTACGTCCTGTCGCGCGCGGCACGGCGCAGCCCTGCTCCGCAGGACGAACATGCGCCGCGCGGCGGGGTCACACCGCACAGTGAGGTCGCGTGATGGGCTTCGTCCATCCCGAGCTGTTCCTGCTGCTGCTACCCGCGGCATTCGCCAGCTGGAAGCTGCGCGCGAGCGACCGCATCACGACGGGCCTGCGTTGGGCCCTGCTGGCGCTGCTCGTCCTCGCCCTGACCGGGCCGTACCTGCGCACAGCCGACCGCGGTCGCGACCTCGTGTTGCTGGTGGATCGTTCCCGTTCGATGCCGATCTCGGCGAACGAGACTGCGCTGGAGCTCGCGCACTTGGCCGAGGCCGCGCGTGGCGACGGCGATCGCGTCGCCGTCGTCGCATTCGGCGCGGAAGCCGGCGTCGAGCGCCTGCCCTCCGCGGACGCTCGGTTCGCGCGGTTCGAAGCGCGCGTCGACGACGACGGATCCGACCTCGGGCACGCACTCGACGTCGCACTCGACTTGATCCCGGCCGATCGACAGGGCGCCGTGCTGATCGTGTCCGACGGCGAGGGCAACGGTCGCGATCCGCTGCCTGCAGCACGCCGAGCGTTCGCGCGCGGCGTGCGCATCGACGTGCGACCTGTCACGCGTCCCGACGTCGCCGACCTGTCCGTCGATCGCATCGACGCGCCAGAAGAGGTCGGCCCGGGAGAACCGTTCCAATTCAGCGCGTGGGTGCGCTCCGATCGCCGTCTGGAGGCCGATTTCGTGTTGGAACGCGGCGGTGTCGTACTGACACGCGGCCACCGCGTGTTCGAAGCCGGCATGAACCGGATCGTGCTGCGTGACGCGCTGTCCGAGCCGGGCGTCGCCGACTATCGCCTTTCGATCGATGCGCCCGAGGACCGCGTCACGGAGAACGACGCCGCGCTCGCGGCCGTACGCGTCGGCTCGCCGCGCTCCGTGCTGGTCCTGAACGACGACGGTTCCGAAGACGCGCTCGTGCGCGCGCTGCGATCCGCCGCGATGCCTGTTCTCGTTTCGACACCAGAAGCCGCGCGCCTCGATGCGGTCGGGCTCGTCGCTCACCGCGCGCTGATCGTCGAGAACGTGGCGGCGAGTCGGCTTGGCAGCCGCATGCGCATGATCGCCGCATTCGTCACCGACCTCGGCGGCGGTCTGATGATCACTGGCGGCAAGGCGAGCTTCGGGACCGGCGGCTACTTCAAGTCCGTGCTCGATCCCGTGCTGCCCGTCTCGATGGAGATGCGTCAGGAGCACCGCAAGCAGTCGATCGCGCTCGGCATCACGATGGACCGCTCGGGATCGATGGGCGCACCGGCGGGCGCGGGCCTGACGAAGATGGACTTGGCGAACCTGGGCGCGGCGGCGGCGATCGAGCTGCTTTCCCCGATGGATTCGGTCGCAGTTCACGCAGTCGATTCCTCGCCGCACGTCGTGCAAGCGCTCACGTCCGTCGCGGATCCCGCGGAGATCCTGTCGCGCGTGCGACGCGTGGATGCGGGCGGCGGCGGCATCTTCACGTACACGGCGCTGCTGGCGATCGGGGGGGAACTCGAGCCCGCGGAACAGGCGACGCGACACGTCATCCTGTTCGCCGACGCCGCGGACGCCGAAGAACACGAACAGTGCCCCGAGCTCGTCGCGCAGATGACGCGTGCCGGCATGTCCGTTTCGGTGATCGCGCTCGGCACGGAAGCCGACTCGGACGCGGAGTTTCTGAAGCAGGTCGCCGCGGCCGGC
>JBBQCC010000401.1:0-3193 GCA_038318285.1 Planctomycetota bacterium | reverse complement strand
GCCCACATCGCCAGCTCGATGAACTCGGCGTCCTTGAAGCCGTTGCAGACGATCGGCGTGTCGTTGCTGGCCATGGCGGCCACCGCCATCAGCTCGGGCTTGGAGCCGGCTTCGAGGCCGAAGCCGTACTGGCGGCCGAACTCCATGATTTCCTGGACCACCTGCCGCTGCTGGTTCACCTTGATGGGGTAGACGCAGACGTACTTGCCGGTGTACTGGTTCTGCGAGATCGCCTGCTGGAAGGCGGCGTGAATCTCACCCAGGCGATTCTGCAGGATGCCGGGGAAGCGCATGAGGATGGGGGCGCTCAGGCCCCGCAGATCGAGCCGGTCGACCAGTTTCTTGAGGTCGATGGCACGCGCGGCGTCGCGCGACGGATGCACCAGCATGTGCCCGGCGTCGCTGACTGAAAAGTAGCCCTGGCCCCAGCGGGCCACGTCGTAGTGGTCGCTTGCCTCGGTCTGCGTCCAGTGCCCGTTGGTGGACGCGCCGTTGGCAAGTTTCAGCCGTTCGTTGGTCGCCGTGCTCATCGTCAGGGGATCGAGAATAAACGAAATCGGCGGCGCACGAGCAGGCGATTCGCGCCCGACACGATCTTTTTACTACCATCGGATGATGTCCGAACGCATACCTGCCATCAAAGTGCTGCTGCTGCCCAAGGACACCAATGCGCTCGGGACGATTTTCGGCGGCGTGATCCTCGCCCAGATCGACTTGGCGGCCGCGATCGAGGCGCACAAGTCGCACCCGGCGAAGATCGTCACGGTCGCGATGGACAGGGTGATCTTCAAGCAACCGGTGTTCGTCGGTGACGCGGTTTCGTTCTTCACCGAGACGACGCGCATCGGGCGCACGTCGATCACCGTGCACGTATCGGTGTGGGCGCAGCGCCAGTTCGGATCGGGCGAGTACGCGCACGTCACCGATGCCGACGTCACGATGGTCGCGGTCGACGATCAGATGAAGCCGGTCGCGATCTTGAACCCGAGCGGGAAGCGCGCCGGGTCCTGACCGAACGCGCGCACCAGAGGATCACCCACGCGTTCGAGACGTTGAACGACTCCGGAATGCGGAATGCCGCGGCGTTCCGAGAGTAGGTCTGGTACTCACGCACGGCTCCGCTACCCGGCAAGAGTCCGCCCGACCGGACTCACGGTGCGGACCGACCGGCGCACCGATCAGCCGAGCAGCTTCAGCGCCTGCGTGTGCGGATCGCCCCCGTGCGTCAATGCGCCGAAGACCTGTTCCAAGGTCCCGTCGCGCCCGGCTTGCGTCCGCAACTCTTCCAACGACCCGAGGCCGACGCTGCGCCCTGACGCGATCACCGCCATGCGATCGCAGACGCGCTCCGCGACGTCGAGCAGGTGCGACGTGTAGAGAACCGCTCCGCCGCGCCGCGCCCACGTCACCAACACGTCCTTGAACATCGCCGTCGTCGGCGCGTCGAGCCCGTTCAGCGGCTCGTCGAGGATCAGGAGCGGCGGTCGCGGCAGGATCGCGCACGCGAGCGCTGTCTTCTGCCGCATTCCGCGCGAAAACGTCCCGACCGGATCGTCGCCGCGGTCCCCGAGCTCGAGCGCGTCGAGGAGCCGCGTGCCCTCGCTCGTGATGCGCGCTTCGTCGAGCCCGTGCAAGCGTCCGACGAGCGCGAGGTGCTGGCGCGGGCTCAAGTTGACGTAGAGCGGCGCGCCGTCCGGCACGAACGAGAACCGGCGCCGTGCTTCGACGGGTTCGGCCTGCACGTCGACGCCGTCGATCGTCACACGGCCGGCGGTCGGCACCAGGAGACCGCACAGGATGCGCAGCGCGGTCGTCTTGCCCGAACCGTTGGGGCCGAGCAGGCCGAAGACCTCACCGCGTCGGATGTCGAGGTCGAGGCTCTCGAGCGCTTGCACGTCGCCGAAGCGCTGATGGATCCCGCGCATTTCGACTAGGTTCATGTGCGGCGCAGGGTAACGAGCGAGGCCGACCCACGCGATCGTGGCCGGCCTCGTTCAACGTCTCCGCGGGCGCGCGTGGTGGAACTCGATCGGCCTCAGCCGAGCATCGTGTCGGTCGTGTAGATGTGCGCCGCGATGCCGGTCTTCTCGGTCACCTCAGCAGCGATCTCGGCGATGCGACCCTTCGGAACCGGCTTCACCGTCTTCTTCCCCTTGCTGTCGGGGTTCAGGATGTGCACTTCGCGCGGCTTGAGCTCGGCGATCTTCTTGATCCACGCCTTCACCTCGGCGTCGACGCTGTTGTCCGTGTCGCCGCGGACGAAGCGCGCTTGCAGGATCAAGTTCTCGGCGTGGCCGAGGTGCGCGCAGAGGTTGTTGAAGTCCGTGCCCTTGCGCCCGGTCATCGAGGCGAAGGTCTTCGCCGTGCCCCAGTCGAAGCGCACGACCGCGCGGTCGTAGATCCCGAGCGAGTGACGCACGTCGGCGACTTCGACGTTCGGGACGTCGCATCCGAGCGTGAGCTGGGCCTTGTTGAACCACTTGTTCCGGAGGTCCCTCAAGTTCGAGGTGATTTCCTTGAACTCGGGGTGCATCGTCGGGTCCGCCTCGGAACCCCACACGACGATGCCGTCGATCTTCTCGCCGCCCTTCGACAGGCGGATGACGTGCCGGGCGGCCGTGGTGACGACGTACGAGGCGCGCGGCATGCGCACCTCACGGCTGACAACCATCCCGGAGTCTGGGCAGCCGAGATCGATGCCGAGCACCACCCCGAAGCGCTCGCTTTTGGCGGGCAGGGTGAAGACCGGATTGTCGGCGACGGCCGGAAGGGCGGGTTTGGCAGGGGTCAGAGACGGATCCGGCATGCCTCTCCTCGATGGCGGTGGCCGTAGCGGGACGAGGGCACGAGGATACTTCCTGGAGGGGGTTCTTCCTAGCTGCGAGAGCGCCGCGGGCGCAGCGCGAAGACGAGGAGGACGAGTGCCAGACCCGTCCGTCCCGGGTGATCCGACGCGACGCGGGCCCACCGCAGCACGAGCGGTTCGCCCGCTGTCGGCGGCCAGACGCGCAGGACCCAGAGCGCCGCACCCGCGGCGGTGAGGACCAAGATGTAGGGGCCGAGGCCGCAGGCACCCACGACATCCTGGGGCTGTCCGGCCCGGCGGTCGTCGACGGGGCGCTCTGGATCGGAGGGGACGCGAGGCATCGTCGTGACGCCAGGACGCGCGGCGGAGGCGCGGGTCGCCCTCCGA
>JBBQCC010000400.1:0-3211 GCA_038318285.1 Planctomycetota bacterium | reverse complement strand
GGCATGCCGCTCCCTTGCAGGCTGAGCGTGTCGTTCGAGACGTCCGGCAAGCCGGCCGCGAGCAGTCGCGCCGCCGTGCCCGTCGAATTGCGACAGCCGGCCTCCAGCACCGTCGTGCTGGTGTTCGAGCACGGACAGTTCAGTCCCGAGATGCCGTCACCGAGGCAGAACGGCGCACCCGAATCCGTGTCGACGCGCAGGTTGAACCAGCCGACCGAACCGCTGTAGCCGCCGACGCGGATCGCGCAGATCTGTCCCGCGGTCACCGGGACCGTCAGCCAGGAACTCAGCGTGCCGTTACCGAAGGGCGCCCCGCTCCCCGCGTCGTCGTTGCAACCGAGTTGCGCTCCGCCGCAACCGTCGTACACCGTCACGATCGTGTCGAGGTTCGAACCGAGCGTGCGAATCTGCAGCGTCCCCGTCTGCGTCGCGACGTAGCGGTACCAGACGTCACGTGTCGCCGTGCCCGTGTCGCAGGAAGCCGTGATCGAGTGCGTCGCGTTCACGTTCGTGCCCTGAATCTGCACGTTGTCCGTGATCGTCTCCGCCGTCGCGCACGTGTCGTTGCTCGGATCGAGCGACACACTCATGCTGTATTGGTTGCGCTCGTCGCTGTAGAGGTAGACACGCCAAGCGACGGTGTTGCTCGAGCCCGTGGTGTTGAGCCACTCGAGGTGCTCGGTGTTGCCGACTCCGGCTGAATGATCAGCGTAGGTCGAGTCGCCGCAGTTCACCCACAGTTGCGCGTCGATGTCGCCCCACGCGTGCAGGAAGCCCAGATCGACGCTCAGCTTCGCGCCCGCCGGAACGAGGATCTCGTACCAGTCGTCGTCGTTGCCCTTCACGACGAGGTTCGAGTAGCCGCCCACGGCTAGGTCCGGATGACCGCCGCACGTGTCGTTGTCCTCGTACGCATCGTCGGAACCGCTCGCGAGGCTGAGGAAGACGTTGCCGTAGAAGTCCGCGAAACGGCCGAACCGAGCCGTGGAGTCACACACGTTGCCGCAGTGCAGCTGACCGACGAACTGGTTCGTCGAGGTCTTGAAGAAGCCGCTGCCCGAGCTGCCGTGATCCACGCCGCCCTGGGCCCACGTCGCACCGAAGTGGCCGCTGGTTCCGTCGCACGCCGTGCCTGAGAAATACACGCCGGTGCTGGCTTGCTTGAAGATGCCCTGCGGGTGGTGGATCGTGACACCTGCAGTACCCGTTCCCTGCACTGCGGACGTCCAACCCGCCCACGCGAGGCCGGCAGGCAACGCGCCCTGCACGAGGAGAAGCGTCGAGTCCGAGAACGCCTCGGTCGCCACGAGCGTGCAGTATTCGGAAACCGGAACCGAACCGATGCTGGGCACCGTGCCGTTGCACGAACTGGTCTGGTACAGCCAGTAGATCTCGGCCGTGTTCGCGACCGTGTTCGAGGCGATGCAGTGGTTCGCCGTCTGGAAGTACGGCGTGAAGTCGGTCGCTGTCGTTTGGAGCAGCTCGCCCGTGCACTGGTAGCCGCTGCCGCCCTCGATGTAGTTGATGCGACCGACCGCCTTGCGCAGCGTGCTGATGCCGTTGACGCAGGACGAATCGATCGTGCAACCGCCCTCGGGCTGCGGCTGCAGCGACGGCTCGCGATAGACATGCAGCAGTTCCGTCAGCGCGAACGGCAACGACGGCTCGACGCCCGCTTCACCCTGCACGACGCACTCGACGCGCACGACCTCGTCGAAGAACGTTCGCGTCCACGTCTCGCCCGCGTCGAGAGGCCCGCGACCGGTGATCGGCCCCGAGATGCGCGCGGGATCCCGCGGCGAGAACGCGACCAGCTCCGCGCCGCGCGGCAGGTCGACGTTCGTGAAGTGCAGACGCACGCCGAGCGCGTCGATGGCGCGCACCTTGGCGGTCCACAACCAGCGCCCCGCGCCGATTTCGCTCCACACGCCGTCGACGGCGCGGACGCGCGCCTGCCGCACGATGCCGTTGCGCATCGGGACGCCGCCCGTCGACTCCGCGAACGAGTCCTGCGCAGCCAGCGCGTTCAGATCGACCGAGGGCAACGCGACGCTCGGCAAGAGGGAGAGATCGAGGCCAGCCTGGGCCGAGTACGGCACGAACGCCGGCTTGGCCGGATTGGGAACGCGCAAGTCCTCGGCGCCGAAGGTCTCGACTTCCTGGGCGACGGCCGACCCGGCGAGGAGGAGGGAGGTGAGGAGGAGAGGAATCGATCGCTGGAGCATCGGGGATCCTGGTTGGCGAGGAGTGCACGCCGTGTCCCACCCTGCGCGGAACCCGACGGCACCAGGACCATCCACCCGCAAACCGGGGCGTTACGGGATCCCCGACACACCCCACGGAAGCTGACCCGGTTCGCTGTGCTTTTCGCGGCGAGCGCCCCTGAGCGGGGCGGGACGGACCGTCACTTCGCGAAACCGGGGCGTCCGGCGGCGCCCGATGGCCGCCGCCGGCGAAAGCACAATGAAGCGGGTCAGCCTCCGTGTGGATGGGTCACAGCCCCGGTTCCGGCAGCAGCACCCGCGCTTCCGGCACCGACAGGTCCGCCAGGGTCCGCCCGGCCGGCAGCACGACGTCCGCCGCGCCGTTCACCAGGTGGAGTTGGATCAGGCCCGGGCCGCCGTCGCCGCCCGCGCCGAGGCCCGCGAATTGGAAGTTGGCTCCGCGGCCACCGTCGCCTCCGAGCGCGGTCAGACAAGCATCCGAGGCCACCGAGAGGTCCACTCGACGGGCTGCGATCGCGATCATGCCGCCCGAACCGCCGCCGGAGCCGCCGCCGACGACGTTCAGGCCGTTCGTGTTCTCGCCGCTGCCTCCGCGGCCGCCGTCGGCAGTGATGCGTCCCTGCGCTCCGATCCGGACGAGCTGCGCGCGCACGAGCAAGAGTCCGCCACCGCCCGCGCCGCCGGCACCCTTCTCGTCGCCGGTCGCGGTCCAGTTCGGGTCGGGGAACACGCTCGATCCCGAGGAGTTCCCGCCCGCGCCACCCCCGCTGCCGCCGCGCGGAAGGATGAGCTCACCCTGCACGATCTGCAGCGTGATCGGGTCGACACGCCGCCCCCAGAAGTCATTGTCGGGGTTCCCGTCGAGGAACGCCGAGATGCCTGCGCTACCGCCTGCGGCCGGAAACGCCGGGTCGACTGCGCTCATCGCGGACGGCGAACCGTCTCGGCCGACCTGCGCGACGCGCCCGGTGTTGCTCATGTGGTAG
>JBBQCC010000399.1:0-3215 GCA_038318285.1 Planctomycetota bacterium | reverse complement strand
AGAGGAAGCCCGTCCCCTGCACGACGAAGAAGAAGCGCTCGCGCCGCGCGACGAAGCGCAGGTGCTGCACGGTGCGCACCGTCGATTTCCGCGGCGAACCCGTGTTGCCGAACGCCGCGAAGTCGTGCGTGCCGATCAGCGCGCGCGCGGCACGCTGCATGCGCGCCACGTCGAGCGGCCAGGAGATCCAGTGCACGAGCTCGCGGCCGGCCGGCGGCGGAAAGCGCGTCGTGACGACGTGGTAGGCGTACCGCTTCGAAATCGCGCTGAAACGTGCGTGGAATTCGTCGTCACACGTCTCGGCCTCGCGCACGACGGCGCCCGGCGGCAGGTATGCGTTCAGCGCATGACGCAGCCGATCGTCGTCGAGCCGCGTGTCGATGTGCAGGCTCGCGACTTGGCCGCGCGCGTGCACACCGGTGTCGGTCCGTCCCGCACCGTTCACGGTCACGCGCGTTCCGGTCGCCGCGGTGACGGCTTCCTCCAGCGCCTGCTGCACGGAGTCGAAACCGTCCTGGCGCTGCCAACCGTAGAACCGCGAACCGTCGTACGCGACGAGGATTCGAACGTTGCGCATCGCTCACGAACCGGGGCGACGGCGGACCGGTCGCCGACCTTCGAGCGCGTCCTCGAGCACGCCGCGGTGCAGGTATTCGAGCGCCGCTCCTGCGGGTGCGCCGCGCGCGATGCGCGTCACGATCGGGCGCGGTTCGGGCAGGCGTTCGAGCGCTTCGAGCACGAGGAACGCCGTGGCCTCCCCCTCCGCGTCCGGGTCCGTCGCCAGCACGACCTCGCGGATGCCGCCGGCCGCGACGCGCGCAACGAGCTTGGCGGTGGTCAGGTGACGCTCCTCCGTCCCGTCGGCCGGGTTCAGCGCGCCGAAGAGGACGTGGTAGCGGCCGCGGAACGCACCCGAGCGCTCGAAGGCCTCGACGTGGCGCGGCTCTTCGACGACGCACACGAGCCCCGCGTCGCGTGTCGTATCCGAGCAGATCGGACAGGGGTCCTGCGCGCTGATGTTCATGCACGTCGAACAGCGCCGCGTCTCGGCCAGCGCGCGCGCGATGACCGCGCCGAGCGTGCGCGCTTCGGGGTCGCGCAGGACGTGGAACGCGAGGCGTTCGGCGCTGCGCCGACCGATGCCGGGGAAGCGCTCGAAGGCCGCGACCAGCGCCTCGAGGGGATCGGGGTACGCCACGGCGCGGCTGCGTTCAGGAGAGACCGGGCAGCGGCAGGCCGCCCATGACCTTGCCCATGCGCTCTTCGCGCTGTTTCGCGGCGCGCGACTGCGCGTCGCGCACGGCGGCGAGGACCATCTCGGACAGAAGGCGCGCGTCGGTGCCCGTGTCGGGCTGGATCGCGACCTTGAGCACGACGCCGTCGCCATCGACCTCGACGTGCACGGCGTCGCCGCCGGAGCGGCCCTCGATGCGCAGGGTCTTCAGCTCTTCGCGCGCGCGCTCGAGCTCGCGCTGCATCTGCTGGGCCTGCTTGAGCAGGTTGCCCATCTCGCCGAATGTCCCGCTCATGCGTCATCCTCGATGCGGCCGCCGAAGAGTTCCGCGACCTTTCCGGTGTAGGCGTCGCGCGTCTTGCGCGCGAGGGCTTGGTCCTCCAATTCGACTTGCGTCGGCGCGCCGAGCACCGCGGTGAACACGGCCGAGCAGCGGCGCAGGTTCTGCGCGTCGAGCGCGGCGGCGCGCTCCGTCTCGCGCAGGTTGACGAGTTGGATGCGCGCGCGACCATTCGCCAGTTCGACGAGTTTCCCGCGCGAACGCAGCGTTTCCGCGAGCGAGGCCGAACTCTTGGCCAGGGCTTCCAGGAACATTTCCCACGCGCCGGCGTTGCCCGCTATGCGCGGACGCGGCGCCTCGGGCGAGCGTGCCAGCTCGCGCTCGAACTCGTCGTCGTCGCGGCTCGAAGGCGCGTCATCCTCCTCCACGATCCGCGGGGTGCTGCGCGGCGTGACCGGCGGGACCGGCGGGGTGGCGACGGAAGGCGGCGCCGGTTGCGACGCGCGGCTCGGCGCGGGCACCGGGCTCGGCCGCGGAACCGATCGCGTGGGCTCGGCGGCCGGCGCGCGCGGAATCACGTCGTTGGCCGGTGCGCGTACCGCCGGCGAGCTTGCGAGCGGCGCACCAGCGGCCACCGGCGAGCTTGCGAGCGGCGCACCAGCGGCCACCGGCGAGCTTGCGAGCGGCGCACCAGCGGCCACCGGCGAGCTTGCGAGCGGCGCACCAACGCCGCCCGGCGAGCCCGCCGGCGAGACGCCGGACGCCAGCCGTGCCTCGAGCGCGAGGAGTCGCCGTTCGATGTCGGCCAGAGACATCCCGCTCTCCGGGCGCGCCATGTCGAGCAGCGCGATCTCGAGCACGACGCGGCCGTGCGACGGCAGACGGGCCATGCGGTCGCGCGCCAGGATCAGCTCCTCGATCCACGCTTCGAGTCGCGGCAAGGTGATCGCCGCGGCGCGCTGCAGAAGCGCGGCGCGTTCGTCGGCTTCGAGCTGCACGAGCGGCGTCTCACGGCCGAGCAAGCCGACGAGCAGGATCGCGCGCAACCGGTCGAGCAGCGCAGCGACGATCTCGGCCTCGCCGCCCTCGCCTTCCGGCAACGCTTGGACGACCGCGGCGCGGTCGCGACGAGTCAACGCATCGAGCACGGTGTCGGCCAATTCCGCGCCGCCCTCCGCGGCGAGGCGTTCGACGTCGGCCAGTTTTGGCGCGGCACCGACGAGCGACAGCAATTGGTCCGCCATCGAGAGCGCGTCGCGCATGCCACCGCGCGCACGGCGCGCGATCTCGGCCGAGACGCCCGCTTCGGCCTGCACCTTTTCCTGTGCGAAGACGTATTCGAGTCGCGCAGTGATCACCGGCTCCGACATCGGCGACAGCCGCAGGATCTGGCAGCGCGAAAGGATGGTGCCGGGCACCTTCTGCGGATCCGTCGTTGCCAGTAGGAACTTGACGTGACGCGGCGGCTCCTCGAGCGTCTTCAGGAGCGCGTTGAACGCCTCCTTCGTCATCATGTGGACTTCGTCGATGATGTAGACCTTGAACCGCGCGCGCATCGGCGCGTAGGCGACGTTCTCGCGCAGCTCGCGCACGTCCTCGATGCGGCGGTTGCTGGCCGCGTCCATCTCGATCAGGTCGGGATCCGCGCCCTTGTCGATCCCTTCGCAGTGCCCGCAGACACCGCACGGGTTCGGCGTCGGA
>JBBQCC010000398.1:0-3251 GCA_038318285.1 Planctomycetota bacterium | reverse complement strand
CGAACTCGAGCTCCTCGTGCCAGCGCAGCACGAAGGCGGCGCGCAGCCCCGCGGGCAGCGCGTCGACGGCCGCCGACAGGGTCGCGCGCAGTTCGTCGCCCTCGAGTTCGAGTGCCGGGCCGGGCCGCTCGTCCACGGCCTCGCGGGCGCGGTGCTCCTCGTCTCCGTCGTCCAGGCTGGTCGTGCGCGCGTCGTGCTGGTGGCGCTTCGAGCGCCACAGGTCGCGCACCTTGTTCGTGGCGATCGTGAAGACCCAGGGTCCCAGCTCGCGGGTCGGGTCGAACGTCGGGATCGCGCGCTGGAGGTGCACGAACACGTCCTGCGTCACGTCCTCGGCCAGCGTTTCGTCCCCCACCATGCGGCGCACGTAACCGTGGATCCTTTCGAAGTAGATCTCGTAGAAGCGACCGAGCGCTTCCCGATCGCGCGCGACCAGGCGGGCGAGGAAGTCTGGATTCCGCTCATCGGTCGTACTCGCCGCGGCCTGTGGGCCGGTGCGGTGCCGCTGCGGGGTTTCTTCGCTCGGGGTCGCGATGGGTGTTCGAGCGGGCCGACGTCGCGGGACGGGAATTCCCGTCGGCCTCCAGGAATGCACTCGATGTGTGCAACGTACTCGGCCGCTCCCCGATCTGTCGAACGCCCCGTCGGTGATCCATTCCTTCCGACTCCCTAGAATGCCCCCCCCATGAACCGGATTTTCGCCCGCCGAGCCGTCCTGACCCTCGCCCTTACGACTGCAGCTTGTTCCTCACCCGGCGGATCCGGCGGCACGAGTGGCCCCAGCGGCTACGCCGGCTCCGACGCGGCCGCATTCCGACCCGTGGGGTCGGGTGACCTGCTCTACGTGTGGTCGGGCGGCATCGACGCCCTGATGGTGGATCCCAAGGACGCCGGTCTGCGCGACGCGCTGCACGCCGCCAGCGCGCGCATGCTCGAGCTGCCCGAGGAGATGGGCGAGCCCGAGTTCCCCGCCGATGCGATCGAGTTCGCGCTGGTCGAATTCCTCGGGCCCATGAGCCTGCGCGTCACGCCCACCCCAGACGCCGACGATGGCGCCATCCCGATCCGTGTCCAGATGCAAATGCGCAACGCGTCGCCGGAGGAAGCGCGCCGTCGCGCCGACCAGCTGACGCGGGTGCTGTCGAAGTTCGACATCCCCTCGCTGGGCGTCGACGAGGCCGACGGCCTGTCGAAGCTCGATTTGGGCATGGTGCAGGCCCAGCACGGCATTGCTCGTGCGGGACGCGCCGACACGGTCGTCGTCGCGATGAACGGGCTCGACACGACCGACCCCGAACTCGGGACGCTCGACCTGCCCGCGGGCGTCGCACCCGCCGCGGCGTTCCGCTTCGACTACGCCGCACTGGCCGACATGATCGAGCGCTTCGCCGGCCCCGACGCCGTCGAGCCGCTGCGCGCCGCGGGGATGAACGACGTCGTGATCCAGGGCGGAATCGGTCACGGAAAGGACCGTGCGTACATGTCGTTGCGCACGCTGGACTGGGTGCCGATGGCGAAGGCCTCGCACGCGCTGCCGCACGGCAGCATCGAGCGCGCTGCGTTCGCCGCGATTCCGAGCGATGCGACGGCCGCGATGATCACCCGCATGGACCTGGGCAGCATCCTGCACGCGATGGAGCAGGTGACCGAGGCCGGCGAGGGCCTGTCGGGCATGGGCGATGGGCTGGACCCGCTCGCCCTCGCGCGCGAGATCACCGGCGTGGACCTCGAGCAGGACCTGATCGCGCACCTGGCAGCCCGTGGTGAAAAGGCCCGTTTCGGCGCCATGGCTCATGCTGCGACCAAATTCGGGGCCGGCCGAAACGAAGGCGTGAATCGGTGCCTGAGCTGAGTGAGGAGCGTTCGAGCCGCGGTCGCAGTCCGCGTACACGCCGCGACCAGCGCGGCGACGGCTCCCGACCTTCCAGCCGCACCCTTCGGCGTCCCTTTTCCGAACAGCGTTCGCATCAGCAGCGCCAAGTTGCACGCAGCGACGTGCACCAAGTACCGCTTCGCGATGTTCTCGCACCCACGCAGATGCACGCGTCGCATGGCGCCGCTCTCAAGGCAGTGCGCGAAGGGACGTTCGACGTACTCACCGCGACGTCGCATCAGCGCCTTGCCACGATCACCTTTCACGCGGCGTCGATTCGCGTATACAGCGTCACGCGTCGCGAGGTCACCGCGCCATCGTCTGCGCCCACGCTTAGGTTCGGAGAGGTATCCACGCACACCGAGGCTCGCGAGCGTGCTGATCGTGTCGTTGCTGTGGTAGCCCTTGTCCGTCACGAGTTCGTCGAGCGCACCTTCACTGATCTTGTCGGCGACCTTGGGATCCTTCAGCAGCACAACGATGTTCTCGGTGACTGCGGCCAGCGTCGCGAGCACGCTCGTCGTGTCGCCCGTCGCGCCCGGTTGGATCGTCACGGCGAGCACCGCTCCGGTCTCCATGTCGACAGCGTGCTCGGCCTTGTGCGCGAGGTGCGTGCTGCCGTCCTTCATCTTCGTGATCTGCGCGTCCGGATCGTGTGGGTTCTGCCAATCATCGTTCGAGCCTTTTCCAGGCCGTTTTCGATCGATTCGCGCCAAGTCTTCGCGTGTCGGTGTCTCGATGCCGGAAGCCTTCGCGATTCCAACCATGAACTCTGTGTAGGGCTGCCCGTCCTCGCGACGCACGATGCTCTTCATCGCCGCGTTGGCTTCCAACGTCGTCGCGTCGATGCCGATCGTCTCGGCCTTCACCAAGCCGCGTTCCGCCAAGAGCTTCAGGACGAAGTCGAAGATCTCGGTATGGGTCTCGATGTCGATCAGCCGGCGAGTGCGAGACAACGTCGAGTGGTCCGCGGGAATCTCGGCCAACGTCAGGCCGAGGAAGCTGCGCAGTGCAAGCGAGTCCGCACAGCGCCAAGCGATGCCGCGCTCCGAGTCGAGGCCCTCGAAGTAGCCGACCAACAACATGCGCACGTACACGCTGGGAGGAAGACCGGGACGCCCGATCTTGTCGGCGTAGAACCTCGCGCAGCGATCCTCGACGAACGTGTCGAAGCCCGCCTCTGCGAGCAGGCGATTCACGCGCTCGTAGAACGGATGCCCCGGCGAGCGCGCCAGGTCGCCCGTCGAAACCCACAGCTCGGCTTGTCTCGCGCTCTTCCGTCGACCGATCGCCATCGCTCGTCCTCCTCGACGGCCTCAGGCTATTTCAGCGACCCATCCCGCCTCAAGCGCCGCGACGACTTTCACCACGGGCTGCT
>JBBQCC010000397.1:0-3263 GCA_038318285.1 Planctomycetota bacterium | reverse complement strand
ACCCCGATCCCCCCCACGCCCGTGACCGAGACGATCCCCGCCGTCGCGCTGCTCTCCGACTTCCTGCCCACCGGTCCGTGGATCTACGGGCGCCAGGTCGAAGAGGACGGCGCCATGCCTCCCGACGGCTCGCTCGTCGAGGTCCTCGACGCATCACGGCGCTTCGTCGGGCACGCGCTCTACAACGGCAGCAGCGACATCCGCCTGCGTATGCTGTCGCGCGGCAAGCGCACGGACTTGCGCAACCCGCGCGACTTCCTGCTGCGCAAGCTCGCGGCCGCGGACCGGCTGCGCAAAAAGACGTTGCGACTGCCGGAGGTCACGGACACCTACCGCATCGTGCACGCCGAAGGCGACGACCTGCCCGGCTTGATCGTCGACAAGCTCGGCGCATCGCTCGTGTGCGAGTACCACTCGCTGGGTTTCTGGCGCCTGCGTCAGGAGGTCGAGTCGGCGCTCGGCGACCTCTACCCCGGCCTGCCCGTCGTGCACCGCGTGCCCGACAACGCGGCGCGTTCCGAGCACTTCGATCCCGAGGAACCACCGCTGGACCTGGGCGAGATCGACATCGTCGAGCACGGGATCACGTACCGCGTGCGACCGGGTTTCGGGCACAAGACCGGCTGGTTCTGCGACCAGCGCGACAACCGACGGCTCGCGGCGAGCTTCGCGAACGGTCAGGACGTGCTCGACGTGTGCACGAACGCGGGCGGCTTCGCCCTGCGCGCCAAACAGAACGGCGCGCGACGTGTGCGCGCCGTCGACCTGGACGAGGTCGCGCTCGAGCGCGCGGTTCGCGCCGGCGAGCGCAACGACCTCGAGGTCGAGTGGATCCACGCCGACGGCTTCGACGTGCTCCGTCGTGTGCGCGAGGAGCGCGACAAGCCCGGCATCGTCGTCCTCGACCCGCACAAAGTCGTGCGCAGCCGCATGGACATCGAGGTCGGCCTCGAGAAGTACAACGACTGGAACACCCTCGCGCTCGCGTGCGTCAGGCCGGGCGGCCTGCTGTTCACGTTCTCGTGCTCGGGCGCCGTCGACCTCCCGACGTTTCTGGGCGTCGTCTTCCAGTCCGCACGCCGCGCCGCGCGGGACATCCGCCTCCTCGACGTCCTGGGCGCCGCCCCCGACCACCCGCAGCGGCCCGAGTTCCCGCGTTCGCGCTACCTGAAAGGCGCGCTGATCGCCGTAGATTGAAGGAATCCGCTTCGTACGCACCGTTCCGCGCTTCCAGAGTGGAAGTCGCGGGTCGAAGTCGGCATTCTATCTCGATCGCCCGCGCCCTCGCGACCGCCATACTGGCGGCCCGAGGGCGCCATCGTCCATGACTACATCCGCCGAGCCTTCGACCATGACGCTCTCTACCCTCGTCGCGCAGGACAAGTGGGTCGAGTTCGACGACGCCTGGAGCGAGTTGATCGGTCAAAAAGGACCGACCGACGAGCTGATGGCAGCGTTGCGTATCGCGGCCGAGAAGAAGCGCATTCCGCGCTGCATCCCGCAAGTTCGACTGCACGTCGAAGCCCTCGACGACGAGGGTCGCCACGAAGAGGCCGCGCGCCTCCTCGGATTCGTCGTCTCGACCGGAGCCTCCGCGGGCGAGCTCGCGCCGCTGCTCCTCGAGTCCGTGCGCAAGACTTGGGGCGAGGAGCCCTGGTTCGCGAAGTACGCCGAGGTCGCGGGCTTCGTCGACGGACTGAGCGACGCGCGCAAACCCTGGAACGCCTTCGAGCGCCTGCTCGGCTTCGGCAAGGGCCGCCTCGTGTTCCATCCCGGCGGCTGGGGCACGGGCGAAGTCAAGGCGATCCATTCGGATCCCGAGGAACTCACGGTCGTGTTCGCGAGCGGCCGCAAGGATCGTTTCCCGCTCGCGGCGGCCAGCGACATCTTCGACCCGCTGCCCGAGGAAGACCTGCGCGCGCAGTTCTTCCGCGACGCGGACATTCTCAAGAAGAAGTTGAAGGAGGAACCACTCGAAGTTCTGAAGAGTGTCCTCGTCCGTCACGGCGGCAAGGCTTCCGTCGCAGGCATCAAGAACGCGCTGTGTCAGGTCGGCGTCGACGGCAGCGCATGGACGGCTTGGTGGCGCAAGACGCGCAAGCTGGCCGAGAACAACGAGTGGTTCAAGGTCACCGGCGTCGCGACGCGCGGCGACGTGGCGCTGCTGCGCACCGCCGTCGATCCGGCGACGGACCTGAAGCGCGAACTCGAGGGCTACCAGACGCTCGAGGCGCTGCTCGGTCACGTGCGCAACCAACTGCTCGCGAAGCCCGACGAACGGCTGCGCAACGTGATGTTCGACGTCATCGAAAAGCGCGCCGGCCAAGTGCCGACGAAGGATCCGCTGTCGATGCGCTTGTCGGCGTGGATGCTCCTGCGCGACGTGCGCGGTAGTGCGCCCGCAGCGCTGCTCGAGCACGCGCAAGCCGTGCGCGAACTGCCGCCGCCCTCGGACGCCACGGCTCCGCCAGGACTCTGGCGGCTCTTCCAGGCGATCCCCGGGGCGAAGGAACAAGAGCGCGCGGTGCTCCTCCTCCAAGACGTCTACGGTGACGCTTGGGAAGAGGAAGCCATGACGAACCTGCACCACGCAGCGCCGGGCATGGTGCGCGCGTTGGTCGACCTGCTGGCGGGCAAGGGCAAGAAGGCCGAACTTGGCGCGATGTACACCGACCTCCTCGCGCGTCCGCTGCGTGCGCCGGAGACGTTGATCGCGCTCGCACGCCTGGCCGAGGCCGGCAAGCTCAAGGGCGAGTACCCGCCCGCGCCGCAGCGCGCGGTTGCGTTGCTTTCGCTGGCCACGAACCTGTTCGTCGCGCGCGACAGCCGCGGCGACACGGCCGCGGCGCGCACGAAGGGCAAGCTGACCGAGCTGCTCACGAAGGGCAAGAAGCCCCTGCTCGCACGCCTGCTCGAAGACGCCGAGCCTTCGACGATCGAGAGCATCCTGCGCACGATCCAGCGCGGCGTCGACGAGGAGATCGAGTCGATCGTCACCGACTTCGCCGTCGCCGTCCCGAAGATGGGCGATCGCGGAGGCGCGAGCCACTTCTGGGAGAACGACCGCATCTGGACCACCAAGCAAGGTCTCGAGAAGCGCAGCGCCGAGTTCAAGATTCTGCGCGAGGTCAAGATCCCCGCGAACCAGGACGCGATCGGTCGCGCCGCCGCGATGGGCGACCTCTCGGAGAACTCCGAGTGGGAAGCCGCGATCGAGGACCAGCGCAACTTGACCCAGCGCGCGATGGAGATGGAGGCCGAGC
>JBBQCC010000396.1:0-3267 GCA_038318285.1 Planctomycetota bacterium | reverse complement strand
CGTCGCGCGCCTCCTGTCCCAGGTCTACGAGCGTCTGGGGGACGCGGACCGCGCGCGGCAGTGGGCGGATCGCGCGCGGTCACTCGATCCGAACGGTCGCTGATCGGGCCGGCGAACCGAAGTGCGGCGCGCGCGCTAGAGTGCGCGCAGTCAGGAATCGAGCTTCCACTCATGAAGAACACACGTCTCCTTTTCGTCGGCCTCGCGCTCTGCCTTCCCTTCGCCGCCGCGCGCGCGAACTCGAACGACGCGACTGTCGCTGCCACGGTCGAGCGCATCGTTCAGCTCGAGCGCGAAGATTCGCAGGTCATGCGTTTCCTCGACCACCTGACCAATCGCATCGGCCCGCGCTTGACCGGGTCCGATGGCTACGAGAACGCATGCAACTGGGCGCGCGACGAGTTCGTCGCGCTGGGCATCGCGAACGCACGCCTCGAACGCTGGGGCGAATTCCCGGTCGGTTTCAACCGCGGTCCTTCCTCCGGGCGGATGCTCGCCCCCGTCACTCGTGAACTGCGCTTTTGCACGAACGCGTGGTCCGCGGGCACGACGGGTCGCGTCGCGGGCCCGGCCGTGATCGCACCGACGAACGAGGCCGAGCTCGACGCGCTGCTTCCCAAGCTTGCCGGTGCGTGGGTCGTGGCGGTGAACACACCGGCGCCGCGCGGCCAGCGACGTCCAGCCGCCGAGGAGCGCGCGTTCCGAAAAGCGCGCGACGAGGCCTACGAACAGGCCCGCATCGCTGGGACGATCCGCGCGGCGCGCGGTGATCTCGTCGTGACCGGCGGCTCGTCGAAGGTCGACTGGGACGCGCTGCCGAAGATCCCGTCGATCCAGATGGTCGCCGAGGATCACGCAGCGATCGTCGAGCAGATCGAGCAGGGCGGAGATGTGCGCCTCGAGTTCGACATCCGCAACTGGTTCGAGCGCGGGCCGATCCAACTGAACAACGTGATCGCGGAGATTCGCGGCACCGAGAAGCCGGACGAGATCGTCATCGTCGGCGGGCATCTCGACTCGTGGGACGGCGCGACGGGCGCGCTCGACAACGGAACAGGCGTGTCCACCACGCTCGAAGCCGCACGCCTGCTCGTGATGTCGGGAGCACAGCCGCGCCGCACGATCCGGTTCATGCTGTGGGGCGGTGAGGAGCAAGGCCTGCTCGGATCGCGCGCTTGGATCGAGCAGAACAAGGCCGAATTGCCGCGTATTTCAGCCGTTCTGGTGCACGACGGCGGGACGAACTACTGCGCCGGCATCCCGGCGACCGAGGCCATGGCGCCGCTCTTCGAACCGATCTTCGCTCCTGTCACGAACCTCGACCCCGAGCAACCGTTCCGCGTGCGCAAGACGAAGGGCATCTCGCCCGTCGGCAGCGACAACGACGCGTTTCTTTCCGCAGGCGTCCCGGGCCTGTTCTGGGATCAGCGCGGCACCTCGAATTACACGCACGTGCATCACACACAATTCGACACCTACGAGGAAGCGATCCCCCAGTACCAGCGCAACTCGGCCGTCGTGATCGCCGTCGGCGCGCTGGGCATCGCAAACCTGCCCGACCTGCTGCCGCGCGAGAACCTGCGCGCGACGGGCGGCGGGTTCGGAGGGCGACGCCTCGGCGTCCAACTCGACGAGGACATGCGCATCGAGGAGGTCGTCGACGACAGCATCGCGTCGAAGGCCGGACTGCTCGCCGGTGACAAGCTGCTGAAAATCGGCGAGACGGTCGTCGGCGACACGCAAGAGCTGCGCACCGCGATGCAGGAGTCGCCGGCGAAGTCGAAGGTCGTCGTGCAGCGCGGCACTGAAACGCTGGAGTTCGCGATCGAGTTCCCCGCGGACCTCGACGCGCCGCTGCGCAAGCTCGGCCTGCGCGTGAACGACGATCTGGAGATCCAACGCGTCACGCGCGACGAAGCCGCCCAGAAAGCCGGCCTGGAACGCGACGACGTCATCACCAAGGTGGACGAAAAGGCCGTGACGACGAAGGCCGAGCTGTCCGCCGCGATCGAAGCCGCGAAGGGCGACATCAAGGTCGAGGTGCGACGCGGATCCGGAGAAAAGGCGAAGTCCGTGACGGCGATCCTGCACGTGGCCGAAGGCCCGTAATTCCGTACGGTGTCAGACACCGTACGGACCCTCGACACGCGCGGTTGAGGTTGCATCGAGTTGGGACGACGAAGGCACCCCATGATCCCGCTGTCCGTTCTCGACCTCGTGCCGGTCCTTCGCGGGGGCACGGTTGGCGAGGCGCTCGCCCGCAGCCTCGACCTCGCGCAACACGTCGAGGGCTTCGGCTACCGGCGGTTCTGGGTCGCCGAGCACCACAACATGACCGGCATCGCGAGCGCGGCAACTTCGGTCGTGCTGGCGCACATCGCCGGCGGCACGTCGACGATCCGCGTCGGTGCGGGCGGCATCATGTTGCCGAATCACTCGCCGCTCGTGATCGCGGAGCAGTTCGGCACGCTCGCGGCATTGTTTCCGGGCCGCGTCGACCTCGGTCTCGGTCGCGCACCGGGTTCGGACCAGCGCGCGATGCGGGCGTTGCGTCGCAGCGCCGACGCGTCCGACGACTTCCCGCGCGACGTGCAGGAACTGCAGGCTTTGCTCGGTCCCGTTCGCCCAGGACAACCGGTGCAAGCGGTACCCGGCGGCGGCACCGAGGTACCGATCTGGATCCTCGGCTCGAGCACGTTCGGTGCGCAGCTCGCCGCTGCGCTGGGACTCCCCTACGCGTTCGCGTCGCACTTCGCGCCGCGCGATCTGCCGGACGCATTGGCGGCCTACCGCACGCAGTTCCAGGCCTCGAAACAGCTCGCGAAGCCTTGCGCGATGGTCGGCGTAAACGTGTTCGCGGCCGAGACGGACGAGGAAGCGCGCCGCCTGTTCACCTCGGCACAGCAGCAGTTCACGGACCTCGTGCGCGGGAACCCGGGGCCGCTGCGCCCGCCGATCGACGACATCGAGTCGTACTGGTCGCCGGCCGAGAAAGCGCGCGCGTCAGGCATGCTCGAATTCGCGGTGATCGGTTCGCCCGCGACTGTGCGTGCGGGACTCGAACGCATCGTGCGCAAGACGAACGCCGACGAGCTGATCCTCGCGGCCGCGATCCACGATCACGCGGCGCGCGTGCGTTCCTACGCGATCGCCGCGGATGCCGCTCGGAACAGCAAAGTCTTGGCAGCGGCCGGCCAAGGCACATCGGACTGATGTCGGCGGCGGGAGCGCGCGTGGCCGAGGATCCGTGGCGCCGATTTAATTCCG
>JBBQCC010000395.1:0-3342 GCA_038318285.1 Planctomycetota bacterium | reverse complement strand
TGGCCGATCGCGCGCGAAGGACCTGATCCTCACCGCGCGACGCATCGACGTGACGGAAGCCGAGCGCATCGGGCTCGTGAACCGGATCGCGCCCGCGGGCAAGCTGCGCGAAACCGCGCTCCAACTCGCGCGACAGATCGCTGGCAACGGGCCCGTTGCCGTGCGCGCAGCGAAGTCGGCCATCGACGAGGGTTGCGAGCTGCCGCTCGAGCAGGGACTGCACGTCGAGGCGCGCTGCTACGAGCGCGTGTTGCCGACGCAGGACCGCTTGGAAGCGTTGGCCGCCTTCGCGGAGAAGCGCAAGCCGGTCTACCGGGGCGCTTAGCACCGGGTTCTGCGCTGGATGTCAGCCCTCGTCCGCGAGCGGGAGGGCGCGGCAGTAGTGCACGCTGAAGAGATTGCGGTCGTCGGTCCACGTGCGAACGACCTCCCATCCGCTCGTGCGCGCGAGCTCGACGAAACCGGCCACGGTGTACTTGTGGCTGAACTCGGTGACGACGTGCTCGTCCGCCGCGAACTCGATCATTTCGGTGCTCACGCGGACGGCTTGGGCACGCGTGCTGACGAGGTGCATCTCGATGCGCGAACGCTCGGCATTCCACACCGCCACATGGCGGAACGCGGCGAGATCGAAATTCGAGTCCAGCTCGCGATTGAGTCGCCGCAGCAGGTTCAAGTCGAACGCGGCCGTCACCCCCTGCGCGTCGTCGTACGCGCGCACCAACACGTCCGGGTCCTTGACCAGATCCGCGCCGATCACGAGAGACGATTTCGACCCCGCGCTCTGGCGGACGTCGGCGAGCAACGCGCGTGCCGCGGCGGGCTCGAAGTTGCCCACGGTCGACCCGGGGAAGAAGACGAGGGTGCTGGCGGGTTCGCGGCGCGGCTTGGGCATCGGGAACGGGCGCGTGAAGTCGGCGCACACCGGCAGAATCTCGAGGTCGGGCTTCCACAGGCGGAGGCGCGTCGTCGCGGCGTCGAGCGCGCTGTGCGAGATGTCCACGGGCATGTACGCGACCTGGCGCTCCAGTTTCTCGATCACGATGCGCGTTTTCACGCTCGCGCCACTGCCCAGTTCCAACAACACGGCGTCGGGTCCCGTCATCGCCGCGATGTCGCCAGCGTGGCTGCGCAGGATCGCGGTCTCGGTGCGCGTCGGGTAGTACTCGGGAAGCTCGCAGATCCGCTCGAACAGCCGTGAACCTTCGGCGTCGTACAGGTACTTCGTCGGCAGGCGTTTCGGCGAGGCGCGCAGGCCCGCGAGCACGTCCGCGATCTGTCGCGGCGTCGCAGTCACGGCGCGCGGCTCCTCGGGCGGCTTCCTCTGCGTCGAGGCGCGGCTGGTTTCGTCCATGGATCCGGTTCCTCGATTCAGCGGTCGCGGGCGAGTCGCAAGCCGCTCATCTGCCAGCGCGCGGGCGGCGGGAAGAAGTTGCGGTAGGTCGCGCGCGTGTGTCCGCGCGGCGTGAGTGCCGAACCTCCGCGCAGCACGAGTTGATTGATCATGAACTTGCCGTTGTATTCACCGAGCCCGCGGTTCGAGGTGCGGAAGCCGGGGTAGGGGAGGTACGGCGACTGCGTCCACTCCCACACCTGACCGTAGTGCAAATTCCCCGCAGTCTCCGGCGCAGCGACGGGAAGTCGCACGGATCCGTCCGACTTCGAGCGATCCGCGAAGGTGGACGCGGCAGCACGCTCCCATTCGAATTCCGTCGGGAGGCGCGCGTCCGACCAGCGCGCGAAAGCGTCTGCTTCGTAGTAGCTGACGTGGCAGACAGGATCGGCGTCGCGCGCCGCGATCTCGCCGTGCAGGCTGAACTGCGAGTCGAGGCCTGCGCTCCAGTAGATCGGCCGCGTCCAGCCTTCGCGCTGCACGACGGCCCAACCGTCCGAGAGCCACAGCGCGGATTCGCTGTACCCGCCGGCGCGCACGAACTCGCGGTATTCGCCGTTCGAAACGGGGCGATCGGCCAGAACGTAGGGCTGCAGGAGCGCGTCGTGCGCCGGGCCCTCGTTGTCGAAAGCGAACCCAGTTGAGGTCTCGCGGCTGAAGTCGTGTCCGATGCGCGCGATGCCGCCCGGGAACGGTGTGTAGTGGATCGCGCGCTCGGTCGCGGCGGGCGCAGGCGGCAGCAGTGCGTAGGTCGGTCGCAGCGGGTTGCACGCGAAGGCGTTCAGGATGTCGGTCAGGATCAGTTCCTGGTGTTGCTCTTCGTGCGCGAAGCCCAGCTCGACGACGGGCCGAAGCTCCTCCGCGCCTTCCGGCGAGGCGAGCAGCGTGACCACGGCTTCGTCGACGCGTGCGCGGTACTCGAGCACTTCCGCGACCGTGGGACGGCTCAGGATTCCGCGCGAGGCGCGCGGGTACATCTCGCCGACCGAGTGGTAGTACGAATTGAACAGGTAGCGCAGGCGTTCGTCGCCGCCCGCCTGGCGCCCGGCGGGTCGCAGGATGAACTCCTCGAAGAACCAGGTCGTGTGCGCGAGGTGCCACTTCGTCGGGCTCGCGTCGGGCATCGACTGCACCACGTGGTCCTCGACGGCAAGCGGCCGGCACAGATCGAGCGTCGCCTGCCGCGTGCGCTCGAAGCGTGCGGCGAGCGAGTCGGATTCCGTCTCGCGCGCACCGGTGGTTCGCGTCCGCATCCACACGTTTTAGCAAGACCCACGCCGAATGGCCTTGGTGCCGCACGCGACGAGCGGATGCGCGGCTCGCATCTTTGGAACTGGGCCCCGCGGCGATTGCGCGAAACGGCCTGGAATTCGTGCAAATCGGCGAAGGCGCCGCCCCTCTACGACAAGCGAATCGCGAGTCCGGTTGCCGCGCGGTGACGCGCGGATCCTCGCGTCCACGTGCTACGAGCACGCAGCGCGAGCGCACGCGTGCGGCGCCGTCTGCGCAGCGCCGGAGTTACGTTTTGCGCCTGACACCTGGCTCTCGCAGCACGCGATTCCGACCGCGCCCACGACTGTGCCGTCGGGGGCTGGCCCGGGGTCGCACCGTGAGACTCGTGTGCACTCCCGCGAGTTCGGGAAGGTCGATGCCGCGAGCGGTTCGGGACGTCCGGTTGGATCGGGGCGCCGAGGCCGAGGCCCGCCGTCGGCTGTCGACCCGGCGGCCCGGGGTGTGCGGGATTGCTCGCTGACGGCCTATCGAGCATCCACCGTGCTCTTTCGCACGACTCCTGCTGCACTTGGAAGTCTTTACCACGCAGGGTGTTCCGCCGCTGGCCGGAAATCGCGACCCAGGTGTGCGGTAAACGCTCGTTCGATCGAGGGGTAGAGCGGGCTAAGGCGTGCGGATTCACACACTGCCGGTCGATTCCGTCCCCCCGCGGAACG
>JBBQCC010000394.1:0-3371 GCA_038318285.1 Planctomycetota bacterium | reverse complement strand
GCGAGATGGCTCCCCGAGTAGGGCTCGAACCTACAACCCTGCGGTTAACAGCCGCATGCTCTACCATTGAGCTATCGGGGAACGTGTGGACGCGGAAAGGTACTCGCCGCGCCGCCTGAGTCAAGCGGCACCGCGTCCCGCACCCCATCGGAACGCGCCTGCCTGCGAGTGGAGTGGAAACGGCTTCCTAGCTCGGGGCGGCGGGCGGGGCGGGGATTCCGAGCTCGCTCCAGTCGTCCGCGGTCAGGGCCACCGGCTCGCGCGGCAGGCGATCCATGCGGAAATCCGCTGCGAAATCGTGCGCGAGCGCGGGCTCGGCGCCGGGCATGCCCGACCTGCGTGCGATCCATGCCGCGAGGGTCAGGGCGTCGAGGCCCGCGGCGCGCAGCCTGGCGAGCGACACGTCGTCGCTGCGTTTCGCGAGCCTTCGCCCGGTGGCGTCGGTGACCAGCGGGATGTGCCACCAGCGGGGACGGGGCAGACCGAGGGCGTCCTGCAGCAGCGCTTGGCGTGCGGCGCTCTCGAGGAGGTCGTCGCCGCGCACGATCTCGGTCACGCCTTGGTGCGCGTCGTCGACGACGACGGCCAGTTGGTACGCGGGGCTGCCGGCGCGGCGCACGATCGGGAAGTCGCCCACCTGCTCAGCGACGTGGAACGTGACGCGGCCGTGCAGACCGTCTTCGATCTCGACGGGGCCGGGCGGAACGATGAAGCGCAGACACGCGTTGCGACCGGTCGCGGACTCGGCTTCGGCCAGCGTGCGCCACTTGCCGCGGCACGTGCCCGGATAGCGCGTGGTCGGTTCGCTGGCGTGCGGTGCGCTGGCGGCGGTCGCGATCTCGGCGCGCGTGCACGTGCAGGGGTAGGCCAGGCCGCGGCGGAGCAAACTGTCGGCGGCGTCGTCGATGCGTGAGCGCGTGTGCGATTGCACCACCGGCTCGCCGTCCCAGTCGAGGCCCAGCCACGCGAGGTCGGTGAGCGTCGACTCGACGAGGCCGGGTTTCACGCGCTCGACGTCGAGGTCTTCGATGCGCAGCACGATGCGACCGCCGCGTGATCGCGCGTGCCACCAGGCGACGAGGAAGCTGCGCGCGTGGCCGAGGTGCAGGTGTCCGGTCGGACTGGGTGCGAGGCGTCCGACGCCGGCGGTCATCGTGTCGCGCTCGCCGCGGGGAATGTGTTCACGTCCTCACGCGTGGCGGAGGTCACGTGAGTTCGTCGGCTCGATGCTCGGACGGCCCCGTGCGCGGTGGAGCGGAGCCGCGGAATCCTGCACGCTCGTACCGCCGGCGTCTTCACGAACTCTCGCGCTGCGGAGCAGCACCACGAGCTGTGGAGAGCGCGTCGGCTCGATGACTTCACGCGCTCTCAGTGCTCCGTCGGCGACACGGCGCGCAAGTCCTGCGCGGCGTTCACCGTCGAGCCGGGAACCGGCGGGAATCCCAGCAGATCCAAGACCAGGTTGCCGGCGTCGGCGTTACGCACCGCGGGCAACTTGCCGTCGCCCGGACGTGGCCGTCCCAGGCCCGGATCGAGGCGTGTCGTCGCGTTCGCCGCGTAGATGTCCGTCGGCGGACCGCCGCCGGTCCACACCAGGAACGGGATCACGTAGTCGACCCACATGTGCGCTTGGTCGTGATGGCGCAGCGGTGCGCCGCCGCCGTGGTCGGCGGTCAGCACGATTGCAGTCTTTCCGCGCAGCGCAGCGTCGCCCTCGACGCGATCGAGGATGCGGCCCAGCGCGACGTCGACCGCGCCGACGGCCTTCATGTACGCCGAGCCGGGCGTCACGTCCCAGCCCTTCGCGTGCGCGGTCAGGTCCGTGATGGCGAAGTGCACGAAAAAGAAACGCTTAGTGTGCGCGTTGGCGCGCGTCAGCTCCTCGATCAGTGCGTCGGCGAGCGCCCGCGGATCGGGATCCATGAAGTAGCGGTCGATCTTGTCGCGGCCGTCGTCGGGCGGCAGCGCGTCTGTGGCGCCGCGCGCGGCGTCGTACGAGTCGTCGAACAGGTGGAACTTCGGCTTGCCGGCAAAGATCGCGGTCCACGCTCCGCGATCGTGCGCGACGTCGAACGCGCTCGGCACGTACGCGCCGGCGATCTCGTGAATCGTGACACCGTCCAGGACCTCGTCGTTGCGAATCCAGTGGTGGCCGCCAGCACCGTCGACGAGGCGCCCGGTGATCATCGACGTGTGATTCGGCAGCGTGATCGTGTGATCCGGATCCGCGCGCGCGTTCAGCGTGCCCACGCCTTGGCGCAAGCGATCGAACGCCGGCAGCGCACCCGGCTCGGCGATCAGCGCGTCGCTGCGCAGGCCGTCCACGCTGACGAGCAGGACGGTGTCGAAATCGCGCTCGAGAGCGCTCTTCGAGGCCGGGGATTCGTCCTGGATGCTGCTCGTGGCAACAGCCGGACGCGCGCAGGTCGCGACGATCGCGCAGACCGCGGCGACGACGAGGGCATGGGCCGCCGGAGGACGCGCACAACGCATCGGCGCAGTGAACCACGCGCATCGCCCTTGCGCGAGAGGGGGCGTTGGCCGGCCGACAGTGACGGGCCCGCGAGCGGTTCGCCGTCCGGCGCCGGCTCCGGCCATCGATTCCCGGGTCGGAGGAACACGAGACCCAGGCGCACGCGCGGCGTAGACTCCGCCTCCATTCGGCGCCCGCGCGGTGCCGATGCACGACACTTCATGACGCCCGAGTCCCGCGGCCAGCGTCTCAGCGCTCTCCAGATCGCGTTCCTCCTCGCTGCCCTGGTCGCGTGTCGCTGCGCGGCCGTCCGCGCGTGCCCGACGTACGACGACGCGTTCATCACGTACCGGTACGCGTCGAACCTCGCGGCCGGGAACGGACTGGTCTTCAACGCGGGCGCGGCGTGGGAGCCGATCCTCGGCACGACGACGGTCCTGTACTCGCTCGTGATGGCGGCGTTCGCGTTCCTGGGCTTCGACTTGGTGGGCGCGTCCCTCGGGTTCGACATCGCCTGCGACGTCGTTTCGGCGATGCTCCTCGTGAGCATGTTGCGACGCCGACCCGTCGCGGCCAGCGCAGCCGTCCTCGGACTCGCAGCGCTGCCGGAATTGGCACGCATCAGCGTCGGCGGGATGGAATCGCCGCTGTTTCTCGTATGCGCCCTCGGTGCCTGCGTCGCGATCGACGCGCGCCGCGCGAACCTGGGCGGTTGGTTGGCGTCGGCGACGTGCCTCGTCCGACCCGAAGGCGTGCTGCTGGCGGGAATCCTGTTCGCGACGCAGGCGCGCAAGCCGCGTGATCTGGTCCGCTTCACCGTGCCGATCGTCGTCGTCGGCGTGACCGCCGTCGCCGTGTTGACGTACGTCTACGGCACGCCGATCCCGCAGAGCGTCAC
>JBBQCC010000393.1:0-3377 GCA_038318285.1 Planctomycetota bacterium | reverse complement strand
GGAACACGAACAGCGCGAATCCGCAAGCGAATGCATAGGCGAACAAGCCGCCGCGCGACTTCGAGGTGCTCGCGAACCAGCGGAACGCCAGGAGAAGCGCGACGCTCGTGAAGAACAGGTTTTCGAAGTGGTTCCCCGAGTTGATCACCGAGTACTTCGTGAGCGTCGGCGGCCCGACGGCGAAGAGTGCTGCGGCGATGTTGGCCGCGCGCCTCGAGAAGTGTCGGTTCACGAGCGCCCACACGACGGCCAGCGTCGACAGCCCGAGCAGCGCCGGCAGCAGCTTCAGCGCCAAGTAGCTGGAACCGAACACCGCGAACGCAGGCACGGTGAGGAACCCCATCAGGATCTGACCGGCGGCGTTGTCGTAGAAGTACCGCAGCGGGAAGTCGAGGCCGCGTAGCCTGAGCTCGGCCATCGTCCCCATCGGGTACAGCTCGTACATCGGCAACGCCACCGACTCGAAGTTCGTGGTGACGATCAGCGCGCGCAGCACGACGTACGCGATGCAGGCGAAGGCGAGTCCGATGGGGATGCGGAATCTCACGGCAGGCTAGATGCGTCCGACGATGCTCAGGAAGCGCAGCTTGAGCACGGTGAAGTACCCCGTGAGCAGCTTGCCGATGGTCAGCGTGGATTCTCCGTGCAGGCGGTTCTGGAACTCGATCGGCACCTCCGCGATCCCGATCCCAGCGTGCGCCGTCTTGAAGAGGAGTTCCTGAACGATCGCCGGGCCGGCCGAAAAGGCCTCGCCGACGCGGATGCGTGCCAGCGTCTCGCGCTTCCAGACGCGGAACCCGGAGTTGCAGTCGCGCACGCGCACGCCCAGCACGACGCGGATGTACACGTTGGCCACCTTCGTGATCATCCGACGCGCGATGCCGCGGTCGGCGTCCTTGCCGCCGGCCGTCGCGCGCGAGCCGAGGACGAGGCCGACGGGCGTAGGCCCGCCGTTCAGTCGACGGATCATGTCCGGGATGTACTTGGGTTGGTGCGAGAGGTCCGCGTCCATCTCGACGATGACGGGTGCGCCGATGGCGAGGGCGCGTACGAAACCGTCGCGTCCACTGCGCCCGCGCCCGCGGTCTGTCACACGGCGCATGAGCTCGACGCGCGGATCCTTGGCCGC
Source organism: Planctomycetota bacterium (assembly GCA_038318285.1). GTDB lineage: Bacteria > Planctomycetota > UBA1135 > UBA1135 > JAEUHZ01. The sequence continues at coordinate 2,248 of JBBQCC010000393.1, read as the reverse complement.
GCGCTCGCCCACGATCCGCCACGTCCCGTCGGGCGAGTCGTCGTCCACGACGAGCACGTGGAAGCCCGGTCCGAGAGCCAGGAGTTCGTCCAGCAAGACCTCGATGTTGCCCGATTCGTTGAACGTCGGGACCGTCACGACGACGGCGGGGCGGCGTCGCTCGGGCGGTGCGGCGGGGGCCGTCTCGTTCGGCGGGGGAGGCATGCGGGACGGTGGCCGTCGACTCGAGGGGGCGCCCGAGACGAGTCGCCGGAAGGATAGCCCGTGCGCCTGCCGTGCGGCGAGGCCCGCATCGAGGCCCACATCCAGAAGGGGAATCGACACGAGGCTCAACCTGCGCGGAAGTCCTTTCCGATACCGCCCATGTGCCCGATGCGGCGCGCTGGACCCCATGTCGAACACACCGACCCTCGTGCGCCGCTCCCAACTCGGCGAATTGCTCCTGGCCGAGGGAAAACTCTCGCGCGAGGAACTCGAAGCCGCGCTGGCCTACCGCGAGGAGCGCGGACTCAAGTTGGGTCAAGCGCTCGTCGCACTGCACCTCGTCACGCAGCAGGACCTCGCGACTGCCTTGCGCTCGCAGGGTCGCATCCACTGCCTGAACCTCACGCCGGGGCTCGTCGAGCTCGACGTCGCGCGCCTCCTGCCCGAGTCCATGGCGCGCCAGTTCGTGGCCGTCGCCGTGCACCGCGTCGCCGGTCGGATCACCGTGGCGATGGAGGATCCGTCCGAGGAGTACGACGTCGCGGCGATCGCGGTCGCGTTGGGCGAGCCGGTATTCGCCGTCCACGCCGATCCCGAACGCATCCTGGACGCCGTGGGCCGCGTCTATCCGCGCGCTGCGGTCGCTGCGTCGACGTCGGCCGATGCTCCGCGCTTCACGCTCGTGCGCGGTCCGCTGCCCGAGTCGGGCCCCGATGAGGCGGCCGAGCTGCTGGTGCGCGCCGCGCTGCGCGAGGCCTGCACGATCGGAGCCGAGTCCTTCCACGTCGAGTGCACGGAACGCGGCGCCGAGATGTCCTTCCGCGTCGTCGGCAAGCGCACGTCGGCCGCGCTGTTGGCGCTGGAGTGGGCCGACGCCTGCACGCGCGCACTCCTGCGCCTCGCGGGCGGGACGATCGACCTGGACGGTGAGTCGCTCGCGATCGAGGTCGCGACGCTCGAGAGCGTCCTTGGACCCTGCACCCGTGTCGCGCTGCGTGCGCTGGGCTCCAACCTGCGGGTCGAGGATCTGCCGCTGGAGGCTGCCGAACACGCGATCCTCGACTCGTGGCTGACCGCGGAGAGCGGTCTCTTGCTCGTCGTCGGCTCCACGCGGGCGCACACCAGCACCCTGGCGGGCGAGTGCGCCGTGCGCGCTGCCAGCGCCGGTCGTCGCGTCTACCAGTCCGACGCGTCCCTGGTGCGTGCGCCCGGTTCGGTCGTCGTGCGGCGCGATCCAAGGCGCGGGATCGCGGAGGACCTGCGCATGATCGCGGAGCAGGCGCCGGACGTGGTCGAGTTCGGTGCGCTCGCGGGATCCGCGGCTTGGAACGCCGCCGTCGACCTCGCGCGCGCTGGAACGCTCGTCGTCGCGCACGTGGAGGCGCGCGATGGTTCGGCCGCGCTCGCGGCGATGCTGCGCAACGCGGAGGACCCGACGGGAGCCGCCGCCGTGTGCCTCGGCACGCTCGCCGCGCGCAGCGTCCGTACGACCTGCGAAGCTTGCCACGGCGTCGAGGCCGACGTCGCGTCGTGTACCGCGTGCTCGGGTACGGGCTGCGCCGGGACGGCGACCTGCGCCGAGCTGCTCGACCTGCACGGTCCGCTGCGCACGCAGCTCACCCGCGGGCTCGACGCCGACGGGATTCGCGCGGCGGCACAGACCCTCGGATTCACGGACCTGCGCACTCGGGCGCGGCGTCTCGTGGACGCGGGCCGCACGAACGCGCGCGAGATCGAGCGCGCATGGAAGGCTTGATGGAGAGGGATCGCATGCACGAGATCTGGTTCGTCCACGACACGCAGACCAGCGCCGCGCCGCGGCGCGCTGCCTTCGAACGCGCGGGTTGGAAGGTCCGCGCGACGCCCAGTGCCGCGGAGGCGCTGAGCTGGCTACACGGCGCGAAGCCGACGCTGTTCGTCCTCGACGTGCTGCTCGAGGGCCACACCGGATTCGAACTGTGCCGTCGGATCCGCGAGCACCACACGGTGGCTGAATTGCCCGTGATCCTTGGGTGCCACGTGTACCAGGACGCCGAGCACGCCG
>JBBQCC010000392.1:0-3392 GCA_038318285.1 Planctomycetota bacterium | reverse complement strand
GCCGCGATCCTGGAGCACGGAAGGCCCGCCGTACCGCCGCCGATCCGGTTCCGCCCCCCCCCGCCCGCGGATCCCGCCTTCGACCCGTGTTGGACCCGCGCGGCGACGTGTATGCTCGCGGGCAGTCCCGACCCGGAGTTTCCCGCATGAAGACCCTGCTCACCATCGGTTTCGTCGCGATCGCCGCACTCGGCGCCTCGAGCTATCCGAGCCCCGTGCTCGAAGACCTCGCAGTCGGCACCGAGGCCCCGGCGCTGAACGCGCGCACGTGGTTCAACCACATCGGCCGCCCGCTCGAGATCGCGAACCTGGGCGGCAATGCCGTCCTCGTGGAGTTCTGGGCCACTTGGTGAGTCCCCTGCCGTGGGGCGTGGCCTCACCTCCAGGAACTGAACGAACAATTCGCAGCGCAGGGCCTCGTGGTCCTGGCCGTCTCCGACGAGACGGATGAGCTGGTCGCGGACTACCTCGACTCGATGGGGATCACCATCCCCGTCGCGGCGGGCTCGACGGCCAGCGGTCTCTACGGTGTCGAGGGCATCCCGCACAGCGTGCTGATCGACACGCAGGGCAAGGTCGCGTGGTCGGGCAGCCCGTACTCGCTGTCGAAGGGCACGGTCAAGGACGCCCTGAAGGGCGCCAAGAAGCGCTCGACGAACTTCCTCGCCATCCCGGTCGAGACGGAGGCGAAGGGTCGCCTCGCCGCGCCCGCGAAATCGATGGAAGGCGGCAATCCGGGCAAAGCACTCACGGCGCTGCGCGCGCTGGAGGCCGACGCGAAGACGACGGACGACGAGAAGCCCGAGATCGCCACGCTGATCGGCGCGATCGAGGAACACGTCGCGTTGTTGAACAAGCAGGCCGAGGGCTTCGTCGCATCGCGCGACGTGCTCAACGGGTTGCTCGTCCTCGACGCGCTGGCGAAGGAGTTCTCGAACCAACCGGTCGGCGATGCGGCGAAAAAGCGCACCGCCGACATCCGCGGCGACGAGACGCTCGCCAAGGAGATCGCCGGTGCCGAAGCGTTCGCGCGCGCCCAAGAAATGGCCGCCAAGCTCGGCACGACGAAAGCCAAGGCCAAGTTCCAAGACGTCGTCGAGAAGCACAAGGGCACGCGCGCTGCCGAACGGGCCGCGGCGATGCTGCGCGGCGCCAAGGGCAAGTAACGGCCGCGAGACAGGTCCCGCGGAGGTGCAGGACCGCGACACACTCCGGGCCCAGAGGCGCGACGCCTCGGGGCCCGGAATGCTTTCCGACGAGCATGTCAGGCGCGGCCGCGCAGCTCAGCGTTTGAGCAAGATCGTCTCCAGCTTCTGCAGGCGGTTGCGCGACTTCGCGGCGTCCTCGAAGCGCAGCTCCTGCGCGGAGTGCAGCATGTCCGCGCGCACCTTCTCGATCTCGCCGCGCAGTTTCTCGGCCGGCCAGCTCCAGGCGTCGTCGAGATCGTCGCCGCGCGATCCGCCCTTCTTGCGCGAGCCCTTGCCGCCGTCCTCGGGCAGTTCGGCGACCTCGACGTAGTCCATCTCGTACAGCGACTCGATCGAATCGCGGATCGGCTTCAGGATGGTCTTGGGCGTGATGCCGCGCTCGGCGTTGTAGATGACCTGACGTTTGCGCCGACGCTCGACTTCGCCGATCGCTGTCGCCATCGAGTCGGTGATCCTGTCCGCGTAGAAGATCACGCGGCCCTCGACGTTGCGCGCCGCGCGTCCGCAAGTCTGGATCAGCGACGTCGTCGAGCGCAGGAAACCCTCCTTGTCCGCGTCCAGAATGCCGACCAGCGCGACCTCGGGCAGGTCGAGGCCTTCGCGCAACAGGTTGATGCCGACGAGCACGTCGAATTCACCCAGCCGTAAGTCACGCAGGATCGCGGCGCGCTCGATCGCGTCGATCTCCGAGTGCAGGTAGCGCACCCGCACGCCGAGCTCGGCGTAGTACGTCGTCAACTCCTCGGACATGCGCTTCGTCAACGTCGTGACGAGCACGCGCCAACCCGCCGCGACGACGCGCCGGATCTCGTGCAAGAGGTCGTCGACCTGCGTGCGCGCGGGACGCACCTGGATCTCGGGGTCGAGCAGACCCGTGGGGCGCACGACCTGCTCGGCGACGCGGCCTTCGCTGTGCTGGATCTCGTACTTCGAGGGCGTCGCGGACACGTACACGACCTGCCGCGTCAGCTTCTCCCACTCGTCGAAGCGCAGCGGTCGGTTGTCGAGCGCGCTGGGCAGCCGAAATCCGTGCTCGACCAGCGTCTCCTTGCGCGCGCGGTCGCCCTTGAACATCGCGCCGACCTGCGGGATGGAGACGTGGCTCTCGTCCACGAACACGACCCAGTCCTCGGGGAAATAGTGGAGGAGGGTGAACGGCGACTCGCCCGCCGATCGGCCGTCCATGTAGCGCGAGTAGTTCTCGATGCCGTTGCACACGCCGGTCGCCTTGAGCATCTCGAGGTCGTGACGCGTGCGCTGCTCGAGCCGTTGGGCCTCGAGCAAGCGCTTGTGGCCGCGCAGGACCTCCAGGCGCTCGTCCAACTCGACCGCGATGCTCTCGATCGCCTTGTGCAGGCGCTCGGCCGGCGCGACGTAGTGATTGGCTGGGAAGATCGTGATCTTCTCGTGCTCGCCCAGGACTTCGCCGCGCAAGGGATCGACCTCGACCAGCGACTCGATCTCTTCGCCGAACATCTCGATGCGGATGACGCGGTCCTCCTCGTACGCCGGGAAGACTTCGATCACGTCGCCGCGCGCGCGGAACGTGCCGCGGCGGAAGTCGGTGTTGTTGCGTGCGTACTGCATGCGCGTGAGGGAGCGCAGTAGGTCCTCGCGCTCGATGCTCTGGCCGCGCGCGAGCGTGAGCGCCATTCCGGCGTAGTTCTCCGGGCTGCCCAGGCCGTAGATGCACGACACGGAGGCCACGATGATCACGTCGCGGCGTTGCAGCAGGCTGCGCGTCGCCGAGTTGCGCAAACGCTCGATGCCCTCGTTCCGACTGGCGTCCTTCTCGATGAACGTGTCCGTCGAGGCCACGTACGCTTCGGGTTGGTAGTAGTCGTAGTAGCTGACGAAGTACTCGACCGCGTTGTGCGGGAACAGCTCCTTGAACTCCGAGAAGAGCTGCGCGGCGAGCGTCTTGTTCGGCGACAGCACCAGCGTCGGCCGGTTCACGCGCTCGATGGTCGCCGCCATCGTGAACGTCTTGCCGGATCCGGTGATGCCGAGCAGCGTCTGGTGCGCCGCGCCCGCGATCAGGCCGCGCGAGAGGCTCTCGTTCGCCGCGGGTTGGTCCCCCATCGGCTGGAACGGGCACACGAGTTCGAAGCGTTCGGGCATGGCGCTGTGCGAATTCCGATCAACCGTCCGTCACGCCCGCGCTGCCGCCGCGGCGCGGATCAC
>JBBQCC010000391.1:0-3394 GCA_038318285.1 Planctomycetota bacterium | reverse complement strand
GAGCAGGCCGCCCTTGATCTTGCGGGTGCAGATGCCCTGGATCTCGTCGCCTTCGTTGTACTTGCTGGAGACGCGCTCCCAAGCGCGCAGACGATCCGCGCGACGCTTCGAGAGCATCGCCGTGTCGGAGTCGTCGAGGCCCTCGTAGTAGACCTCGTAGGTCTCGCCCATCTTGGGCAGGACTTCGCCGAACTCGGCGATCGGGATCTGGCCTTCGGACTTGCCGCCGACGTCCATGACGACGGTTCCGGTGCGCTCGTCGACCGAGTCGACGGTGGCCTGGACGATCGATCCGGGCTTGATGTCCTTGATCGAGCTGGTGAGTCGTTCCTCGAAGTGCTCGAGGGTGATCCCACCGAGCGCGGACTGGATCTTCGATTCCAGTTCAGCCGGGTCGATCTCGAATTGCTTGATGCGGGTCCAGGCGGGCGCCATGAACAGTCAGTCTTTCTAGAGGTCTGTGGTTCCACGGAGGCCCGAAATGGGCCGCCGGGGCTCGCCGGGACAGCGAGCGAAGCGCGACAAGGTAGCGGCCGCCCCCTCGCCGGCGCAACCTCCCGGACGCAACCTGCAGCAGCCACACGGCGTAGGATCGAGGGCCGTGAGCCCTTCCGCCGACGCGGATCCCGCGGGTCCTCCGGTCGTCTTCCTGACTGGGGCGAGCAGCGGTTTGGGCCTCGCGCTGGCCCGCCGGCTGGTGCGCGGGCCCTGGCGCGTCGTGCTCAGCGCGCGCGCCGAATCGCTGAATCGGCTGCACGAGGCCGGATTCGCGCCCGGCGAGCGTCTCGAGATCCTGCCGCTCGACGTCACGAATGCTCTCCAACGTCGCGCCGCCGTCGAGCGCGCCCTGGCACGGTTCGGCCGGATCGACGCGCTCGTGAACAACGCCGGTGTCGCCTACCGCTCCGTCCTCGAACACGTCCAGGACGACGAGCGGCTGGCCCAGATGGACGTGAACTTCCTCGCGCCGATGGAGCTCGTTCGTCTGGTGCTGCCGGGCATGCGCGCGCGCCGCAGCGGCCGCATCGTGAACGTGTCGTCCGTCGGCGGGATGATGGCGATGCCGACGATGGCCGTGTACGCCGCGTCGAAGTTCGCGCTCGAAGGCGCCAGCGAATCGTTGTGGTACGAGGTGAGGCCGTTCGGCGTGTTCGTGACGCTGCTGGAACCTGGGTTCATCCATTCCACTTCGTTCGAGAACACCGTGTTCACCGCCGACAGCGCGCGCTCGCTGCGCGCCGCGGACGATCCTTATCACGCCCACTACGAACACATGGGCCCGTTCGTCGCGCAGCTGATGGCCTGGTCGCGCGCCGGACCCGACTTCGTCGCGCGCCGGGTCGAGCGCGCGCTGACGATGCGCTCGCCGCCCCTGCGCATGTCGGGAACTCCCGACGCATTCCTGTTCTCGATGCTGCGCCGCGTGATGCCGCGACGCGCGTACCACGCCGTGCTGTACCGCTGCCTGCCGAGCGTGTCGCGCTGGGGACGCTGAACCGCGAAAACCCCGTACGGAGCCAGGTAAGTTCGGCCGGGGGTTTTCGCGGTCCGGCCCTCGTCCGACGATCAGGATCCGTGCGACGCGTCGCGTGCCGCCGGCGGCACATACGGCGCCGCGCCGCTCAGTGCGGACACGGCGGCGACGAGCCGTTCTTGCGCGTCCGGCAGCGCGCTGTCGATCGGCGCACCGAACGCAACGCGGATTTTCTTCGGGCGCGGGAACGAGACGCCGCGCGGAAACGCTTCGAACGCGCCCGAGATCCCGGCCGGGATCAGCGGCACCTTCGCGAGTCGTGCGGTCAGCACCGCGCCGCCCTTGAACTCCTTCAGGGATCCGTCGTCCGTTCGCGTCCCCTCCGGGAATACCGCCACGATGTCCTGAGCCGCGAGGTGCTGCGCCATCGCGCGCAACGCCTTGCGATCGCTCGCGCCGCGCTGGATCAGCACCGCGCCGCACTGGTGCATCACGTAGGCGAGCCAAGCCTGATCGGCCAGCGTGTCGCGCGCGACGAACGACACGTGCCGCGGTACGCAACCGCCGTAGATCAGGATGTCCGTGTGCGACTGGTGGTTGCTGACGAGGACGGCGGCACCCGATTTCGGGATGTTTTCGACGCCGCGCACCTCGAGCCGGTGCCAGATCTTCGTGTACAGCCACGAAGTGATGCTGCACAGCCGGTAGACGAGCGTCTTGTGCGCGATGATCGGCTCGTCGCGCGCCGGATCTGCGCCGCGCATTCGCGTGCGCTCGGGGCGGGGCTCGCCGGACTTGGTCTTGGCTTCGTCGGACACACGCACGATTCCTGGGCGCGAATCCTACGCACCGAACGCGCCGCAGCCGAGTCCGAAGAATGGCGAGTCGACGCGTGCGCCCGGTTCACGGCGTCTCGACCTCGACCGGGCCCGACACCGACGCGGGGCCCCCAGTTCGCTCAGGCGCGCGCGCGGGCCTTCACGCGGTTCAGCATGATCTTGACCACGCCGGCCGCATCGAGGTCGTCCGCGTGCACGACGATCGCGTCGTCAGCGCGCACGAGCGGAGAATCGGCGCGCGTCATGTCGAGGCGATCGCGCTCGCGCATGGCCAGCAGGATCTCGTTGTATAGGTCAGGCCGTCCGATCTCCTTCGCGCGTCGCGCGGCGCGCACTTCTGCGCTGGCGTCCAAGTAGAACTTGAAATCGGCGTTCGGGAACACGACCGAGCCCACGTCGCGGCCCTCCGCGACCACGCCGTGGCGGCGGCGCGCTTCCTCGCGCTGCATCGGCACGATCACGCGCCGCACCGCGGGATGCGCGGACACGTGGCTGACCGCGGCGGTCACGGTCTTCGAACGGATGGCGGCCTCGTCCGCGCGGCCGTCGACGCGCACCTTGCCGTCGGCGCCGAAATCGATGCGGATCGAGCGCGCGACGGCGGCGCAGCCGACCTCGTCGTGCGGATCGACGCTGTGCTCGAGCGCGATCCACGTCACCGCGCGGTACATCGCGCCCGTGTCGAGGAAGGTGAGGCCCAGCTCGCGCGCCAACTCCTGGGCGACCGTGCTCTTCCCCGCGCCCGCGGGACCATCGATGGCGAGGATCATGCCGTCCTTCGATTCTACGGGACGGCGAGGCTCGCGCAATCGCGGCCCGCCACGTCGCGCGCGGAGAGCGCCACGACGGCCCGATCCGACAGGATCAGCGCGTCGCGCGCGCCCCCGAACGCGTCGAGGACGATCCAGCGTGCTCCGCCGGCCAGCGTCTGGTCGCGGAATTCGTGCACGTGGCCGCACACGAGGAGGTCCGCGCGCGATTCACGCGCCAACGCATCGGCCGCGTCGCGCTGGATCTCCTTCTCGGCGTCGGGCTTGCGCGCGACGGCCCCCACCGATGCGCGTCGCAATCGGCGCGCGAT
>JBBQCC010000390.1:0-3434 GCA_038318285.1 Planctomycetota bacterium | reverse complement strand
CGAGCAGGTGAGCCGCGCGCGCCTGCAGGCCGAGGAGCCGACGGATCGCGCTGGCCGCCTGACCCTTTGCGCGGGCCTCGAGCCAGCGGCCCAGCAGGATCAGCCCGATGATCGCGGCCTAGGAGTCGAAATACGTCTCGGGGTGGAGTCCAGCCTCGTGGATGACGCGCGGCGCGAACGTGACGAACACGCTGTAGGCCCACGCGGCGCTGGTGCCGACGGCGACCAGCGTGTCCATGTTCGTGGTCCGATGCCGCAGCGCCCGCCAGGCGGCCGCGTAGAACTGTCGGCCCGGTCCGAACTGCACGAGGGTGGCCGGCAACAGCGCGAACCAGTTGATCTGTTCCATCGGGATCACGGTCTGGGGCCAGAACATCGCCACCATCAGTCCCACCGCGACCGCGATGGAAGCAAGGGCACCGGCCAGACGGGAACGCTGCTCGCGGGCCCGCGCCAGATCTTCTGCGAAGGGCGCATCCGCGAGACCCGCTGCCGACGGCTCGGGCTCCGGGCGAACGTCATAGCCCGCCGCCTCGACGGCACCGACGAGTTCGAGACGGCCGGCGCGCATGGGATCAACCACCACAGTCGCCCGTTCCGTGGCCAGGTTGACGCTCGCCTCAAGGACGCCTTCCGTCTTGCGCAGGTAGCGCTCGATCCGGTTCACGCACGAGGCGCATGTCATGCCCGCGATGGGCAGCGTCACTTCTGAGGTCGTCGAGCCAGCCGCCGGACGAGGTGGGGGGGAGGTGGAAGTCGGTGCGTTCATACTCCCCCACAGTATCACGATCGGATACTCCCCGAGAGTATTCCGTCGGGCCGTTTTCAAGGCCCTTCCCGGCTCCCTGAGATGTTCATGCAAGCGCGCTTGCACGCATTGCGCAAGTATGGTTGACTTCAGGTTCCCCTGGTCGGCTCGCCAGATCCGGCTGCTCACCTGGAATCATCGGTTCGAGGTTCATCGAGACCCATGCGCCGCGTCGTCGCTGCCCTGCTCCTGCTGCTGGCACTGTTCGTGTCCGCTGCGCCGGTCTCGGCGGCCGAACCCGATGCAGCCCTGACGCAACTCCAGGCGTCGCGCGATCTCATCGCGCAGTCCATGACCCTCTACGCAGACGGCCGTGCCGACGAAGCACTCAGCACCGCGCGAAGCGCCTATCTCGACCATTTCGAGCAGGTGGAACTCACGCTGCGCGTTCGCGACGAGGGCCTGACGCTCCGTCTCGAAGAAGGCTTCGCCGCCGTCAGGAGCCGGATCCAGAACGCATCTCCAGTTGAGGATGTGCGCACCGCGGTGACCAATCTGGACGCCGAGCTGGACGATGCGGAGCGCACCATGTCGACGCCGGGCCTCGCTGCGCCGTTCCTCGCCGCGCTCTACGCGTTCACAATCCTCTTCCGTGAGGGCATCGAGATGGTGCTCGTGGTGGCATTCGTGCTCTCGTCGCTGGCCGCAACGCGCGAACTGCGGCACCGACGACCGGTGCTCCAGGGTGTCGCGGCAGGCATCGGGGCCTCCGTCCTGACGTTCCTCGCCCTTTCGTTCCTCCTGGAAGTTGCGCCGGTGCAGCGCGAGGTCCTCGAGGCGCTCATGACCGTCGTCGCCGTCGCACTGCTCTTCTATGTCTCGTTCTGGCTGCTTGCCCGGCTGGACCAACGGCGGTGGCGAGAGTTCGTGCGCTCCAACGTCACGGTCGCGGTGGGCAGCGGCTCCACGGTCGCGCTCTTCATGGTCGGCTTCACCTCGGTCTTCAGGGAAGGCGTCGAGACCGCGCTCTTCTACCAGGCGCTGCTCTCGTTCGCGCGCGGCCTTGAGGTGTGGATCGCGCTCGGTGCGCTGGTCGCGCTGGGCGTCCTGCTCGTCGTGGCGTGGCTCGTCTTCCGGGCCGGCCGGCGCATTCCGGTGAAGCAGGTCCTGAGCGTCGCCGTGGCGATGCTGATGATCCTGTCCGTCGCGATGGTCGGAAACGCGGTGCGCTCGCTCCAGCAGCTGGGCGTGGTGCCGCTGACGATCCTTGATTCAGTGCCGTCCCTGCCGCTCTTCCTCTCGGAGTTGACGGGTTGGCACCCGACGCTCGAGACGATCCTCGGCCAGCTTGCCCTCGCCGCGGTCTACGTCGTGGGTGCCGCATGGGCGCTGCGTACGCTCCCCGCACGTTTCGCGCGCTTCCGATCCGGAGGCCCCGGCGCCGCAGCCTGATCATCCGCGGACGCTGTTCGCGCGGACACCGGCTGCACGGGCCCCCGTGCTCCGTCAGCCCTCCGGCGTGGGCACGCCAAGGATGTTGAAGCCGCCATCGACGTACACCACCTCGCCCGTCACGGCCCGCGAGAGGTCGCTGGCGAGGTAGACGGCCGTGCCGCCGACATCCTCGATCGTGATGTTCTTCCGCATCGGGGTCACATCCGCGAACGCGCCGTACATCGACTTGAAGCCGCTGATGCCGGCAGCCGCGAGGGTCCGGATGGGGCCCGCCGAGATTGCGTTCACGCGAATGCCCTCTCGCCCAAGGTCCGCGGCAAGGTAGCGCACCGAGGCCTCCAGTGCGGCCTTGGCGACACCCATCACGTTGTAGTGGGCGACGACCTTCTCCGCGCCGTAGTAGGTCAGCGTCATCACGCTGCCGCCGTCGGCCATGAGCGGCCGTGCCGCCCGGGTCAGCGCGACAAGCGAATAGGCGCTCACGTCCAGCGCGAGATGAAAGCCCTCGCGCGACGTCGCGGCGAACTCGCCATCCAGCTCCTCGCGCTTCGCGAAGGCGAGTGCGTGCACCAGGATGTCCAGCGACCCCTCGCGCCGCGACCACTCCTCGAACACGCGGGCGATCTGTGCGTCGTCCTGCACGTCGCATGCTTCCACGAACGTCGAGCCGATGCTCTCCGCGAGCGGGCGCACGCGCCGCTCGATGAGCGACTCGACAGACGAGAACCCGACGGACGCTCCCTGTTCGGAAAACGCCCGAGCGATGCCCCACGCGATCGAGTGGTCGTTCGCAACCCCGAAGATCAATGCCTTCTTGCCGTCGAGCAGTCCCATCGCAGCAGTCTCCTGAACGCCTGACATGTCACGGCCACACCAATTGATGGCCGTAGCGTGCCACGGGCGACGACAGACGACGGCGGACCTGGTTCGGGCGCAGATCAATTCGCAGTGAACACGGGCCGGGTGGCGGTTGATACGCTGGAACGGTGACGCGTGTCCGACTCCGCCTGCGAGGCGCTCTGCTTGTCGGAACGCTGCTTCCGTTGCTGCTCGTCGCGGTCGTGGCGATTGTGGTCAGCACTGCCCTGACGAATTCCCTGTCCGACGCCGAAGCGTCGATCCGCAGCGAGCAGATCCTCTACACGGCCAATCTCGTGACGACGGACGTGATCGATTCCGAGGCCGGCATGCGCGGCTTTGTGATCGCGCCTCAGGAACCGTTCCTCGAGTC
>JBBQCC010000389.1:0-3436 GCA_038318285.1 Planctomycetota bacterium | reverse complement strand
CGCCGACGTCGCGATCTTCGGCGCCGTCGGACGCGACGCGAGCGGGCGCGAACTGGCTGCGGCCCTCGACGCGGGACGCATCGAGTCCGGCGCGCTCGTCTCGGTGCCGGGCTGGACCACGCCCACGAAGACGCGCATCCTGGCTGCGGAGCCGCGCCGCAACCCGCAACAGATCCTGCGCATCGATCGCGAGCCCAGCGAACTGCTGCCGGCCGCGGCGCGGTCGGTGGCGATCGCCGCGCTGCGCGAGCGCATCGACGATTTCGACGCGTTGCTCGTGTCCGATTACGAGTACGGCATCGTCGGGCGCGAAGCTGCGCAGCTGGCGCGCGCGTTCACGGACCGCGGTCGGATCGCGGTGCTCGACCCGCGCCGCGGGCTGGACGACTTCACCGGGGCCCTGAGCGCGCTGACGCCCAACGTGGGCGAATTGGCGGCTTTCGTGCGGCGTTCCGTGGACGAACTCGTCGATGAGCACGCGGTGCGCGAGTCGGCGCGCGAGCTCCTGGCACGCCTCGCATCTCGCTGGCTGCTCGTCACGCGCGGCAACCTCGGCATGGCGCTGTTCGGCGCGGGCGTGCCCGACGCAGGTCTGTGGATCGCGGCGTCGGGCGACGGTGAGGTCACGGACGTGTGCGGAGCAGGGGACACGGCAGCCGCAGTGTTCACGCTGGCGCTCGCGGCGCGGCTCGACCCCAGCGACGCGATGCGGCTCGCGAACGCGGCCTCGGGCGTCGTCGTCATGGAATCGGGTGCGGCGACTTGTTCGCCGGCCCAACTCGCGGCGGCGCTCGCGTGCGCGCCCGCGCCCGTGCAACGCGCGACCGAGGTCGCGTGAACGAAACGCCCTCGCCTGCGCGCCAGACCGAGCGCGAAGAACCCGCGCTGCACATCACCGAGCGCGAGGAACCCGCGCTGCACATCACCGAGCGCGGAGAGCTCGCACTGCGTCTCGCGGACTTGCGCGCGTCCGGTCGCGCACAGCGCATCGTGCTGGCGAACGGCTGCTTCGACCTGCTGCACGTCGGACACGTGCGCTACCTGGCGGATGCGCGCTCGCGCGGCGACTGCCTCGTGGTCGCGTTGAACTCCGATGCGTCCGCGCGCGGGCTGAAGGGTCCCGGTCGCCCGGTTGCTACGCTGCTCGAGCGCGCCGAGATCGTCGGCGGCCTGCGCAGCGTCGATTTCGTCACCACGTTCGACGAGCCCACGCTGGAAGCCACGCTGCGCGCGCTGCGGCCCGACGTGCACGCGAAGGGCACCGACTACACGGCCGAAACCGTGCCGGAAGCCGCGATCGATCGCGAACTCGGCATCGAGATCGCGATCTGTGGCGACGCGAAGGATCGTTCGTCGAGCCGGATCCTCGCCGATCTCGCGCGGCAGCACCCGTGAGCGCGTTTCCGTGAACACGACCCCGCCGCGCAAACCGCGTCCCGCGATCCTGTTCGTGCTGGGCGCGACGATCGGGGCGTACAGCACGCTGTGCGGGATCGGCGGCGGCGTGTTCGCCGTTCCACTGCTCCACTTCCTCTACGGCTTCCCGATGCGGACGGCGGTCGCGAACTCGCTGCTGCTCGTCTCGGCCTCGACGACCACCGCCACGCTGCTCGAGCTGATGCGCTCGGACTCCGCCCTGCGCTTCGACGTGACCGCGGCACTGGTCGCCGGCAGCACGATCGGATCGCTCCTCGGGTTCGCCGTGGGGAAGCGTGTCGCGCCGATCGCGCTCAAGGCACTGTTCGCGGCGATCCTGCTCGCCGTCGCGGCGCACCTCCTCGTCGACGACGACGCGCGCGGCGCGTTCTCTTCGACAGCGCTGCACTACACGTCGACGCCGGAGAGCCTGTTGCACATCGCCGTCATCGGCTTCGTCGCCGGCATCGTCGCGCCGCTCTTCGGCATCGGCGGAGGGCTGGTCTCCGTCCCCGGCCTGCTGGCCTGGACTTCGGGCCTCGGGTTTCTCGCGGCGCGCGCCTGCAGCATGGCCATGTCGGTGTTCACCTCGTGGCAGTCCGTGTGGATGTACCGCCGGTCCGGGCAGTACGGGCCGGAGACGTCGCTCTGGCTGCCCATCGGAGCCGCGGCGGGCGCGGTCGTGGGCATCCAACTGGTCCACATCGAGGCGGTGACGCGCTCGGCGCGAGGCTTCGTGGCCTTCGCGCTCGTCTTCGCTGCCGCCCGCTTCCTGTGGGATGTCGGGGTCGCGCTACGCGAACGCTCGCGTTCCTGAGGCGCGATCTTGCCGTGCGCACGGCGCCGCGAACGGACGCGGCGTCGGCCCGACTGGTCCCGCGCCGCGCGGAGGTCCGGCTGTGGTGTGTCGCGTTCCGTGCGTCAGGCGTACACGCCGCGCAGGCCGTCCGCCGTGCTGACGCGTTGCACGGCCAGCATGTGCGCCGCCATGCGCAGGCTGACCTCGTGCTCCGTCGCGAGCTTGGCGACCTCGGTCCACGCGCACGTCATGAAGTGCAGGAGCCGCTCGTGCACTGTGTCCGGCGTCCACGAATAGCCGGCGCGGTTCTGGACCCACTCGAAGTAGTTCACGACGGCGCCGCCGCCCGTCGCCAGGATGTCCGGCACGACGTGCACGCCCTTCTCGAACAGCACGCGATCCGCGCGCGACGAGACGGAGCCGTGCGCGCCCTCGAGGACGAGCTTCGCCTGCAACTGACGCGCGATGCGCAAGTGCACGGTGCCCGCGACGGCGCAGGGGATCAGCACGTCGCAGGGGCGCACGAGCATCTCCTCGTTCGTGATGCGCTCGAACTTGCCCGGCACGCCGCGCAGCGAACCCTGTTCGGCGCGCCAGGCCAGCAGCGCAGCGATATCGAGGCCGCGCTCGTCGTACAGGCCGCCGTGGACGTCGGAGAACCCGACCACTCTGTAGCCGTCGCCGACGAGCAGTTGCGCCAGGTAGCCCCCGCGCATGCCCGCGCCCTGGATGATCACGCGCGATCCGCGCGGCGGCAGCCCGGCCATCTCGAGCGACTGCGACAGTACGGAGCGCAGGCCCTGCGCGACCGAATCCGCGTGTCCGTGCGTGCCCGCCAGCGCGAGAGGCTTGCCGGTGACAGCCGCGTTCTCGGTGTGACGCGCGTGCATCGACACGGTGTCCATGATCCAGGCCATGACGCCTTCGTCGGTTGCGACGTCGGACGAGAAGATGTCGCGCTCGGGCCCGATGTCGGCCAGGAGGCCGGCGACGTAGCGGCGCACGGTACGCTCGACCTCGCCGCGGCTGTGGCGCGACGGCGACATGCGGATTCCGCCGGCGGAACCGCCGAAGGGGATGTCGAGCACTGCGCACTTCCAGGTCATCCAGCCGGCGACCGCGCGCAACTCGTCGAGGCGCAAGTTGGCTTGGATACGCAGCGGGCCGAAGTAGGGCCCGAGCCCGGAATTGTGCTGCACGCGGTAGCCCGACAGCACGGCC
>JBBQCC010000388.1:0-3463 GCA_038318285.1 Planctomycetota bacterium | reverse complement strand
GGGGGTGGCGCGCCCGCACGGGGGGCCCACCACCCACCTCCAAAAGCGCGCGCCCGCCGCGGGCCCGCCCCGGGCGGCGCCCGCGCGCGAGTCCTTCAGGAACCGCTCACAGCGAGTCGGGATTGAAGATCGCGATCAATTGACCGAACTCGACCAGCTCCGGGTCGGGGTTCGAGGCGTGCGCCTGCACGTTGCAGAGCAGCCAGCCAGGTCCGAGGAACTGCGAGGCGTCGAAGATCCCCGAGCTCTCCTCGTCCTGCGTGATGAAGTTCGCTCCGCCGGCCAGGAAGCGGCTGCTGTCGTGCTCGGCGATGAGCTTCAGCGTGTCGGTGGCGATCGTGTACTGCCAAACCTTGCCGAGGTGCGTTTGGTTGCCCACGTCCTCCTGGATGAGCACGTGGCCGAAGCGGTCGAGGCAGATGTTGTCCATCATCTGCTGGCCTTCCGTGCCGTCGAGCAGCGCTTCGATCGTGCCGCCCAGTTCCGGGTTGTCGATGTCCGAGAAGTGCAGGCGCCACAGGCGGCTGCGGCCCGGCGTCGCGACGGTGTCGAAGCGATCCGTCGTGACGAAGTAGAAGTCGGACGGGTTCGTCACGTCCCAGGCTCCGTCTTCGGGGCGCAGGAACTGCGTGACGTTGGCGGCCACGCTGTCCGTCTGGATCTGGGCACCCGTCTTCGCGGAGACGTCACCCAAGTTCGCGAGGTCGAACGTCGTCGCACCATTCAGGATGTTCGTGCGGTCTTCGAGCGGCGTGCCCGTGACGCGGACGCCGAAGAGTTGGCCGCCTTCGAGGCCGGCGCGCTGGATCGTCGTGCCGCTCATCTGCTTCGTGCCGATGTACATGTACACCTGACCCGGAGTCGAGTCGTCCGTGCCGGCGACGACCGTCTTCAGCGAGGTGTAGGGACGCGCGACCACGTTCTCCCAGCTCAGCTTGCCCAGGTACGGCAGTTCAAAGCTCTTGCGCTGGTCCGAGCCCGTGACGACGTGCGCGAACGCGCGTCCTTCCGCGCCGGATTCCTCGCCGCCGAGGAAGATGTAGGGGTTCAGCGGATCGTTCGTCAGCCAGAACGCGCTGCGGTCGGCCAAGTCGGCCGAGCACAAGCGGTTCATCTGCTGCGAACCCGAGGTCACGAGCTGGAGGATGTGGTCGCGGCCCAGGAAGACGGACTTGTCGAAGGGGTCGATGCCCCAGAACGAGACGAACGAGCCGGTCGAACCGTGGGCGTGGACCGCGCCGGCGGCCGACGTGAGCTCGTGGTTCATCACGAGGCCGAACTTGCGCGCGAACGGGCCGCGCTTGTACGCGCCCATGCCGTCGGGGATGCCGGCCATGCGGTAGCCGCCGACCGAGTCGCCGACCGTCAGGATGGAAACGGTTTGAACGCCGGGTGCGCTCGGGACGAGGTACGGGGACTGGGAGCTCGAGGGCCCGGTGATCTGCGCGGCGGCGACGCCGGGGAGCAGCACGGTCGCGAGCGAGATGGCGATTTGCTTGGTGGTCATGTCTGTGAAGTCGATGCGTGGGTGTCGATGCGGTGAAGAGTCGCGACCCGTTCCGCAGCGCGCGACTCGAAGGCGTGCGTGCGGCTCGAACCGGACGCGGAGGGTTCTCGCCTGCGCGCGACAAGAACGTGGAAAGTACCGGCAAGGTGGTGGGCAAGGAGTGAGGAGCGACGTTGCTCGGGCTGCACGTCGAATTCATTCGCTGCTCTTCGTCTCATCACACGATCAGGCTAGGCGCGCTCGGGACAGCGAATGTCAAAGATCGTTTCCGCTTGCTGTCGGAGCGTGTGGGGCAGTAGCACACGCGCATGCAATTGCACCGCATCACACACGGCGTCTTCATGCTCCTCGTCATGTGCTCGTCCGCGTGCACGGTGGTCGGCAAGCACACCACGCCGCAGCGGCCGACGGTGTCCTCGGACACGAAGACGACAGCCGCCGGCTCGCTCGAGGTCGAGGCCGGTGTCACGCACGATCCCGGCGATTCGCTCGACCTTCCCATCCAGCTCAAGTACGGCATCGACGACCGGTCCGAGGTCTATCTCGCGTTCTCACCCTTTCGGTTCGCGGATCGTCCGGGCGACGACGGTCACGGGATCGGCGATCTCGCGATCGGCGCGCGTCACCGCTTCGTCGAGGAGACGCAGGACGGGCCCGCGATCGCCGGTTCGGCCTACGTGAAGCTGCCCACTGCCGATGCAGACGAGGGACTCGGCAGCGGCGAGGTCGATGTCGGATTCGCTGGCGCGATCGAGAAGAACATCGATCGGTTCGATCTCGTCGGGTTCGCGCAACTCGACTTCCTCGGCGATCAGGACGGCGGCATCGATTTCGGTCAGACGCTCGCGTTCGCGGGTTCGACGCCCCTCGACGAACGCTGGGGTGTGCTCGGCGAGCTGTCGGGCATCTTCGTTCCCGATCGGCACGTCGACGCCGTGCAGTTCCTGGCCGGGACGACGTACACGGTTCGTCCGGACCTCGTGTTCGACGCAGCGCTCGGGTTCGGTCTCACGGACGACGCGCCCGATTTCGTGCTGATCTTCGGGTTCACGCACAACTTCGGAGACGTGGCGCTCCCGTGACGCACACGGCGCGTCACGCGCCCAGTCGGCGCTCCTGGATCAGCGACGCAGGCCAGTACAGCGCGAGCAGCAGCGCGATGGAGAGCGCGCCCCACGACAACTCGGTGCGCACGAAGGACCGACCCTCGACGAGAAAGATCCCCAGCGCGAGTGCGAACACGTCCAGCATCTCCCAGCGGCGCAGCCAGGTCAGCACGCGGCGCCAACGCGCCGGCGCGCGCGTGCGGTGGACGCGCAGCAGCAGCACCAGCGAAAGGAGCCCCGCCGCGAGTGGCGCGAGCCCGAGGAACACGGCGACGACGACCGCCAGCGTGTACGCGCCGGTCGCCCACAGGCCGGCGACGGCCGTGACGATGCTCAACGGTCGATCCGCGAGCAGCCAGTCGTCGATCTCGAGGAACGGCAGCGTCAGCGCGATGCCCAGCAGGACGAGCAGCGCGACTTGACCGAACACGAGCGCACGCGGGGGTTTCGCCGGCGGTGGGGCGGCCGGAGTCCGCGGGTGCATCGTGCGCGACATGCGCGAGCTGCAGATCATGCTCGTCACGATCGCGAGCGTGAAGCACAGAATGCCCTGGCGCGCCGTGGCGCCCACCAGCCACTGGTCGTTCGCCAGCGCGATCATCAGCGCGACGAGGAACACGTCGAGCATCGACCACTTGCCGAAGCGTTCGACGAATGCGAGCAGCCCAGCCTGCCGCGAGTCCGGTACGAGCCCCGTCACGATCGCGGCCATCGAGCCGAGCTTCACGAAGGGGAAGATGACCGAGAACAGGACGACGATGCCGGCCAGGACGTAGAGGTCCGAGTCCCACAGCAGGCGGACCGTCGTCCACAGGCCGTACTCGTCGGTGGAGAGTCCGCGGCGCACATC
>JBBQCC010000387.1:0-3476 GCA_038318285.1 Planctomycetota bacterium | reverse complement strand
TCCTCGGAATGACAGGGGGCGCGCGCTGAGCCATCTTTACGGTATGTCCACCTGGCCCGGCCTCATCGCCACGCTCGCCCTCCGCGGCATTCGCAATCCGAAAACCGGCATCGCGCTGCTCCGCACCGGCTGGCGTTTCCGCCGCCGCGACTGGTTCCGTCGCCCGCCCTTTTTGCCGCTGCCGGCGCGCGACTATCTGGAGTGGCGCATGTACACCGCCTACGGCGACGGCCACATCGTGCCGCCCGCCGACGACATCGTGCGCTACGCGCGGTGGGCCGTGAAGGACGGGTGATCGCGCACCCCGCGGCGGCGGCCGGCGAGCAGCTCGATACCCTCGAGCGGCTGATCAAGGCCCAGGCGTACGGACTCGGCTTCGACCTCGCCGGCATCACCACGCTCGGCCCGGCGTCAACCACGCCCGCATTCGACGACTGGCTGGCGCGCGGCTACGCCGGCGAGATGGCGTACATGGAGCGCACCGCCGGCAAGCGGCGCGACTCGCGGTTGCCGGTGGATGGCGCGACGCGGGCGATCGTGGTGACGATGAGCTACGGCGGGACGGAGCCGAGTGGCCCCGTGGCGCGGTACGCGCGCGGCGACGACTACCACGACGTGCTGCTCGAGCGATTGACCACGCTGCACCGCTGGATCGAAGCGCAGGTGGGGCACGTGGTGCCCGGCAAGCCGTACGTGGACACCGGCCCGCTGCTCGAGCGCGACCTGGCGCGCCGCGCGGGACTCGGATGGTTCGGCAAGAACACCACGCTCATCCATCCGCGCGCCGGCTCGTTCTTCTTTCTCGCGGCGCTGCTCGTGGATCTGGAGCTCGAGCCGGACGCACCGTTCGCGAGCGATCACTGCGGGAGCTGCACGCGGTGTCTCGACGCGTGTCCCACGGGCGCGCTGGTCGAGCCGCACGTGCTCGACTCGAACAAGTGCATCTCGTATCTGACAATCGAGCTGAAGGGGGAGATCCCGGAGGAGTATCGGTCGCAGATCGGCGAGTTGATCTACGGGTGCGACATCTGCCAGGAGGTGTGTCCGTGGAACGAGAAGTTCGCGCTGCCGTTGCGAGAGGCGTCGTTTCGGCCGCGTGAGGTGATTGCCGGGAAGGATGCGCGGACGCTCGCGCGCGATCTGCTCGCGATGGACGATGAGAGTTTTCGCACGACGTTCAAGGGGTCGCCGATGAAGCGGGCGAAGCTCAGAGGGCTGAAGCGCAATGCAGCCGTGGCGCTCGGCAACATCGCGTGCGATGACGACGTGCCGCTACTTGTCGCGGCGCTCGGAGACTCCGAACCGCTCACTCGTGCGCACGCAGCCTCGGCACTCGGGCGCATCAGCTCCAACGATGCAGCGACGCGTTTGCGGGGCCGCTAGGCCGTTGAAGCCGACGATCTCCGTGGCGAGCATCAGAGGTGCTCCGATCGTCGAGTGGAGCGAAATCCCGTGCCACAGGCGCCCTCCGTGAGCGTCGGCTCATGCGTACCATGGTCACATCGCCGCGCTCGGCAGGATGTGGTGCGATGCCGCGATCGTCGCCTGCTTCTCCGTTGACTCCAGCGGCCGCTCCAGCAGGCCGATTCGCAGCAACAGGGCGGGCCACCGTGGGTCGGCGTGCAACGGCGCGAAGGCGGGCATCGCTTTGATCGTGTGCAGGAACGCGTCGCGCTCGGCGTGGGCGCGATCCAGCCAGGCGAAGGCGCGGTCCCGCTCGCCGAGTCCCGTATACGCCAGCGCCAGGCCAAAAGCCTGGGCGGCTGCGTCGGGCCGGTCGATCACACCCCGCACGAGTTGCCGCGCCGCGTTGCGGTCGTCGGTCACCGCCAGGGCGTACGCGAGCCGAGTCGCGCCGCGCGGACCACTCAGCGCCGCGACGCGTTGAAACGCCGCGAGCGCCTCGTCGCGCGCATGCAGTTGCACATATGCGTGGCCGAGTTGCTCATGCGCGAATACCAACTGGGGGCTCAACTCGATCGCCGCCCGGAGTAGCGGCACGGCCCGCTCGGCGCGGCCCGCGTTGAGATGCAGGCGGCCGAGGTTCATGGTCGCGGACGCGGCCATCGGGTCGACAGCGTGAGCGCGCTCGAGCACCTGTTGCGCCTCGTCGAACCGCGTCCGGTACATCAGGTAGAGGCCGTAGCGGTGATGTGCCAACCCGTACCCGGGATCGAGCGCAATCGCCCGCGCGAACTCGCGCTCGGCAGCCTCCCAATCCCAGTCGAACGCGAACAGGACGCACGCCAGTGATGCATGCGCTTCGGCGAGGTCACCGTCGAGCGCGAGCGCCCGCGCCACTGCGGCGTGCACCCGCGCCACCTCCGGCAGCGCCGGCACGTGTCCCAGGATCGCTAGCAGCAAGTGCGCGTCGGCGAGTCCGGCGTATGCGCGCGCGTACCCCGGGTCGCGCTGCACCGCACGCTCGAAGCACACGACGGCCTGACGCAGGTCGTCCGCCGACACGCGATTCAGGAGGTAGCGTGCCCGGAGGTACGCGTCGTGCGCGACGACATCGGAGGTAGTCGCGCGTTGGGCCGCCGACGCCGGATCGAGCCGGACGTGCAGGGCGAGCGACACCGCGCGGGCGATGTCCGCCTGCACCGCAAAGATGTCTCTCGCGTCGCGGTCGTAGATCTCCGACCAGAGGACCACGCCGTCGGGGGCTCGCACGAGCTGGACGCCGATCTTGAACCGGCCGTCGAAGCGACGCACGCTCCCCTCGAGCACCGACGTCGCGTTCAGCTTCGCGGCCACGTCGGCGACGTCGGGCCGGCGGCCCTTGAACGCGAACGCGGACGTGCGCCCCACCACGGCGAGGCCACGAAGCTTGCACATCGTCCCGATCAACTCGTCCGTCAGCCCGTCGCTAAAGTGCTCGTCTTCGGCGTTGCCGCCCGTGTTCACGAACGGCAGCACGACAAGGGTGGAGCGAGGAGCGTCCGCCGCGAGAGGGGGGGCGTGCGCCGGTTCAGCGTGTGCGTCAGCACGCGCGGTCGGCGCCGTTCGCAGCCGCTCGGAGAGTTCGGCCACGGCGACGTCCGGGACCGCCCCGAATTCCTCCTGCCCAAGTCGTTGAAACACGCGCGCGTGTTGGAGTGCAGCCGCTCGGTCGCCCGCCGCGTCGAACGCCCGCATGAGGCCGAGCGTCGCGCGCGCACTCAACGGGTCCGCGTCGACGAGACGTTGCCACCAGGTCACGGCCGCTCCGCGGTCGCCCTCGCGGTCGGCCCGCTCGGCCAGGTGTCGGAGCACGCCGGCGAACTCGTGGGCGAGCGCGGCGCGCTGTTCCGACGCCCACTGCTCGAAGCTCCCGGCGCCGCGCAAGTAGAAGCCGTGCAGGAACGGACCGGCGTAGAGGCCCGCGGCCGTCTCGCCACTCCCCTGCCGTACTGCGTCCCGAAACGCGCCAACGTCGCTCGCGACGCAGTCCGGATTAAGTCGCAGGTCGCCATTGGTGAGCACGACGTGGGCCG
>JBBQCC010000386.1:0-3479 GCA_038318285.1 Planctomycetota bacterium | reverse complement strand
GGCGGCGTGACCCTGCGCGGCACCGCGAGCAGCGAGTGGGAACGCCTCATCGCCGAGGACATCGCGCTCTCGGTACGCGGCGTCCGTGGCGTCTTGAACCTGGTCTTGGTCGATGCGGGCGGTCAGATGGAGGACCAAGTGCTGCAGGCGCGGGTGCAGAGCGCCCTCGAGCGCGCTCTACTCCTGGCCTCGTTCCGTGTGGAGGTCGCTGTGGATCAGGGCGGCATCGTGCTCTCGGGTCACGTGCCGAACCTCGCGGTGAAGGAGCTCGCACACGACGTCGCGCTGCAGTACTCGCCGCGTCGACTGCGCAACGAGATCGTCGTCGGATCCTGATCCAGTCGCGGTTCCCCGGGGCGAGACGTGCTCCGAGCGTGCCTCGCGCAGGACACGCGGCGTGCCCCGCCGCGACAACCTCGCCGTCAGCGCGGCGGACACTCCAGGACGACCGCGAAGCGTCCGGACTCGCTCAAGGAAGTCGTCAGACCCATCCCGAGTTGCTGGGCGATCGCGCGCGAGATCGGGAGTCCGAGGCCTGCGTGCTCGCTGTCCGACCGGGACTCGTCCTTGCGCCACAAGGGCTCGAACATGTGCCCGAGGTCGGCCTCCTCGAGTTGCGGCGCCTCGTTCGCGATCTCCACGACGCAGCGTCCGCCCGCATCGCGCAGGAAGAGTTCGACCGCACTGTGCGGCGGCGAATGGTCCAGCGCGTTCCCGATCAGGTTCGAGAGCGCGCACGAGAACAGCTCTCGATGTGTGCGGATCTCGAAGGGCTCGGGGAGATCGGCGCGGACCGAGACGCGACCTCCCGACGCGGAGACACCGACGGCGCCGAGCGCGTCGTTCACTGCGTCCACGAGCCGGATCGACTCGACTTCCATCGTCGACGATCCCGCCTCGACGCGCCGCAAGAGGTTCAGTGCGTCTAGCAAGCCCTGCATCCTGTGCGAGATCGCCAGCACCGTTTGCAGCGAGTGCGTGTGCTCGGGCTCCGCTCCGCCGAGCAGTTCGACCTCGGCGAGCATGCGTAATTCCGCGATCGGCGTGCGCAGTTCGTGGGCGACCGACGCGCTGAATCGGCGCTCGCGCTCGAACGCCTCGTGCAGTCGGGTCAGGAGCTCCTCGAGGCGCGCGCGGATGGGCTCCAACTCGCGCGGCAGTGCCTCGCTTCCCAGCCCAACGTGCAACGAGTTCGCGTCGAGGGTGCGCGCGCGTTCGCCGATGGCCACGAGCGGCGCCAACGATCGGCGCAACGACCATGCAATCAAGGCTGCACTCGCGCCCAGCGCGAGCAGCCCGACGATCGCGCCGATGCGCCGGAAGCCCTGCATCGTCGCGTCGACTTCGCGCAGATCCTGAGCCAGGGCGATCGTGACGTATTCGATGGGTTGCGCTGCCGGTTGGTGCCGAGTCATGTCGGCCAGCGTGGCGTCCGCGCCGTCGAGTCCGCCGCCCTCGGCGTAGAGTGGCACGTAGATTTCCACGCAGCGCGCTGCGGTTCCGTCCGAGAGTTCCAGGTCCGCGTGGATCGGTTCTTCACCGACGACGTCCGGACGCGGCAGGTGGGAAGCGCCGAGCGCTTCCGCGCGTCCGACCGAGCGGCCGTCTTCGTGCCAGACCTCGAAAAGCACCGGCGCCAACCGCGAATCGCTCGCGACCTCAAGCCCATGCGTGGCCTCGACCTCGATCGCGCCGTCATCGGCTTGGAGGGCATTGGCCAGCCCCCACGCGCGCGCGAGGAGAGCCGCGTCGTGTCGACGGACCAATTCCGCGTGCAGCGCTCGGTCCAGCGCGAATCCGCAGGTCACGAAGATCAGACCGGCTCCGAGCCCGAGGGACAGCAGCAATCGCCCGCGGATGGAGATCATCGCGGTTCGTCCAGCATCCAGCCCGAGCCCCGTTTCGTCGTGATCCGCGGCGCTCCCGGGAAAACGTCGAGCTTGCGCCGGACGCGCACCATCGCCGCGTCGACCGCGTTGCTCTGGACCTCGCTCGAGTCGTCGTACAGGTGTTCTTCGATCTCGACACGCGAGACGACGTGGCCGCGGCGCAGCATCAGGTACTCGAGCAGCATGTATTCGCGGCGCGCGAACTCGATCGCGTGTCCGGCGCAGTCGGCGCGCCGCGCGTTGAGGTCGAGGACGAGCTCGCCGCAGCGGATCGTGCGCGCGTCCATCCCGAACGACCGACCGCACAGCGAACGGATGCGCGCGACGAGCTCCGCGAACGCGAACGGCTTGATCAAGTAGTCCTGCGCGCCGTGCTCGAAGCCGCGGACGCGCTCCTCGACGGCGTCGCGAGCTGTCAAGATCAGGACCGCGGTCTTGTCGCCCGCACTGCGCAGCCGGTCGAGCAGCGCGAGCCCGCCGAGTTTGGGAAGCATGAGGTCGAGAACGATCACGTCGTAACCACCGCCGCGAGCGCGCCAGAGCCCTTCCTCGCCGTCGCCGGCCGTGTCGACCGCGAAGCCGGAGAGGCGCAGACCCTTCTCGAGACTGCTCCGGATGACGGACGAATCCTCGATCAACAGCACCTTCATCGCTCGCACGAGTCTGACATCGGTCGCGGGACGCACGGGTCCCGTTCTCCGTTCGCCGGTCCCGGCCGTGCTCACGGGCTCCTCGACCCCTGAGCACGGCGTTCGCAGCGGCTGCTCAATCACCGTCCTCGAACTCGCCATTGGGGAGCACCGTGACGTTCACGGCCTTCCCGTCGACGAGCACGGTGCACTCGAACTCGTACGTGCGCACGGACTCCGCGGCGCGGACGGTACCGTGCGGATACTTGCGTCGGATCGCTTCGGAGACTTGGTGCGGCAGGTTCGTCGGGCTGACGCCCTCTTCGACTTCGAGAACGGTGCCGGCCTCGGTCGCCTTGACCGAGCAGGGCAGACCGTTCCGCTCGAACTCGAACTCGAAGATGGTCATGCCGTCCTCTTGTTCGCGCAGGACGCGCTTCGCCGCAGCGGAACCGGCGACATCGCGGAACGCGGTGATCGCGACGGCCGGCACGCGGGCCATCTCGACGACCTCGCCGTCGTCATCCTCGTCTTCTTCGTCCGCCTCGTCCGCGTGATCGCGGTCGGCATGCCGATCCTGTTCGGCCCGCTCTCCTCGCTCCTGTCCGCTCTTCTCGTGCGAACGCCCGGACGTGCAGCCCGTCGCGAATGCCAAAGCCAACACACATCCAGTCCACGCCATCGGTCTCAGTTTCATCGTCGGCTCGCCTTTCGGGTCGCGGACCCACTCCGGCGGCGAACATGCCGCTCGCGAACGGGATCCGACGCGGGGAGACTACCGGAAGGTCGATGACCGCTGCGTGACGGCCGCGCGAGGAGTCCGACCGCGGACTCGTCATGTTGCCGTCATCGCCGCGCATGTACCGTGCGTAGCCGATGCATTTCCGCCACCTCGTCGCA
This sequence comes from Planctomycetota bacterium, assembly GCA_038318285.1. Taxonomy (GTDB): domain Bacteria; phylum Planctomycetota; class UBA1135; order UBA1135; genus JAEUHZ01. The sequence goes on along the minus strand of JBBQCC010000386.1, from coordinate 61 downwards.
CAACTCGCGCTCGTTTTGACGGGCTGTGCGACGTATTCCCCTCGGCCTTTGGACCCGGCCG
>JBBQCC010000385.1:0-3486 GCA_038318285.1 Planctomycetota bacterium | reverse complement strand
CTTGCCGCGCGTTCCTCCTCCTGAGCGCGATCTGCCCGCTCGCGTTCTCGGCACCGCAATCGGCGCCGGCGGCAGCCTCGTGCCAACCGCAGTGGGTTCCGACGTTCGGGTCGCTGCCGGGCCTGGCCAACGGCGTGGCCTCGGTCGCGGTCTACGACGACGGCGCGGGACCCGCCCTCTTTACGGCGGGCACGTTTTACACCGCGGGTGGAGTGCCGGCGCTCCGCGTCGCGAAATGGGACGGGGTTGCATGGAGCCCGCTCGGTTCTGGTTTGACCAGCTCGGATGGGACCTTTCCGGTCGTGAACGCATTGGCGGTCTTCGACGATGGAAGCGGGCCGGCGCTCTACGCGGGCGGCACGTTCGACAGGGCCGGTGGAATCCTCGCGCCGGGGATCGCCCGCTGGAACGGAACGGCGTGGTCCGCCGTTGGAACCATCTCCCTCACGGTATCCACACTTCTGGTCCACGACGACGGCACGGGCCCGGCGCTCTACGCCGACAAGTTACGCTGGAACGGAACGAGCTGGCAGGTCGTGGGCACGCCTCCGAGCGGAACTACGCTTGCCCTCGCCAGCTTTGACGACGGCACGGGCCCGGCGCTCTACATGGCCGGCTCGTTCTCCAGCCAAGCGCTGTTTGTCGCGCGTTGGGACGGAGTGACTTGGACCGCGCTGGACACCGGACTCTCGACGTACACGAGCGCGTTGGTCGTCCACGACGACGGCAGTGGTCCAGCCCTCTACTGCGGAAGCTACACCGGTAGCGTCTTGCGCTGGAACGGCTCGAGCTGGACCGCGCTAGCGGCGACTGGCATCGGGCGCATTTCGACCTTGGGTTCCTACGACGTCGGGGGCGTACGGCGGCTTTGCGCCGGTGGCGCCGACGCGCCGGGGGGCGGATCGAACAGCGGAGTCCGCTTCTGGGACGGAGTCGCGTGGTCGACTCCCGGGGACGACGTGCACGGCACCGTGACCTCGTTCGTGCAGTTTGACGACGGGTCGGGGCAGAGCCTGTTCGCGACGGGTGGATTCCGTCGGATCGGCAACCTGTCCGCCGGAGGCATCGCGCGTTGGGACGGGTCGGCTTGGTCGGCGCTCGGCACCGGGAGCGCGCTCGGTGGGCGGGTGCGGTCGGTCGTCGCGGCCGAGGAGGCCGAAGGCCCCGCGCTGTATGCCGCGGTGGAGGAGAACGATCAGGGCAGCGAAGGCAGCCGCATCGGACGGTGGGACGGCGCGACGTGGTCGACCCTGGGCGGTTGGTTCGACGGAACCGCCTACGCCCTCGAGATCGTGGACCTAGGTCAGGGACCCGAGTTGTACGTGGGCGGGGCCTTCACCACCGTGGGGGGCGTCACCATGCGGGGCGTCGCGCGTTGGACGGGAAGCGCATGGGCGCCGCTTGGAGTCGGCCTCCTGCCGACCGGCAGTTCGCCGTTTCCCTCGGTGCGCGCCCTGCTCGCGTTCGACGATGGAACCGGCATGGCGCTGTACGCCACGGGTTGCTTCGAGAGCGTCGGCCCGGGTGCGAACAACATCGCCAAGTGGAATGGCACGAACTGGTCGCCGCTCGGAGGCGGCATCTCGAACTGCGGCTTCACGCTCGGAGTGTTCGATGCCGGAGCGGGACCGCGGCTCCACGTCGGCGGTGTGTTCACGTTCGCGGGTGGCCTGACCGCGAACCGCATCGCGCGCTGGAATTCCGGATCGTGGTCGACCTTGACCAGCGGCATCACCACGGGGATCGTGCGCCATGTGTACGCGCTCCTGTCGCTCGACGATGGGACCGGTCCCGCGCTCTACGTCGCGGGCCAGTTCACCGGCGCGGGCGGACTTCCCGCGAACGACATCGCGCGCTGGAACGGGACGAGCTGGTCCACGCTGGGCGCCGGCGTCTCCGGCACGGACTTCCTCGCCGGGTCGATCAATGCGCTGGCTGCGATCGATGACGGGACTGGGCCTCATCTCTACGCGGGCGGCACGTTCACGATCGCGGGCGGTCTTCCCGCGACACGAATCGCGCGCTGGGATGCCAGCACGGGTTGGTCCGCGCTCGGTAGCGGCGTCAGTCAAGACGTCGACGACTTGACCACGTTCGATCCCGGCTTGGGGGACGGGCCGGCCCTGTTCGTCGGGGGGTACTTCGCGACCGCCTTCGACTCGGGGGACGCCTACCTCGCGCAATGGCAACCGTGCGCTGGTTCGGCCGTCGACGCCTTCTGCGCAGGGGATGGCAGCGCGAGCCCCTGTCCGTGCGCGAACCCTGGCGCCGCCGGACGCGGCTGCGCGAACTCGCTGTTCGCCGAAGGTGCGCGGCTGCGCGCCTCGGGTAGTGCTCACGTCACGAGCGACACACTCGTCCTGAAGGCCCAGGCGATGCCGAACTCGTCGGCGCTCTACTTCCAGGGGACGCTGGCCACGAACGGGGGGGCAGGCGCGCCATTCGGCGATGGACTGCGCTGCGCGTCGGGGGCCGTCGTGCGACTCGGTATTCGGACGAACGCGAGCAACGAGTCCGCGTACCCCGGCGTCGGAGATCCCATGGTCTCCGTGCGCGGCGGATGCGCTCCGGGGGACGTGCGCGCCTACCAGACTTGGTATCGCAACGCCGCGACGTTCTGCACGCCCAGCACCTTCAATCTGACGAACGGCCTGCTCGTGACGTGGGCACCCTAGCCCGCGCTCACTCCTTGCGCAGGAACTCCACCAAGTCGGTCTCGAGCTCGGCCAGGCCGTATTCGGGCACCGTCAGGCACCGATAGACGATGCGCGCGAGCGGCTCGGGCGTGTTCGGGTTCAGGTCCTTCGGCGGCGGATAGCTCAGGAAGTACGAGAGGCTCATCCGCTCGACTTCGCCGCCTTGTTCGCGGCCGGCGTACTGCCACGGCACTTCGTCGAACGGCAGGACACCCGTCAGGATCTCGTAGAGCATCACGCCGATACCCATGACGTCGGCCTTGCTCTCGCGCAGCAGCATCGGGTTGTAGTGCGGCGTCGTCGTCGCGATACCGCGCTCGTCCACGCGCAACGCGGGATCGATCAGCACGACCGAACCCGACGGCTTGATCAGCACGTTCTCGGGCTTCAGGTCGCCGTGGTAGGCGAGTTGACCGGTGCGGTTCAGCTTCATCAGCGAACGCACGATCGTCAGGAACCAGTTCAGGCGAATGCCTTCGAGCGCGCGGATCTTCTCGCGCAGCGTCTTGCCGCGCGCGTACTCGAGCGCGAGCACGGGCCGACCTTCGTGGCTGAAGATCTCGCGCAGTTGCACGACGTTCGGGTTCTTGACCTGCTCGAGCAGCGCGGCTTCGGCGCGCAGCGTGTCGTCGATCTCGTGCACGTCGAGGAAATCGATGCGCACGCCGTCGTTGCGGAAGAACACGGCTTCCGCCGGCGTCTCGTCGGGGCTGATGCCCTCCGGTCGACGCTGGTTCGTGATCTCGAGGAACCGCGTGACGTAGCGGCCTCCTCCGGCGACGTCGCCCAG
>JBBQCC010000384.1:0-3500 GCA_038318285.1 Planctomycetota bacterium | reverse complement strand
CGCGCCCTCGCGCATCTCGCGCGCGGGGGACTCGGCGATCGTGCGCAGATTCTTCTTGATGTCCGAATCGAACTTGTCCGCGAGGCGCGGCAGCACTTCGAGCACGCGCGCGCGCTCGGTGGCCGGCGCGGACGGATCGCCGGCCAGCTTCACGAGCGCCGCGACGTGCGCGGAGTTCGCGGCTTCCGGGACCGCGCGATACCACGCCAGCAGGGCGTCGAGCGCACGGAACGCGTCGCCGGGCGTGGCGGTGATGCGCAGGATCCGGTCGGCGCAGCCAGTATTCTTCGCCAGCGCGAGCGCTTGCAGTGCCGCGCGCACGACCTCGACGCGCGCGTCGCCTAGTGCTTCTTCGAGCGCCTCGCGCGCGGCCGGGGCCGACATGCGCGCCAGGGCTTCGAGCGCCGGCGCGCGCAGCTCGGGCAAACCGCCGCGGTAGATCCCGATGAGCGCCGGCGCGGCGCGCTCGGCCTCGGGCGAGGTCGCGAGGACCCGCATCGCGTTCTGCCGTCCGTCCACGGAACCGGACTGCACGATCTCGAGCAGCTTCGCGGTGATCGACCGCGCTTGCAGGTCGGCCAGCACGAGCGCGATCGAACTCGCGCGCAGGCGCTCGGGGTCCGTCGGCGACGTGCCCGGATCTAGGCGCGTCACGAGGAGCGGCGCGGCTTCGGGGCCGAGTTGCACGAGCTTGGCGCGCGTCGCATCCATGCCCTCGATGTTGCGTGCCGTCGCGTAGCCGTCGATGTCCTCGACGAGGCCGTCCACGCGGTCGCGGATGGCGCCCAGCAATTGGTCGCGCTGCTGACGCAACCGCAGGAGATAGGCCTGGAGCGACTCGCGGTCGTCGCCGCGCGTCTTGGCGGCGGGCGGGGGGGCGCCGGCGATCGGAGCGGCGCGCAGGCCGCCGCCCAGGCACAGCACGGCCGTCGCCAAGCCCAGGATCCAGCTCGGCCGTCGCCCCATCCGTCGCCCCGTGCATCGCATCACGCCGATGCTACCAATCGCGCGGCGCCCGGTTGCGATCCGGCATCAGGCCGCCCGCGCCGGGGGCCGGATGACGTACCGCTCGCCGATCTTCATGCAGTGGCCGGGCAGGATCCCGTCGCGGTCCGGCCCCAGGAGGCGGCGCGGTCGCAGCTCCCGGTCGGGAAGCGTGCGCTGCGCGTAGATCGCGCGCAGCCGTAGACGATGTCGGAACAACCAGGAGCGCACGCCCGAATGGTATCGGGTTCCGGTCGCCCTGGTTTCCAGTCCGCGTCGGAGAAACACGCGCGCGCGATCGAGTTCTCGTGCGCAGCGACCTCGACTGGCGCTCACGCCTCGAATCCGTTTCCATGATGGGTCGAGCGCCTCGCGTTCGACACCCACGATGGAAACCCCTTCGCACGTCCATCCGACTCCGCGGCCGAGCGCCGGCGCGCACGACGTCGTCGTCGTCGGGGGCGGTCACGCCGGCGTCGAGGCCGCGCTGGCCGCAGCGCGGATCGGCGCGCGTGTCGCGCTGGTCTCGCTGCGCCTGGACCGCATCGGCGAGATGAGCTGCAACCCCGCGATCGGCGGCGTGGGCAAGGGCCAGCTCGTGCGCGAGATCGACGCCCTGGGCGGTGCGATGGGTGTCCTCGCGGACGCGACCGGCATCCAGTTCAAGCTGCTCAACACGGGCAAGGGGCTCGCGGTGCAGAGCCCGCGTTGTCAGAGCGATCGCCACCTCTACCGCGAAGCGGCGACGGCCGCGGTGCGCGCGCAGGCCGGGATCGAGCTCGTCGAAGGCGCGGCTTCCGGCCTCGTCGTCGAGGACGGCGTCGTGCGCGGCGTGCACTTGGCCGACGGGCGTCGACTCGACGCGGCGGCCGTCGTGATCACGACGGGCACGTTCCTGCGCGCGGTGATGCACACGGGCGAAGCGCAGTCCGCCGGCGGACGAGTGGGCGAGGGAACGAGCGCGGGCGTGTCGGGCGACCTCGAGGCGCTCGGTCTCGTGCTGGGTCGATTGAAGACGGGCACGCCGCCGCGGCTCGCGGCTGATTCGATCGACTGGGAACGGCTCGAGACGCAGGCGGGCGACGCGCGGCCCGCGCCGTTCTCGTCGCGCACGGACCGCGCGCGGTTTCCGCTCCAGCAACAGATCGTCTGCCACCTGACGCACACGAACGAAGCGACGCACGCGATCGTGCGCGCGAACATCCACCGCGCGCCGATGTACGCCGGGCGAATCCAGGGCGTCGGACCGCGCTACTGCCCCAGCGTCGAGGACAAGGTCATGCGGTTCGCCGACAAGGATCGGCACCTCGTCTTCCTCGAGCCCGAGGGTCTCACGACGGACGTCGTCTACGTGAACGGCGTGTCGACGTCTCTGCCCGGCGACGTGCAGGAAGCGCTGATGCGCACGATCCCCGGGCTGGAGCGCGCGCGCTTCCTGCGGCACGGATACGCGGTCGAATACGACTTCGTCGCGCCCAGCCAGCTGTCCGACACACTGGCTGTGAAGCGTGCGCCGGGCCTCTTCCTCGCGGGCCAGATCAATGGCACTTCGGGGTACGAGGAAGCCGGCGCGCAGGGTCTCGTCGCCGGCGCGAACGCGGCACTGTGGACGCAGGGTCGCGGCGCGTTCGTCCTCGGCCGTCACGAGGCCTACGTCGGCGTCCTGGTCGACGACCTCGTCGTGTCGAACCCGACCGAGCCGTACCGCATGTTCACGAGCCGCGCCGAACACCGGTTGCTCTTGCGCTGCGACAACGCCGAGGAACGGCTGGTGCCGCGCGCGCGTGCCGTCGGACTGGTCGACGACGACGCCGTGCGCCGGCTCGAGTCGCGACGCGCCGAGATGGCGCGCGTCGAGAATGCGCTGACCCGAATCCGGCGCGACGGCAAGAGGCTGGCGGAGTTGCTGCTGCGCCCGGCTGTGACTTGGGAGACGCTGTGCGCTGAGGTGCCCGAGTTGCGCGAGGCCGCGTTCGACGACGAGTGCGCGCGCGCAGTCGCCGTCGGGTTGAAGTACCGCGGCTACGTGGACCGCGCCGAGGAGGGTGTGGCCCGACTGCGAGCGCAGGACGAGCGCGAGATCCCGGCCGAGATCGACTACGCCGCCATGCGCGGGCTGGCCAACGAGGCGCGCGACAAGCTGACGCGGCTGCGACCGCGGACCCTGGGCGCCGCCGGGAGGATCGCCGGCGTGCGCCCGCCCGACGTGGCCCTGGTCGCGGTGCACGTCGAACGCTGGCGGCGCGCTCGCTCGGGTGGCGCGGACGTGGCGAGCTGACCGACTCGCACGGGCGGGTTCGCGCGGATCGGGCGCACAGCCGGGCTCGCGCAGGCCGGGCTCGCGATTCGTCGCGAAGATCGGGGTGCACCCTGCGTAAGGAGCGTACCCATGAACGACGCACAGCCTGTTTTCGTGCCCGTCGCTCCCGCGAAGGACGTCGGGATCGCGCTCATCCTCGAACTCGTCCCGGGAATGATCCTGCAGACCTTCGGGATCGGAAACCTCTACGCCGGCA
>JBBQCC010000383.1:0-3505 GCA_038318285.1 Planctomycetota bacterium | reverse complement strand
GTGTAGTGGCGGACCAGCGCGAACAGGCGCGCTTGGTAACGCTCCACCAGGAGCTGAAACGAGGCTTGGTTGCCGGCCAGGGTCTCCTGGACGAGCGACGTGTCCTCAGCGGGTCGGGGTTCCATCAAGCGCAGTCCCATGTCGGCATCCGCGGACGCCCGGGCGAGGAGTGTATTCCCGGCGTCGGCGGGTCCGAGGCCGGCGATCCGCCCAAGTTACCCCTGGATACGGCGGATGACCCCGAGCGGTTGGCTGCAAGGGCTCCTCGCGGTCCCTCTCACATTTCCGCTCAAGCGCCCGGCGGGCCGACCGATAACTACCTGAGGGAACTTCCTTCCCGGACCGAGGAGGCACATGGAAATCCGCAACGTATCGAACGGCAACGCCGAACGACCGCGCAACGATCGCCCGAGCGAGGGCGTCGAGTTTCCCAAGGTGCCCCACGATCCCATCGCGGCCTCGGCCGAGTCGATCGGTCAGAGCCGGCTCGCCAAGCTGCAGCCGCCGGCCGCGAGCACGAGCTCGGTCGCCGACGTCGCTCGCGAGCTGCGTCAGAAGGACGAAGACCGCCTCGAAGTGTCCAAGGCCTCCGAGGCGCTCGCCGCGGAAGAGGACCCCGAGGTCGTGACGCGCCGGCGCGCGCACGTCGAAGCAATCCGCGAAGCGCTGGCGGAGGGCAAGCTGGTGACGCCCGAGCGCGTCGAAGCGGCGGTTCGTCGGCTGCTCGGGAACTGAGAATCTCGACAGCAGGCGTTCTCGGTCGACCCGAGATCCTCCGAGTCCGGCTGCACACGCATCGCGCCTGCATCTGAGTGCTGCGCGAGCCTCGCTCGCTGTCGGACGTCAGGAATCCCAGTCCAGCACGGCCCCTTGCGTCCATCCTCGGGAACCGGACGTGGAACCGGTGGATCTCCTGTTCCTCTTCGATCGTCGCGCAACGGGCTGCATAGCCTCGGCCCATCACGCGCATCGGGCCTTCCGATTGGTTGTCGCCGCCTCGTTCGACGATTCTACTGGGGAACGGCGGGGTACGTGGACTCCTCGACGTCGCAGCCGCTCCCGATTCGGTGACGTGCACTTCGCAGCGCAGGAATCGGAGCCAACAACGAGACCTGGAAGAGACCATGATCCCCACAACTCTCATCACTCGCGCAGGGACCAGCTTCGCGCTGCTGTGCGTCGCCGCCTGCGCATCGACCCAAGACTCGTCCAGCCCCGAATCGGGCGGAGAACCCATGGCGGTCGGTGCAACGTGCCCGGTGATGGGCGACACCCGAACGGATGTGACGAACATGCCCAAGACGAATGCGGAATGGTGGCCGAACCAGGTGAACCTCGCGATCCTGCGCCAGAACTCGTCGCTCGGCAATCCGATGGGCACGAGCTTCGACTACGCCAAGGAGTTCCAGACGGTCGACCTGAAAGCCCTGAAGAAGGACATCGACCAGGTGATGACCACGTCGCAGGACTGGTGGCCGGCGGACTGGGGCACGTACGGTCCGTTCTTCATCCGGATGGCGTGGCACAGCGCCGGCACGTACCGCGTGGCTGATGGTCGCGGCGGTTCGTCCGACGGGACGCAGCGCTTCGCGCCGCTCAACAGCTGGCCGGACAACGTGAACCTCGACAAGGCGCGTCGACTGCTGTGGCCGATCAAGCAGAAGTACGGCCGCAAGGTTTCGTGGGCCGACCTCATGGTCCTCGCGGGCAACTGTGCGCTCGAGTCGATGGGCCTCGAGACGTTCGGGTTCGCCGGCGGTCGCGAAGACGTCTGGGAACCGCAGAACGACATCTTCTGGGGGGCAGAAGGCAAGTGGCTGGCCGACGAGCGCTACAGCGGTGATCGCGATCTCTCGAACCCGCTCGCCGCGGTGCAGATGGGCCTGATCTACGTGAACCCCGAAGGTCCGAACGGCAAGCCGGATCCGCTCGCCGCGGCCAAGGACATCCGCACCACGTTCGGTCGCATGGCGATGAACGACGAGGAGACCGTGGCCCTGATCGCCGGCGGACACACGCTCGGCAAGGCGCACGGCGCCGCGACTCCGGAAGGAAACGTCGGAGTCGAACCGGAGGCTGCAGGCCTCGAGGCTCAAGGTTTCGGCTGGAAGAACACGCACGGCAAGGGCAACGCGGGCGACACGATCTCCAGCGGCCTCGAAGGTGCCTGGACGTCGACGCCGACGGAGTGGTCGAACGAGTACTTCTCGAACCTGTTCCGCTACGAGTGGGAACTGACCAAGAGTCCGGCCGGTGCGTACCAGTGGACGCCGAAGGACGGACGCAAGAACGTGCCGGATGCACACGATCCGTCGAAGTTCCACGCGCCGATCATGTTCACGACGGACCTGGCGCTGAGGATGGATCCGATCTACGGCCCGATCTCGAAGCGCTTCTCCGAGAACCCGGACGAGTTCCGGCAGGCGTTCGCGAAGGCTTGGTACAAGCTGACGCACCGCGACATGGGACCGGTCTCGCGGCTCCTCGGACCCGAAGTCGCCGAGCCTCAGCTGTGGCAGGACCCGATCCCGAACGCGACCGGTCCAGAGATCGGCGACGAGGACGTCGCCGCGCTGAAGTCGAAGATCATGGAATCGGGTCTGACGACCCAGCAACTCGTCGCGACCGCCTGGGAGTCGGCGTCCACGTTCCGCGACAGCGACAAGCGCGGCGGTGCGAACGGCGCGCGCATCCGACTCGCGCCCCAGAAGGACTGGAAGTCGAACAGCCCGGTCGAGTTGGCGAAGGTGCTCGCGAAGCTGGAGAAGGTCCAAGCGGACTTCAACCGCTCGGGCGGCAAGCAGGTCTCCCTGGCCGACGTGATCGTGCTTGGCGGATGCGCCGCCGTGGAATCCGCTGCGAAGAGCGCCGGTTTCGACGTGCGCGTGCCGTTCACGCCGGGGCGCATGGACGCCACACAGGCCCAGACCGACGTGGAGGCGTTCGCGGTGCTCGAGCCGGCTGCGGACGGGTTCCGCAACTACGTCGGAGACACGCGCGGCATGCGCCCGGAGGAGCTGATGGTCGACCGAGCGAACCAGCTGAAGCTGACGGCGCCCGAGATGACCGTTCTCGTCGGCGGCATGCGCGCCCTGAACGCCAACTTCGAGGGCTCGAAGAACGGCGTCTTCACGAAGAAGCCGGGGACGCTTTCGAACGAATGGTTCGTGAGCCTGCTCGACATGGGCACGCAATGGCAGAAGTCGGCGAACAACGAGCACGTGTACGAAGGCCGGGACCGCAAGACGGGCCAAGCCAGGTGGACGGCGAGTTCCGTGGACCTCTTCTTCGGCTCGAATTCGGAGCTGCGCGCGCTCGCGGAGGTCTACGCCAGCGACGACGCGCGCCAGAAGTTCGTCGACGACTTCGTGGCGGCCTGGAGCAAGGTGATGAACCTCGATCGATTCGACGTCGTGGCGGCGATGCGCCTCGGCGCGTGACCCACGCGCACCGACGGCGCAGATCCACGGGATCGGCGCCGTCGGTGATCACACGGAACTCGACG
>JBBQCC010000382.1:0-3505 GCA_038318285.1 Planctomycetota bacterium | reverse complement strand
GAACGCGCGCGACGCCGCGGGCCGCCCGCTGTTCTGGGTGACGAGCGTGGTCCTGCTGGCGGCGGTCGTCGAGATCGCGCGCATGGGCAGCCTGGCGTTGCTGACGCTGCGTCCGGCGCTGCTGCTCGGCGCGATCGCGTCCGTGCTGTTCGCGAACGCGGCGATCGAGGGTGCGGCTTTGCGCGCGCAGTACCCGAACTTTCCGGCGGCGATCGAAGGGACGGCGCGACCGGGCTACCTCGTCGAGGGCGCGTTCGCCGTGCTCGCCGCCCTCGCGGTGCACGGTCTGACGCGCACGTTTGCGCGGCTGTTCGGCAAGTCAGGCGCCGGGCCCGCCATCGGCCGCACGGTCGGCATGCTCGCCGTCGCCGCGATCATCGTGTGGGCACTGACGGACATCGCCGTCGCGCGCGTGAACGTCGGTCCGGCAATGGCCGTGCTGGCGCTGCTCGCCGTCGCCAGCGCGCCGCTCGCCGCGCTCGAACCGGGAGGCGGTCGTCGGTTGCTCGTCGTGATGGGGCTCGCCGCGTGGCTCCTGCCGCCGCTGCCCGCCATGTGGGGGATCTGGTACGCGTACGGAACGAGCGGACTCGTCGGTCTGCTCGCGCTGTCCAAGATCGGCGACACGGCCGGTTACTACGTCGGCGCCAACTTCGGCAAGACTCACCCGTTCCCGAGCATCTCGCCCGGCAAGACCACCGCGGGTTGCGTCGCGTCTTTCGTCGCCGCCACTGCGCTCGGAGGGGTGCTCGCTGCGACGGGAGTCCTGCCCGAAGGTCGCTTCGGCATCGCCAGCGGGTTCGTAGCCGGCGCGCTACTCAACCTGGCGGCGCAATCGGGCGATCTACTGGAGAGCTTCGTCAAGCGGCGCGCCGGGGTGAAGGATTCGTCGACGTGGTTCGGACCTTCCGGTGGGTTGCTCGATCAGCTGGACAGCTTGTTGCTGTCGATCCCGATGTGCGTCGCCACGTGGCCCTTCCTCTTCTTCTCCGAGATCGCGCGTTGACAGGCGCGCGAATCGAGGTTCATCCTGGGGTCGCGACGCGCGACGCGCGCCCTGTCCAAACGCCGGTAGCACACGGAGTCCTCTTCTGAGCTCGACCGAGATCACGATCCCTCTGCGTTCCCACGACGAGGCGATCCTCGTCCTCGGCCCCTACGACCGCTACGCGAAGATCCTCCGGCAGGACCTGGACATCGAGATCTTCACGCGGCGCGGCAACCTGCGTTTGCGCGGTACGGACGAAGGCGTTCAGGAAGCGCGCCGACGCATCGAGCATCTGCTCGGCAAGTCGCGGAAGGGCCGCGAATTGACGCTGTCCGAGGTCGAGTCGATCCTGCTCGGCACCGACTCGCCGTCCGCGGCGGACAAGGTGGAGCGCGCGCCCGCACCGCGCCCCGCGGCCGGTCGCGCGGCGCCGTACCGCGTGGTGCGCGCAGGGTCGTCGCCGACTCCCGAGCGCGCTTCGTATGCCGCGTCGCACGAAGGCGCTGCGCCGCCCCGTCCGCACCTCGTCTCGAGCGCGGCTCTGTCGACGTTGCGCGTGAACCCCATCGCGGCGCGCACCGAGAATCAGCGCCGCTACCTCGAGCTGATCGAGAAGAACGCGCTCGTGTTCGGCATCGGTCCGGCGGGCACGGGCAAGACGTTCCTGGCCGTCGCCGCGGCGTTGCGCGCGCTGCGCGCCGGTCAGGTGAAGCGCATCGTCATCACCCGCCCGGTCGTCGAGGCCGGCGAACACCTCGGTTTCCTGCCCGGCGACCTGCAGGCGAAGCTGAACCCCTACACGCGACCGATCTACGACGCGTTCTACGATCTGCTCGACTTCGACGACGTCACGCGCTTCGAGGAGCAAGGCGTCATCGAGGTCGCGCCGCTCGCCTTCATGCGCGGCCGCACGCTGGCGCACGCGTTCGCGATCCTCGACGAGGGACAGAACACGACCGTGCCGCAGATGAAGATGTTCCTGACGCGCCTCGGCGAGGGCTCGCGGATGATCGTGACCGGCGACCCGTCGCAGACGGACCTCGAGCAGAACCAGCGCAGCGGACTCATCGACGCGTACAACCGGCTGCGCGGGTTCAAGGACGTCGCCGTGCTGGAATTCGGACGTCAGGACATCGTGCGCCATCCGCTCGTCGAACAGATCGTGCGCGCCTACGAAGGTCCGCCGCGCGAAGTGCCGCGCGACATGCCGTACCGCGATGCTGCGACCCGCGAATCCGCCCAACGCGAGGGCCCGTCCCGCGAGCATTCGCGCGAAAATCCTCGGGATCCTGGGCCGGAGGGGCCGCGCGACGGTGCGCGGGATTGGCCGCGCGATTCCGGGCGGGACGGCGGGCGTGACGCGCCCCGCGATCCGCAGCGTCCGTGACGCCGGCTCGTCATTCGAAGGCAGGTTCCGGCCGGGTTCGGAAGGGCGCGCGGCGCGCCGACGTTCCGCGGGCGAAATCCGCGCTCAGCGGCACACCGCGGGCGAAAAACACGGGCCACGCCGCGCCGCGAGCGAAATCCGCGAGCCGGGGAGCGGCGCCCCGCGTGGCGGCGCGCCTGCCGGCGATCGCCGTGCAATGGAACGGACCCCGACCGTTTGCGACCGCCGCGGAGATTCGTCGCGCCGCGCGCGGTTGTCGATCGCGATCGTTCCGGATCGGGAACTGACGCGCATGCACGCCGAGTGGTTGGACGACGCGAGCCCGACGGACGTGCTGTCGTTCGACCTCTCCGACGAGATTTCGGAGGCGGGCGAGATCGTCGTCAGCCACACGTGCGCACGCCGCACCGCGCGCGCGCGTCGCGTCGATCCGCGGCGTGAACTCGCGCTCTACATCGTGCACGGCATCCTGCACTTGTGTGGTCACGACGATCACGCGCAGCGCGCTCGCGCCGCCATGCGCGCAGCGGAACGACGCGTGCTCGCGACGCTCGGATGGCCGCCCGACCTCGCACCGCACGACGAATGAGTGCGACGATTCTCTTGATCGCGGCGTCAGAACGTGTATCAGGGAACACGCACGCGGCCTTCAGCGCGCGCAGATTGCCCCGTTCGTCGTGACGAACCAACGCACCGCAGGTCCAAAGACCGTTCGCCGACCGGCCAAGCTGGCCGAGGTCCCGCGTGCTCGTGCCGCGGCGCGCTCCGCGTTGCACGTCGTCACCGTTGATTGTGTCGCGCGTCCCGCGCGCAAGGTGGATTGTCTCGCGCGTCCCGCGCGCAAGGTCGATCGCGTCGCGCGTCCCGCGCGCGGATCGGTTGCGGAACACGGAGCGAAAATCGAGGTCGCGCTCGCGCCGGAAGCGATGCTCGCGAACAGCGTGACGCTCACGGTCACGGCAGACTCGGCCGCCGAAGTCGCCACGCACGGACGGACGCGCGACGGACTCCGCGCGCCCAGGGCGTCCGGAACCCGCGCCGATCGACCGGCTCCCGTGGCGAACCTGCGCGCGACGACCACCCCGGAGGCGCGCGCGTCCGCGAAACTGTGGCGCGCCTACCAGACCGCC
>JBBQCC010000381.1:0-3529 GCA_038318285.1 Planctomycetota bacterium | reverse complement strand
CTTCCGGCGCTGGGCGAATCGGCTATGGGTAAGTCGACCCGCTCCGACCGCGCGACGGCGTAACGCCCGGGCGGCGTCGGATCGAAGAAGTGGAACGCGACCGCCGGCACGCGCGGCGTGCTCGGGCGCGTGCGCACGAGGTCGAGCAGGATCCGACGCCGCGCATGTCCGTGGTCGTCGAGCACGCCGTCCACGCGGAAGCCCGGGAACTGCGCCGCGTCCGGCGCGAGGGCGCGCGAGAGATCGCCGTCGCCGTGCAGAACGAGTTCGAGGCGCGCGCGCGTTCCGCCGGGCTCGTCTTGCACGTCGCAGCGGGCGTCCATCTCGAACCGGCCGACCGCGCCGCTGAACTCGGGCGGTCGTCCCGCTTCGGGCAGCGCTTCGATCGCGAACTCGACGTCGCGGCCCGCCACGTACGCGTCGACGCGCTCCGTCGCGACACGACCGTTCACGAAGTCGTCGGTGAATGCCGCGCCGCGCGCGTAGACGACGCGCGGCGCAGCGAGGCGCAGCGCACCCGGTTCGTGCGCGATGCGGCGCACGTCGAGCGCGTACACACGGAACGTGCGGCCGTTCACCACGCGGTCGGGCAGGCGACGTGCGCGGGCGACGCGCCCGTTGCGTGCGCACGTCACCGACTCCGTGTGACTTGGCTCCGCGAACGCCTGCGTCAGCTCGATCGATTCGAAGTCCTCGAGCCACTCGGCCGCGACGGCCACGGGCACGTCGAGTTTGCGACGGAACAGCGGAATCGATTCCCCGGCCAGGAACTGGACGTCCAGTCCGAAGCGCACCTCGAGCGCGAGAACCTCGCCGACGAAGCCGGTCGTGCGCGTCGTGACGACGTCGACGAACGCTCGCCCCGCACCCGTCTCGTCCTGCGCGGCCGGTGCTCCGCCGAGCCAATCCGCGGGCGCGAGCTCCTCGCCATCACGCGGCGCCTCGGGGATCGGATCCAGCCGTAGACCGCCCGACTGCGCCGACACCGTCGTCCCGGTCGCGAGCAGCATCACCAGCGCGAACGCGCACATCATCTGTCGCTCCAGGGCGCAGGGCGGCGACGTGCACGGGGACGGTTCGACATGCAGGCCAGCACGCGGGCCGTTGTAGAGCACGGTCGTGGCCTGCACTACGCCCGGTTTCGAGTCGACCCGCGACGCCGGTCACGGGACCGTGGTGCATCGCGGGATGCGACCGCGTCACGGCGAAACACGGTGGCGGCTGATCGCAGTGCGGAGGGCTGATAGGATGCCGCGTGCGTGTTCGCGCCCCTCGTCCTCCTGTCGCTCCTGACGCCCCCTGGGCCCGCTCGAGGCACGCTGACGGCTCCGACACCTCGGGCCGCGAGCGTGCAGGCGGATGCTTCGAAGAGGACGGACGCCGATCGCGCGCGCGCCGCGTTCGCGCGCCTGAAGTTTTCCGAGCGCAAGGACATCGCCGACTTCCTCGACCTCGAACTCGAACATCTGCCGACGTTTCAGATGACGCTGGAGCGCTGGGTGCGCGCCCAGCAGGACCGCGATCCGCTGCAGTGGCCCGACGAGGCCGAGATCCCCTTCTTCGAGCCCGAGCGTCATGCGCCCGCGCAGCCGATCGCCCGGCGCCGCCTCGCGGCAACCGATGCGCGCGCGACGGCAGTCCGCAAGGCCCTGCACATCCCGGCGGATGCGCGCGCTTGGGCCTACGACTGGGCCTCGGGGTCCATCGTGCACCGCCGCGGTTCGGACACGCCGGAGCGCGCGTTCGAGTTGGCGCTCTCCGGACTTCCGCCGCGAGCCGACCTCATCGCGGCGCTGGTCGAGCGCGCGCTCGACGACGGATCGCAGCGCAAGGCGCACGCCGCGTTCGCGCACGCCTACACCGACCGCACGGGCCTCGTGTATCCGGGCATCACGCTGTACGACGCGTGGAAGTCGGGAGCGGAACTCGAGATGCCCGACGTGGACTGCCTCGGCGTCGTCCACTCGCTGTTCGACGACTGGACGACGTGGACGTCCATCGTTCCTGCGGCGCGGCAGGATGCGCTCTACGAACGCATCGCCGAGGGCTTCCAGCCGGCGCAGCGCCAGCGCGAGTTGCGCGTCGCGCTCGCG
The DNA here is from genome assembly GCA_038318285.1 of Planctomycetota bacterium. Classification (GTDB taxonomy): domain Bacteria; phylum Planctomycetota; class UBA1135; order UBA1135; genus JAEUHZ01. The sequence goes on along the minus strand of JBBQCC010000381.1, from coordinate 1,436 downwards.
GCGACGTTCCTCGCTGCCAACCCGAAGCTGTGCTGCGGCTACGAGGTCTCGATCGACAATTTCCACGCGCTGTGGGACACGTGTGCGTCGACGCCGGCCGAGCTCGCGAAGAAGCTGCCCGACGCGGCCGGCTGGAAGGCTTTCCTCGAGGGCTGGGTCGCCGAGTGCCTGCGCGACGGAGAGATGTTCCAACGCGGTGTCGCACGGCGCGCGACGCTGGCGGCGGAGAGTGAACAGATCAAGGCGACGCTGATGCGCGTGCTCGAAGAGTACGGCGCGCTGGCGCCGCCGAGTGCAACGCCGTCACCGGCACCGAAGCCGAGACCGACGGAACCACGGACCACCAAGGACTAGGGTCACCCAGCGACCCCGAGACGAGGACGATTCATGAACGTGAAAGAACTGGAGACGACCGCACGGGCCCTCGTGGCGCCGGGCAAGGGCATCTTGGCCGCCGACGAGAGCCACGGGACGATCGAGAAGCGCTTCAACTCGATCCAAATCCCGAACACCGAGGAGAACCGTCGCGCGTACCGCGACATGCTCTTCACGACGAAGGGCTTCGGCGACCACATCAGCGGCGTGATCCTGTTCGACGAGACGATCCGTCAGAAGGGAGTCGGCGGCTCACCGTTCCCGCTCGTCTTGACGCAGGCCGGTTCGATCCCGGGCATCAAAGTCGACATGGGCACCGTGTCGATGACCGGCAGCCCCGAGGAAAAGATCACGCAGGGCCTCGACGGTTTGCGTGAGCGCCTCGTCGAGTACCGCAAGCTCGGCGGTCGTTTCGCGAAGTGGCGCGCGGTCATCACGATCGGCAGCACGACGCCGACGCTGCCGAACCTGCGCGAGAACGCAATCCTGCTCGCGCGCTACGCCGCGCTGTGTCAGGAGCAGGACATCGTGCCGATCGTCGAGCCGGAAGTGCTGATGGACGGAGATCACACGATCCAGCGCTGTCTGCAGGTCACCGAACAGACGCTGCACGAGACCTTCGACGCGCTCTACGACCACTGCGTCGTGCTCGAGGGCATGCTCCTCAAGCCGAACATGATCGTCGCGGGCAAGAAGTGCGCGGCGCAACCGACGCCGGAACTCGTCGCGGAATTGACCGTGCAGTGCTTCCGCCGCACCGTCCCGGCCGCGGTGCCGGGCATCGTGTTCCTGTCCGGCGGACAGGGCGCGTCTCAGGCCACGCACCACCTCTCGCTGATGAACGCCAATGGCCCGCTGCCCTGGCAACTGAGCTTCTCGTACGGTCGCGCGCTGCAGGACGAAGCGTTGACGGCCTGGGGCGGCAAGTCGGAGAACGTCGCGCGCGCCCAGAAGGCGTTCGCTTCGCGCGCACGGCTGAACGGTCTGGCGCGTGCGGGCAAGTACGCTCCGAAGATGGAAGCCGAGTTGGTCTCCGCCTGATCGCCGCGCGCAGGTCCGGG
>JBBQCC010000380.1:0-3532 GCA_038318285.1 Planctomycetota bacterium | reverse complement strand
GCCCGCCGCCGCGGCGGCGACCCCGTACACGAACGTCTGCGGGTCGGCGAGCAGGATCACGCACCCGCAGCCTAACGGGCCGGGGCGCGCACCTTCAACGAGCGCGCCCCGACCTGCCGAAGAAGACCTCACGTGTCCTCGCCTCCCCCTGACTCCCCCCGCAACGGCGGCGCAGGACGACTCGGTCGTTCGCTGGCCTTCGGCGCCATCCTGGGCCTCGTCGTGCTCGCCGTCCTGGCTGGCTGGGCCGACGTGCGCGGCGTCCGCGCGGCCCTGTCGCGCTTTCCGTTGCACATCGCGGCGCTGGCGTGTGCGCTGTCGTTCGCGAACTACGGTTTGCGCTTCGTGCGCTGGCAGCGATACCTGCGCCGCCTCGGCATCGAGATCCCGGCCGGCACGTCGTATCTGATCAGCCTCGCCGGCCTCGCGTTCACCGTGTCGCCGGGCAAGTTGGGCGAGGCCTACAAGTCGTGGCTCGTGAAGCGCGTCGCCGGCACGCCGATCTCGGTCACGGCGCCGATCGTGCTCGCGGAGCGGTTCACGGACTTGCTGGCGTTCCTGGTGTTGATCGCGGTCGGCGGACTCGCGACGTCGCCCGAGCACGCGTGGATCTTCTGGACCGTGCTGGCCGGTTGCGGCGCGCTCCTCGCGTTCGCCGTGTCGGCCCCACTGCAAGAACGATCGCTCGCACTGGCGGATCGCGTGCAACTGCTCACGCGCTTCACGCCGCGCATCCGGACGTCGCTGACCAGCGTGCGCGCGTTGCTCGCGCCGCGTCAGCTCGCGCTGCCGACCTTGCTCGCCACCGCGGGCTGGAGCCTCGAGTGCGTCGGATTCTGGCTGGTCGCCGACGCGTTCGCGCCTGGCGCGATTTCACTGGCCTTCGCCGTCTATGCGTTCGCACTGAGTGCCGTGGCCGGCGCGGTGCTCATCCTGTTCCCGGGTGGATTGGGACCGACCGAAGCGTCGATGAGCGCACTGCTGACGCCGCGCTACGTCGCTGCCGGACTCGCCACGGAATCCGCGCGCGCGTCGGCGGCGTCGGCGACGCTCGTGATCCGCCTGTGTACGCTGTGGTTCGCCGTGGCGATCGGCGCGATCGCGGCGCTGCTGTTCCGCCGTCTGTCGCGAGACGGCGACGCGACGCTCGCGCTCGATCAGCGTCGCCGCGCGACGACGGATATCTCCAGGTGAGCGCCGGCCGGTAGCGCGCTGACGCCGACGACCGCGCGCGCCGGAAAAGGTTTGGGCATGCGCTCGGCGTACACGGCGTTGAAGCGCTCGTACAGGCCCATATCCGTCAGGTAGCACGTCGCCTGCACGACGTCGCTCAGCTTCAGGTTCGCGCGCGCGAGCTCGATCTCGAGCGCGAAGATCGTCGTCGCGACCTCGTTCTCGAAGTCGCCGCGCGTGTCGCCGATGCGACCAGCGACGAACACGTACTCGCCCGCTTCGACGAGTCCAGAGTAGGGCCCGAGCGCGCCCTTGGCCTCGTACGCGACCGTCGGAGAACGCGCGGCGCTGCACGCGGACAACAAGAGGAGCAGGCCGGCGAAGAGGGCGGGTCGCATGCGCCCAGCATGACGGCTCTGGCGCACGCGAACAACGCGTCGATTGCAGCCGGAGCGCGCCAGCAGCGCGCTCAGTTCAGCCTGCGCGCGCCCTGTTCAGCCTGCGCGCGCCAGGAGTGCGCCGAACGCGAGCACCGCCGCGAGCGCCGCCAGTATCCAGGCCGGCGATCCGCGTACGCCGACCGCGGCGGATGTCGGTGCGACCGCGGCCGCCGCGCCCGCACCCACGCGCTCCTCGAGCGGCACGATCGAATGCGCGGGTCGCACGCTTTCGTCGAAGAGGCGCGCCCACGAAACGGCGAACGCGGCGGCGGCGGCGGGTTCACCTGGAATCCACGAGACGTCGATCGACCCCGGTTGCCAGCCGACGAGGACCTCGTCCCCGGCACGCAGCCAGGGCGTGAGATGTGCCGGAATCCCCGGGACAATCCCGCCGAACCCGTAACGCTCGCCAGTCGCGCGCCATCCGTCCCGTCCGGCGACGACATCTCCGGGAGCGAACTGTCCACCGATGCGGATCTCCAAGACGACCTCGGAATCCTCCTGCTCCGTCCGTGTGCCGGACACGACCACGATTCCGCGCGCCGCAGCCCACGCGGCCACCACGCGCGCGAGCGGCTCGTCGCGCGCGTCCGATCGCAATCCCTCGAGCACGAGGCGACGCACGGGCGCTTCGCCGGCACGACGCACGAGGTGCTCGCCGTCCCAGTCGAGACGATCCGCACCGTCGACACCGACGGGGCCCGGCACCGCGACGCCGCCCGACGCGACGAAACCGGCGAAGCGCGGCCGTTCGTGCGGAATTTCATCGGTGATCCACAGCGCGCCGGGCACGTCCCACTCCGCGAATGCCGCCGGTTCCGCGACGCCTGCGCTGTGTGCAGCGGGAGGCCAACCGCCGAACAGGTCGGCGCCCGGCGTCGGCGTCGCGATCGCGAGGTCCGCATCGTGTTCCGCGGCGAGGCGGCGCGCCATCTCGAGCGCCTGCTCGCCCCGCGACGCGGTGCCGTTCGCGAGCGACATCGACGGGCTCGTGTCGAACACGCACGTCCACTGCGGACGTTCCGCGGACGAGTGCGGCCCCGCCAGCGCGAGCGCGGCGCACCCGAGCGCGGCGAGGGCCAGCACGAGCGCGAGCAGCACGCGTCGCGGTGTGTGCGGTCGCGCCGCGGCACCAGGCGTGCTCGCCGCGCGCCATGTTGCGAGGTCGCTCGTCGCGATCTCGCGCGCAGCTGGTCGACGTCGACTCCAGAACAGGATTGCGAGCGGAATCGCCAGCAAGACCAGCGCCCACGGCCGTTCCCAGGCGATGTCGATCGAGAGCCCGTTCACGCGCGCAAGATCCGCTCGAACACGGCCTCGAAAGATTCCGCCGAGCTCGTCTGCACGAAACGCGCCCGGCGACGGCCCAGCTCCGCCGCGACTTCGACGCGGCGGTGCTGCGCAGCGAGCGCATGCGACGCCACGGACCCGACGTCCACGGCGAGCCGATCGCCGCTCTCGGGGTCCACCAGCACCGCCGCGCCATCGAGCCGCGGCTCGATCTCGTGCGGAGCGAGCAGTTGCACGACGACGAGCGCAGTTCCCGCCGGCGCCGCGCGCGCGATGCGATCCGGCGACGCGCCGGCCAGGTCGCCGATCCATGTGGCGCGATCGCAGCGCGGAAACTGCGCGCGATCCCACTCGACCTGTTCCGCGGCGCGCAGCGTTTCGAGCGCAGCGAGCAGCCCTCGGAATCCGGAGGCCGCGCGCAGCACGAAACGCAGCTTCGACGGCGGCGCGAGCACGGTCACCACTGCGCCTCCGCGCACGGCGTAGAGCGCCAGCGCCGCCGCGACCTCGGCCGCGCGTTGCAATTTGCCCGGCGGACCGATCGCCATGGACAGGCTGGCATCGATCGCGATCGCGTCAGATCCGCCGCGCGCGGCGCGCGTCACCCGCACGATCGGCGCTTCCGATCG
>JBBQCC010000379.1:0-3582 GCA_038318285.1 Planctomycetota bacterium | reverse complement strand
AGCCGCTACGGATGGATGGATTCAACGGACACCATCGTCAACCGTCACCACCGGTCAGCGCGCGCGGGCCACCCAGCGCTGCGCCACCCCGCGCAGGTCGGGCGACTCTGCGTGTTGATCGCCGAAGTAGTGGCGTTCCAGGTGGTCGATGTCGTTCGCGAGCGTCGTGCGGGCGTCGGGGGCGAGCCCGTCGTTGCGTTGGATGTCGCGCAGCAGGCCGATCACGTTGAACGGCGTCGGCGGTTCGGGGATCTGGAAACGGCTCGCGACCGGTGCGGCGGGCTTCGCGTTGCGTCGCCATAGCCAGATGCCGACGCCGAGCAGGGCGAGCACGCCGATCGTCCATCCGATCCACGCGCGGCTGGGTTCGCCGTAGTGCCGCTCGAGCGTCACCGTCGGTTCGACGCTGGCGAGGTCCGCGTCCACGTAGCGGAAGCGTTCCTGCGTCTCCGTCTCGACCTTCGGCGTCGGGAACGTGAACGTCGTCGGCAGCTCGCTCAGCCCCTCCTTCGCGCGCAGCTGCACGGTCCACAGGCGTTCCGTCGAAGCGCCCGAGCCGTCTTCCGTGAGCTTCACGACGGACGTGCCGCGATCCTCGGTCTTCGCGACTTCGAAACCGGCGGGTGACACGTCGAGCAGGTCCGCGAGCGGCGGCAGCAGTCCCTGCGCGTTCGCCTTGATCTCGAGCAGCAGCTTGCCATCCTTCGCCTGCCGTTCGTCGAGCGTCTGCGTCAGCGTGAGCTTCTCGAACGGCCGCGCGTCGCCGACCGCGTCGCGCGCGTCGATCGGGATGATTGAAGACTCGATCGGCAGCACCGCGTAGCCGCTCGTGTCGAGGAAGTCGAGGTCGAGCCGCAGCGGCGGGATGCGATCCACTTGCGCGCCGCGCGGCTTGAGCAGCAGGTAGGCGTAGGGCGTGACGCGCCAGCCATACTCGGCATCCGCCTTCGAGCGCGCATTCGGCTCGTTGAACGTCACCGACAGGACTTCGAAATGTTCGTTCAGCGCGACGCGCGCGACCTCCTCGAACTTGTCGCGGTAGTCCTCGAGCGGCCGACCGTAGTTGAACCCGAAGTTCGTCTGATTCTGGTTCTGCAGGTACTTCGAGAAGCCGCCCGACTCGCGCTCGATCGCGCGCGTGTGACGGATGTCGATGCGCAGCCCGAACGGCGTGTCGTGGCCGACGCGATCCGAACCGTCGATCGTCGCACGCAGTTGGATCTCGGTGACGAGGTCCTGGTAGTAGTCGAAAAGCTTCTGCGCTTCGGCGGCGAGGTCGTTCTCGCCCACGATCGCGAGCCCTTCGCGCACGTAGCGATACTTGACGGCCGGGGCCGCCGAGCCCATCCGCGTGAAGATGGTGTTCGCAAACGAAGCGACGTGGCGCTCGCCGCGTGCGCCCGGGATCCCGTGCAGCGCGTCGCGGATCTTCGGGATCTCGGCCGCGGCCAGCTGCTTCTCGTGGTTCACGTTCTTGAGGTCGACGGCGCCCAGCGCCGCGTAGAACCACGTCACGAACGCATCCGTCGACTCGTCGTCGATCTCGATCTCGTCGAGGTGCGACACGTATAGGCCGGCGGCGCGCTCGAGTGTCGCCAACGCCTCCTTGCGACGACCGGCGAACTCCGTGTCCTTCGTCAGCGTGGCGCGATAGTCGTTCTCGTCGTGCTGCAGCGAACCCTGCACGAGCACGAGCCGCCAGTTCTCCGGTTGCGCTTCGACCGCGCGGCTGATCGTCGAGTTCGCCAGCTCGTAACCGCGCAGCACTTCCGCGCGGATGTCCTGCTGGTTGCGATTCGTCTTCGCGTCCTTCTGCACCGCCGGGTCGCTCCAGACCTCGGCCAAGTTGACACGCATCTGTTCCAGCAGCGCCGCGAGCGTCTTGGGATCCAGCGCATCGATGCTGCCGAACAGCTCCTCGATGGTCTCGAGTCGGTAGACCTCGGCCTTGCCGTGCGCGGCAGAGAATGCGTCCGCGACCAGCTTCTGGTCGATCTCCACCGGCAGCTTGCGCAGGCGCGCGAGCCATTCGCCGAGCTCGTGCAGGTTGCGCTCCTGCTTGGACCGCGTCAGCGGAATCGAGTTCGCGCGCTCCTCGAACCCGTAGAAGTACACGTAGTTCGAGCGGTTTTGGTTCTGGTTCGGATTGTGATTGCGCGCCCACACCCGCAGGAACTCGTCGACGAGCTCCTTCGCCGGCGCGGGGTGCGCCGCAGCGAGACCTTCGATGTAGGGGAAAGCCTTCGCCTCTTCTCCAACCTTCAAGAGGAGCTGCGCCGCCACCATGTCGACCTTCGGGCGCAACGTCGGCTCGACGCGTGCGAGCCAGGCTTCGTCGGGCCGGATCTCGAGCAGCTTCGCGATCTTCACCGTCTTCGGCAGGTTGCCCTGGAACTGCTGTTCCGGATCCCAATAGAAGAAGTTGCCGTAGGTGTCGCGCTGCATGCGCGGACCGAGAGACGTCGACTTGTCGAACTGGTACGTCACCTGCGCCTCGCGCAACCAGTTGTGCGCCAGCACGGTCAGCTCCGTCGCCCACGAATCCGCGCGCTCGGGCGCCGCCGCCAGCAGCGCCTTGGCCGACGTCGTCTGCAGCTCGAGCAGCCGCGTCCGGTATTCGGCATCCATCGGTTTCGCAGCCAGCGCCTGCGACGCCGACGTGCCGATCGACGCCAGGATCTCCATGCCGCGCTCGGGCCGTTCGGTGAAGCTCTCGTCGAGCCACGCGGCGCCGAGGTCCTTCTGGATCTTGGGCGCGATGTCGACGGCGCGCTCGAGCGCTTCCTTCTTCGCTTCCTCGCTGACGTCACCGGCCGCGAGCGCCGATTGCGTCACGCGCCAAGCCTTCACCAGCCAATCCGTCTTCTTGTCCTCCGCGTACTGCGCGAGGTCGTAGCGCGACAGCAGATTGAGCCCTTCGCGGTCGTTCGCCGCTTCGGCCTCCTCGAACGTCGGCAGCCATTCGCCCATGCGCACGAGTTCGTTTGCCGCCGCGAGCACATGCGCTAACTGCCGGCGATCCAGCGCGAAGCCCTCGCTGCCGAGGTGCGGCCCGATCTCGGTCAGGAAGCCGTCGATCTGGTGACCCTGGTCGAGCGCCAAGCGCAGGATCGCGCCGAGCCGGTCCAACTCGGCCTTCTCGAGCTTTGCACCGCGCGCGTCGGCCATTCCGAGCACGTCGGCGGGCGAGAAGCGGTTCTTCTCGAGGTACGGCTGCCCCTGTTGCGGCACCGCAGGCTTCTTCTGCGGCCCTTGTTGCAGCGACTGCAGCATGCGCTCGAACCCGACCTTGCGCTCGCCCTCGGTCAGCGTCGCGTAGTACGCCTTCACGGCCGCCCAATCGCCGAGCGTCACGTTGCGTTGCAACACCGACATTTCGAGCTCGATCTGCTTCGCCTCGGCCGCTTTCTTCGCGGCTTCCTCGGCGGCCTTCTTCTTCTTGGCCTCGGCTTCGACCTTCTCGGCCTCTTCCTTCTCGGCCTTCGCGCGCGCCTCGTCGTCGGCGGGAGCCGCGTCGGTGGTCGCTTCCACCGCCGGTTCCGCCGCAGCGTCTCCGGCAGGCGCGGCGACCTCGGACTCTAC
>JBBQCC010000378.1:0-3644 GCA_038318285.1 Planctomycetota bacterium | reverse complement strand
CCGGCCCGTGACATTCTCGAGTGGAGGGGGGCCATCCCACGCGCGGCTTGAAGGCACTGCGGGCGCGGATTCCGGCCGGAATCGGGGCCTCAGGGAGGCTCCCCGCCCCCAGGAAAGCCCAGCGAACAGGGTCAGCTTCCGGGTCGGCTGCCGTGGCGGTGGCTGGGCTCGTCCACCCCCACCTCCATCTCCCCGGCCCGCCCCTTCGGCAATGCCGGAGGCACGCTCTTGGAGATCCAGTCTCGGCAGGCGGCGACCAGGCGCGTTCGGTCGACCGGTTTGGCGAGGTAGTCGTCGCAGCCCGTTTCGAGGCAGCGTTCGCGGTCGCCGGCGAGGGCGTGTGCGGTCACGGCGATCACGGGGCGGGTGTAGCCGGCGTCGCGGAGGCGGCGCGTGGCGGTGTAGCCGTCGCACACGGGCATCTGCATGTCCATCAGGACGACGTCGTAGGCGCGGCCGGCCTGCATGGCGGCGAGGGCGCGGTCGGCGCCTTCCTGGCCGTTCGAGGCGACGTCCACGGTTGCGCCGGCGCGCTTCAGGTAGAGCGAGTAGAGACGTTGCGTCGCCGGCACGTCCTCGACGAGGAGGATGCGGCCGGACAGGGAACTCTGGGCGCTCGTGTTCGCGGCGGGAGACCGGCCCGCTTCGGTGCCCGCGGGGCAAGGCAGGCTGAGCGTGAAGCAGCTGCCCTTGCCGCTCGTGCTCTCCACATCCAACTCGCCTCCGAGCACGTGCGCGAGTCGGCGCGACAGGGCCAGGCCGAGGCCTGTGCCTCCGTGTCGGCGCGTCAGCGAAGCGTCACCCGGTGCGAAGGCTTCGAAGAGGCGGTTGCGTTGCTCGGGCGTGATGCCGATGCCCGTGTCGTTGACGACGATCTGCAGGCGTTGTGCGCCGCCGAGCGCGCTCTCCATGTCGCAGGTGATGCGCACGGTCCCGGCATCCGTGAACTTGACCGCGTTGCTGATGAGGTGCGTGAGGATCTGCTTGAGTCGGACCGGGTCGGTGCGGAGCCCGGCCGGCACGGAGCCTCCGCATTCCAGGCAGACCTTCAGCCCCTTTTCCTCGGCAACTTGCGCATGCGCGGAGACGACTTCGTCGAGCAGAGTGCGCGGAGTGCACTCGCGCTGCTCGACCATGAGGCGACCCGACTCGATCGAGGACAAATCGAGGATGTCGCCGAGCATCGTCAGGAGGTGCCGGCCCTCACCTTCGATCGAGTTCAGCTCGCGCATGCGCTCCTCCTCCCCGAGCTCGTCCTCGCGCAGGAGTTCCGCCGCGCCGAGGATCGAGATCATCGGTGTGCGGATTTCGTGACTCATGTTCGTCAGGAACTCGGACTTCGCCTGGGCCGCGGCGACGGCCGTCGCGCGCGCGGCTTCGAGCGCCCGATTCGTGATCGCCAGGGACGATGCGTAGGCACGCGCTTCGCGTTCGGCCGTTCGGGCTTCCTCGATGCGGACGCGCTCGCGCGCCTGGCCGTTCCACTTCTCCGTGAGCGCACTGGCCAGTTGCTGCACCTCGACGTTGTCGAAGGGCTTCTTCAAGATCAGCAGGCGATCGCTGCGACCCAGTCGCGAGAGGATCTGGTCCCACGAGTGATCGGAGTACGCTGTGCAGAGTACCGCTTGGATGCGCTCGTCCGCGGCGAAGATGCGTTCGAGGGTCTCGATGCCGTCCCATCCCGGGGGCATGCGCACGTCCATGAACACGAGCGCGTACGGGAGTCCGCTCTGCAACGAAGCCTCGACCTTCGCTAGCCCTTCCTTGCCCTGGTAGGCGGAGTCGATCTCGAACGTCACCTCGGGCGTCGCCGGTTCGTCGTCGCCGAAGAACGCGGAGCGCGCGTCGGCCAGGTTGGCCTGAGTCGCCGACGGATCGCCGAGGATCTTGCGAAAGTCCTCGTGGATCGAGGCATTGTCGTCCACGACCAGAATACGTCGATTCGCGCTTTCACTCATGCCGCCACCACTGCCTTCACAGGCATGCTCGTCGTGAATTCGAGTGCGAAGGTGGCTCCGTGGCCGGGGCCTTCGCTGTGTACGGTCAGCTTGCCGCCCATCTCACCCGCGGCATTCGCGGAAGAGTGCAGGCCGAACCCGTGTCCAGTTTTCTTCGTCGTGAACCCGTGCGTGAACACGCGCGACAGGTTCTCGGTCGGGATCCCCACGCCGTTGTCTTGCACCTCGATGCGGACGCGTTCATCACCAAGATCGCGCAGGCGCAGCACGATGCACGGCGAGACGCCGGCTTCCTGCGTCGCTTGTCGCGCGTTCTGGATCAGGTTTACGAGAATCTCCATCAGCCGATGCCGGTCGATGCGGCAGCTCGGCATCGGATCGAATTCGCGCACGACCTCGATCGGGCCGGACAACTGCAGTGCCTGTCCCGTGAACGCGATGGCCGCTTCCACCTGGTCGGCGATCGAGACGATCTCCATGACGCCGGAGCGACCAGCGAAGCCCTGCTGGGCTTGGATCAGCTCCTTCACGTGCTCGATGCCCTCGGACATCGTCTTGATCTCGTCCTGCACGCGCCCGCGCTCGGAGTCGAGTTCGGTCGCGATGGAGCGGAGCAGCGGCAACAGCGCGCGTCCTTTCGGATCTCGCGCCAGGAATCCGGGCAGGTCCTCCGCGTGCGGCTCCAGTGCCTTGACTACCTTCGCGAGATCGTTCGAAGCCGAGCCGCGAACGCGCTCGGCCACGAGGTTTGCGCTGACGTTCACGCTGTTCAGCACGTTGCCGACGTTGTGCAGGACGCCCGTCGCGATCTCCGACATGCCCGCCGCGCGCGCGGCAGTCACCAAATCGGCACGCGACTGCTCGACACGACCGATCAGGCCGTCGAACTCGCGCGCCAGCACGCCGATCTCGTCCGTTCGTTCGGACCCGATCCGGCGCGTGAAGTCTTCGCTGCTGCTGATTTCCGTCGCGTGTTTCGTGAGGGCCGCGATCGGCGTCAGCACGGCGCGCTGCAGCAGGTTCAGCAGGACCAGCAAGAGCAGCACGCCCGCCGCGATCGTGGAGGTCAGCGCGTAACGCACCGCGACCGAGCCCTGCGCAGTCACGTCCCGCGAGATCTCCGCGCGCATGAGCAAGGCCGGCATCTGGCGCACGTCGTTCATGCCCCCGTACGCCGCGAGGCGTTCGTCGTCGAGCGCGCGGACGACCACGCGGTCCGTCATCGCGACCTCGTCGCGCACGCCCAGGAGTTCTTCGGTTAGACGCGGGGACTCGATCGGCCAGGCCTCGAACTTGACGCCGCTCTGCTCGGCAAGGCTCTCGACGAGTCGGCGGTCGAGGAACTTTCCGAGGATCAGCGTCCCGCGCGAGGGTGCGTTTTCCTTGGCGCCCACGATCGGCTGCGCCGAGACGAGCATCGGGCCGGCTTCGGTGAGGAAGACCCCCTCCACGCTCGGCCGATCGTTTTTCGGCATCAGCGGGTGTCCGGACGAAAGCTCGCGCGTCGGGAAGTCGCGCAATTGGATCTCGCGCTTTCCGGGTGTGGACAGGTCGCGCGCGCGTCCCGACACGACATGGCCGCGATCGTCGCAGACGAACAGCAGGCTGAGGTCACCGCCGGTGAAGGCCTGCGGCAGGATCTTGTCCTCGAGCGCCTGCGCGTTGCCTTCCGCGGCGAAGCGGTAC
>JBBQCC010000377.1:0-3653 GCA_038318285.1 Planctomycetota bacterium | reverse complement strand
CGCCCGCGATCGCGCCGGAGGGGATCACGAGCGTGATCGCGTCGCCGGGGCCGTTCGACACGATCGGGCCGACGGCCAGCGGGGTGCCGTCGGCAGTCACGGAACCGTCGGTGAACCACACGAAGTTCGACGTCGCGTGGAAGTGCGCACCGCGCAACGTGAGCGAGTTGCCGTTCAGCTGGTACGTTTCGATGTGCGGCTTCGTCGCCGACTTCACGCCGTACAGCGCCTGCACGCCGGCGATGTCGTCCGATTCGATCGAGCGCTTCTCGATGTTCGTGCCGCTGCCGGACGGGAACATCGTCCAGGCGGGACTCGTGCCGGAGTGATCGAGGCCGAGCGCGTGGCCGTACTCGTGGCACATCACGCCCTGGATGTCCTTCCAGTCCTGGAAGGTCGGGAATGAGCCCGGCCCGTCCTGCCAGATTGCCGCGTCGCGGTAGTAGCGGATGCGCCAGCCGTCTTGGATCGGCAACTCGGTGAACGCCAAGATGCCCAACGACGATCCGGAGATCTCCGAGACGACGTTGTCGTCGACGCCACCGACACCGGACGCGAGTCCCTGCCACGTCGAATCGAAGTTGGCGCCGCCGCTGCCGATGTCACCCGGTTGCGAGGGATCGCCCTCGCCGTCGTGACGCTTCTCGCTGCCCCACTCGGCCGCGCCCTTCCAGATCGCGAGCGGGGCGCCGACGACTCCGGGGAAGTTCGGATCGGCCTGCGAGTTGTCGTTCGCCTCGGGATCCGTGAAGTTGTCGAAGACGCGCACGTCGCGCTGGTCGAGGGCGAGCGTGCCGCCCAGCGCGGTCCAGGCGCGCGTTTGGGTCGGCAGCACGAGCAGGCCCGCCGCGGCGAAGCCGGCGAGAGAGAGCAGCGTGCGGTTGGCGATCGTGTGCATGCGGCCTTGGAAGCGAGTGGGAAGCGAGTGGCCCGGATCGAGTTCGGACCGGTGTCGCGTCCCTTCTCTTGGGACGCAGCGCGGGTCGGGTGCGTTCCGCGCCCCTCGGAAAAGAGTTCGCGGCGGCTCGTCGGACGGATGAGTGGGGCGGTGCGCTGGGCCGCGGAGCCCCCGAATCGCCTTCCGTTCGGAAGGCTACCCCACACTTGGGATGCACGCTTGCCGTGCGCGCGAAAACCCCCAGAATCGCGGCCCCGAAACTCCGCCGAGGATCCCGCCATGACCGCCACCGAAACGCGCCCGTTCCAAGCCGAAGCCGCCGAGCTGCTGTCGCTCGTCGTCCACTCGCTCTACCGCAACCGCGAGGTGTTCCTGCGCGAGCTGATCAGCAACGCCAGTGACGCGATCGACAAGCGTCGGCTCGAGGGCCTGCGCGACGAGACTCTCGCCAATGCCGACGATGGCGAGATTCGCATCGAGTTGGACCCGGCTGCGCGCACGATCGCGATCTCCGACGACGGCATCGGGATGAGCCGCGAGGAACTGGTGTCGAACTTGGGCACGATCGCGCGCTCTGGGACGCGTGCTTTCCTCGACAAGCTGCGCGCGGCGGGCGATGCGGCACCAGCGTTGATCGGGCAGTTCGGCGTCGGCTTCTACGCCAGCTTCCTAGTCGCCGATGAAGTGACGGTCGACTCGCGCCGCGCGGGCAGCGACGAGGCGTGGCGCTGGCGCTCGGACGGCAAGGGCTCGTACTCGATCGAGGAATCGACGCGTGAGAAGCCGGGCACGACCGTCACGCTGCACCTCGGCGAAAAGCAGGGCGAAGACGGCGAGGATCCGGCTGACTTCCTCGAGGTGGACGCCGTACGCGACGTCGTGAAGCGCTGGTCCGACTTCGTCGAGCACCCGATCCGTGTCGATTACGACGAGGTGGAGGACGGCAAGTCCGAACACCGCACCGAAACGCTCAACTCGCAGCGACCGCTGTGGGCGCGCCCGAAGGACGACATCCGTCGCGAAGAGTACGACGAGTTCTACCGCCGCCTCGCGCACGACTGGACGCCGCCGGCGGAGGTCATCCACTTCAAGGCCGAGGGCACGACGGAGTACGTCGCGTTGCTCTTCGTGCCCGGGCAGCGACCGATGGATCTGTTCGACGGTTCGCAGGGCCGTTCGAAGATCTCGCTGTACGTGCGTCGCGTCCTGATCCTGGAGGAGTGCGAAGATCTCCTGCCGTCGTGGCTGCGCTTCGTGCGCGGCGTGGTCGATGCGCCCGACCTGCCGCTGAACGTGTCGCGCGAGGTGTTGCAGCAGAACCAGCTCGTGCGCCAGATCGGCAAGCGCCTCGTGAAGCGCGTGCTCGAGTCGCTCTCCACGATGCTGGACAAGGAGCGTGAGAAGTACGCCAAGGTCTGGGCCGACTTCGGCATCGTGCTGAAGGAGGGGATCTACCTGGGCGGCGACGAAGACGGCCGCATTTCGAAGATCGCGCTGTTCGAGACGACGTACGTCCGTGATTCGGCGCAAGGCTCGGTGCCGACGACCCTGGCCGAGTACGTCGCGCGCAAGAAGCCCGACCAGAAGTCGATCTGGTTCCTGGCCGGTAGCGACCGCAAGACGCTGCAGTCCTCGCCCCACCTCGAACCGTTCGCGAAGCGCGGCGAGGAAGTCCTCTTCTTCACCGACCCCATCGACGAGTGGGTCGTCGAACGTCTCCAGTCGTTCGAGGGCCTTGCGCTGCAGCGCATCGATCGCGGCGACCTCGAGCTGGAGACCTCGGCCGAGAAGGAAGCGCGCGAGAAGCTCGACCGCGACAACCGTACGGCGCTGGACGCCGTCGAATTGCGCCTGAAAGGCAACGCGCAGGGCGACGTGAAGTCCGCGCGCTTCTCCACGCGATTGACGGAGAGCCCGGCGGTCCTCGTCAGCGAGGGCGCGGGTGTGTCCGCGAACATGGAGCGCATTCTGCGCGCCGCGCGGCAGGACGTACCCAAGGAACAGCGCGTGCTCGAGCTGAACCCTGACCACGCGCTCGTGAAGAAACTGCTCGAGCTGCACGGCGCCGATCCGAAGTCGGAGCGCGTGGGGGACCTCGTCGAACTGCTTCACGGTCAGGCGTTGCTGGCCGAGGGGTCGCCGCTGCCCGATCCGGCGCGCTTCTCCAAGTTGCTCGCCCGCCTGTACGCATAGCGACCTGCTGCGAGTCATCGCGCTAACCAGCGAGGCTCGGAACCTCGACTGCGAATCCGAGCCGAAGATACAGCCGCGCGATCGCCCACCCGGATCGAGCGCGGAGTTAGGCTCGGGCTCTTCGACGCCGCCTTGGCAGGCGGCCCGTGCGTCGGAGGTTCTTTCTCCAGCGAGGCTTTTGTCATGCGTCTCCTCATTCCCATCGCCGTTCTGCTGGCTCCGGCCGCGAGCGCGCAACTCACCGTCGTCGCCACCGATCCGCCGCTCAACGCCGGCAACCGCGCACCGAACGCCGAGATCACGGTGGACTTCGACCGACCCGTGTCGGCGGCGACGCTCGGATCGGTCGGTGTGTACGGATCGATGGGCGGCGCGCCGCTCGGCACGAAGACGCTCGAAAACGGCGGCACACGCCTGCGTTTTCGCCCCGCGCGGCCGTGGTTCGCGGGCGAGGTCGTGACGATCGGCATGGCCGACACGCTGCAGGGCCAGGACGGCACGTTCCTGCGCGGAGCCGGCTACGTCGCTTCGTTCCGCGTGAGCGCCGCTCCCGCGCCCGCGA
>JBBQCC010000376.1:0-3655 GCA_038318285.1 Planctomycetota bacterium | reverse complement strand
CTGCCCGTCTTCGCCGGCAAGGAGGTCGCCCGCTCGACCGCGCCCGACCGGACGACGAAGCTACTCGTCGAGTTCCCGCGCGCGAAGGACCGCGATGCCTCCATCGAGGTGGTGCACATGCCGTCGCTGTCGATGGTCGCGGACGCCGACGAGTCGGAGCGCGACGGCGCGACCCTGTGCGTGTCGACGCAGGCCGGATGCCCCATCGGCTGTCCGTTCTGTGCGTCGGGACAGCTCGGCCTGGCGCGCAACCTCGCGGCGCACGAGATCCTGGAACAGTACGTGCGCGGCCGCACGCTCGGCCGCCTCTCGCGCAGCGTGGTCATGGGGATGGGCGAGCCGCTGCTCAACTTCGCGAACCTGAATGTCGCGCTGGAAGCCGTGCACGACGAGATGGGCCTCGGTTCCCGCCGCGTGACCGTGTCGACGGTCGGGTTCCCTGATCGATTGCGCAAGATCGCACCGACACGGCCGCGGTTCCAGCTCGCGATCTCGCTGCACACTCCTGACCAGGAGCAGCGAGACGAACTCGTGCCCGCGATGCGCGGCATTCCGATCGACGAGGTGCTGGGCGCGGGCGACGATTGGTTCGAGAAGACCGGCCGGGAGGTGACCTACGAGTACGTCCTGCTCGCGGGGACGAACGACACGGCAGCGCACGCACGTCGGCTCACGGCGCGGCTGCGCGGACGGCGCGCGACGGTGAACCTGATCCCCTACAACCCGATCGAGGAAGGGCCATTCCGACGGCCCGAGTCCGGAGACGTCGAGGCGTTCCGACGTATCCTCGCCGATGACCGCATCGTCGCGACCGTGCGCTGGTCGCGCGGCGTCGACAGCGACGCGGCGTGCGGACAGTTGCGCCTCCGCCGCGCGCGGACGACCTGAACACCTCCTCGGGGCTCGCGTCAGCGCGGAGTCGGCGCGGATCGGGCGCCGTGTCAGCGCAGAGCGCCGATCGCGGCGACCATCTGCTCCACAGCGGACCGTGCCGCGGCGGCCAGGTCCGAATCGCCGTCCTCCGCCAGCGCGCGCAGCGGTGCGATCGATGCGCCGGAGCGAAACGCCGGGAGCACGGAGCACACGAACACGGCGATGACCGGATCCTCCGCGCCCAAGGCCGGCAGGAGGAGCGCGACAGCACGATGCCGATAGAGCGCGTGCAGGCGCAATTCCGCCGCGACGCGCGCGATCGTGGCGGCATCGGGTTCCTCGAGCGCCTTTTCCAGTTCCGGGAGCGATTCCACGGCCCACGTCGCCTCGCGCTGCAACCACCCGCGCCAAGGCGCGGAGTTCGACCCGACGGAGACGCCGGTCAGAGTCCGCAGCGCCGCCGCTGCCGCCGCGCGGCGCGATGCGTCGGGATGGTCGAGCAGATCGACGAGGCGCGGTGCGCTCTCCGCGTCGCCGAGTCGCGCGAGCGTGTTCGCGACCGCGGCGACGAGGCGCGGGTCCTTGTGGTCGAGCAGAAGGCGCATGCGCCCGAGTGCCGCATCGCTGAGCGTACCTGAGACGACATCGCCGAACTCGCCGATGGTCTCGACGACGCAGGCGTCGAGTCGTGCGTCGCGACCGAGGATCTGCGTCAGCGGCGCCGCCATCTGGTACGCACCGGCCCGCACGAGAGCATGCGCGAAGATCTTCGCGAGCGCGGGATCCGCGTACCGCATGCGCGCCACGAAGTCGGTCGCGACGCGCATGTCCTGCGCCAGGAGGCGCGACAATGCGAGCTCGATCGGCTCCTGTACGAAGGCGCGCTGCCACTGCATCGGATCCAGTTCCGTCGCGATGGCGAGCACGCGGTCGAGCGATCCTGATCCGCCGAGGTCGCCCAAGAGACGGACCAGCGCAAGGCGCATGTCCACGCCTTCGTCGACGACGAGCAGGCGGTCGATCTCATCGAGCACCGCGACGCGCGGGAACGCCGCCAGTGCGGCCAGCAGCACGCGCGGACGCGCCGGTACCGATTCGGGATCGAGGGGCGCGTCGGAGTCGGGCTCCGGGACGAGCCCCGCGTAGATACCCAGCGCTGGTGCGACTGCGGCCACGCCCAGCGACGCGATGGCGCGCGCCGCGGCCGCCTCGTCGAACGCCGTCTTGGACGGCGGCGGCGAGAGCAGGCGCCAGACGTGCTGCGTGACGTCCTCGTCGGGATCGAGTCTGTTCGACTCGACCCTGTTGGACTCGACCCGGCTGGACTCGACCATGCTCGCCTCGACCCAGCTGGACTCGACCCGGCTCGACAGGACGGCGTCGAATCGGACGGGCTCGGTTCCGCCAGCGCCCCCCCCCACTGCGGTGGTAGCGAGGCAGGCCAAGAAGGGCCCGAAGAGGACCGCGTTTCTCACGGAACGGGGACCTCACGCCAGCTCACCACCTCGAACTCGGGATCGCCGGCGTTCTGCAGCGGGATGCCCGGCAGTTCGATCGAGTGATCCCACACGCGCGGGTCGTAGTTCACCGTCAACTTCGAGTGCTGGTTGCCAACGTCGCGGTTGATGCGCACCTGGTTGCCGGCGGTCATGTTGCCGTGCACGGTGACGCGCGAGGAACCGGACGCGCTCAGGTTGTTGTCGTAGAAATTGTTCTCGGCGTACATGAACGCGTCCATGTACTCGAGCGTGCCGAACGACGGGTCACCGAAGTAGATGTTCCCGCTGTCCGAAACGTTCGTGTCCTTCATCGCGATCAGGGCCAGACCGTCCTGGTTCGCGTGGTTGTAGAAGATGTTGTCCGAGATGTAGATGTTCCCGCTGACGACGAGCGTCACGTTGACCGGCGTGTTCGTCGAGTTCCACAGCGTGAACGAGTACGCGTTGTTGTTGTGGATCCACAGGTTGCCGTCGATGTAGTAGACGAGGTTGTTGCCGTTCGGCCCCGGCTCGCCGCCGACGCCCGAGATCGTGATGTGCGATCCCCCGCTCGGTTGAACGCTGTTGCTCGTGTTGATCGGCTCGTACACGTCCTCGAGGAAGTAGTCGTCCTTCACCGTGCTGTTCACGTTCGTGGCGCGGTCGCTCGGGTTCTTGCGGAAGATGTGGGCCGGATTCGACTCCGGCAGCTTCCAGGCACGCCCGCCGTAGGCCGCACTGCTCGAGTACGTCGCTCCGCCCGTGTCGAACTGGCGCTTCACGTCCACGCCGTTGTTGTTGGCGTAGTCCATCGCCGCCAGATTCGGCACCGGCTGCGAGATCCCGTCCTCGCCGCCCACGCCGGTCACGGTGCCCGCGGCGCGTGCGACTCCACCGATCGTCGCGGTGCCCGATACGCGGACGTTGCCGCCGCTGTACACGTTGCCCGTGACGACGTCTGCCTGCGAACCAGTGCCGCCCAGGGTCAGGTCGTAGGCGCCGTGTCCCGAGCTGTTGCCCGCGAAGAGCGCGCTGGCGTAGATGCTCTCGCCCGATCCCTTGACCACGGCTTCGAGTGCGCGCGTGACTCCGTTGCTCGTGCCAAACACGGTGATCGTCGTCGTGTCGGCGGCCGTCGCGACGCTGGTCCCCCAGTACCGGCCGTGCGAGAACGCAATGGGCGCGTCGACGGCGCCCAGGTTCGGCGCCGTGCCCCCGGGGGCGGTGGCGGCCCCCGGGGGAAAACCCGCCCCCCCCCGGGGTGGCGCCGCCCGCCCGTGGGCCCCGGGGGTGGGGTCGGGTTT
>JBBQCC010000375.1:0-3658 GCA_038318285.1 Planctomycetota bacterium | reverse complement strand
CGGCATTGGCGATGCTGGTGTCGAGCGAGGGCATCAGCATGCACAGCGAAAGTCCGGCGAGTGCCCAGCGCGTCGCATTCGCCGCTCGGGTGGTTTCCGCTCCTGCCTCGCCGACGGCTCCAACGACTGTCTTCATCATGGGAGCCAGGGTCGCCCCGGGGCAGGCATGGCGGAAGACGCACCGATTGCACTGAATCATTGCGTTTGACGCCATGTCCGGACAGGCTCTGGGCATGCCCAGGCCCGATCTCAACTTGCTGGTGGCCCTGGAAGCTCTGCTCGTGGAGGGCAGCGTGGTGGGCGCGGGCCGGCGCCTGCGGCTCAGCCCGTCCGCCATGAGCCGCGCGCTGGCGCGACTGCGGACGACGACCGGCGATCCACTGCTGGTGCGGGCCGGACGCGGGCTCGTCCGCACTCCCCGCGCGCTCGAACTGCGCGAGCGCGTCAGTCAACTCGTGCAGGACGGCGAAGCGGCCCTGCGCCCGGGCAGGCAGCTCGACCTGGCGCAATTGGTCCGGACGTTCACATTGCGGACCAGCGAGGGCTTCGTCGAGAACTTCGGAGCGCAGTTGCTGGAGCGTGTCAGGGCAGAGGCCGCCGGCGTTCGCCTGTGCTTCGTGCAGAAGCCGAACAAGGACAGCACGCCGCTGCGCGATGGAACGGTCGATCTGGAAACCGGCGTGGTCGAAACGACGACCAGTCCGGAGCTGCGCGCGCAGGCGCTATTCAAGGATCGGCTGGTCGGCGTCGTGCGAACCGGGCACCCGCTGAGCAAGGGCAGGGTTACGCCCGTGCGCTACCGCGCAGGCCATCACGTGCTCGTTTCGCGCGCGGGCTTCGGCAGGGGACCGATTGACGAAGCCCTGGAGACCCTGGGATTGGAGCGCGACATCGTCACGGTCGTCGGCGGCTTTGCGACCGCGCTGGCCCTGGCGCGCGCCTCCGATCTGATCGCCAGTGTTCCCGAGCGACACACCGGCATTCTGCGGGACGGCATGCACACGTTTCGCCTGCCGGTCGACACACCGGAATTCACGGTCTGCTTGCTTTGGCACCCGCGACTGGACGCCGATCCCGCCCATCGCTGGCTGCGCGGACTGGTGCGGGCCGCCTGCGCTCCGATGCGCTGAGCGGATCATCCACTGCGACCTGACGCTGCCCTGGGCGCGCGAACGCCCGACCACTTGCGGGCGGTGACGGCCGACGGGCCGACTCACTCGTGCTGCAGCTCGGGGGCGATCACTTCAAGGTCGAGCGTGACCCCAGGCGAAGCACTGCGGCAGCGCGAGATCCTGAACTCGTAGACCCCCGCGGCGCATTCGTCGTCTTCGAAGTTGCCATCCTCGTCCAGTTGTCGAGAGGCGTTGGGCGACCCCCCCTTTTCCGCTCCAATCCACGCAGTTGATGCTCAGGCACAGGTCGAGCGCCACGGTTCCGGGTTGAACCCGAAAGCGGACCTTCAGCACGGCAGCCGCGCGCGGACTGAGCCGCGCCACGGTTCGACGGAAAGTAACACCGACCGCTCGGGCTCGAGTTTTCCCGGTTCACCCGACTCCCCCGCCGCGCTCTCGCGCCCAGCCAGAACCCGTCGGCTCCGTTGGGCCGAGCTCACAGCGCCCGAGTCTTCGCCGTCGACGTCCTGACCTGCCCCCACTGCGGCGGGGCGCGCAAGCTGATCGCGATGATCACCGAGGGGCTCGTCGTGCGCAGGATCCTAGGGCCACCTCGAGCTGCCCAGTTCGCCGCCGCCGATCGCTCCCGCCAGAGCGCCTCCCGAGCCCGAGTTCGCCGGGTAGGTCGCGACCGGAGTGAGCTGCGCACCCGCAAGGGGCGAGCGGTGTGGCCACGCCGTGCACCGCGCCGTCGGAAAAGGGCCTCCGAACGGCACGAGACCGCTGCCCAGGTTGCGCATGCGGCAGGACGGACGAAGCAGGGACCCGTCCAACTCGTCCGCGGACTGGAGACCTCACGGGAACCGGGCCGAACCGCGACCCTATGCCTGAGGATCTTCCGCTCGGAGTTCCTATCCCCGTCCACGCGCGTCGCGGAACGCTGACGTCGCCGTGAACGCGCGGCAGGAGGTGGAAACGTGCGACCGGGACGTGGGGGACGCTCTTCCGCGGGCGCAAACGCATCCCATCCCCGGCCCGCATGGGCGCCGCGATCCGTGCGCGTGTCCAAGATCCGGAACCGGAATCCAGGCTCTGGACGTGATCCCCGTCCGGAGGCCCCACGCGCGTCGAGACGCTCGCGGCACCTCGCTTGTCAAGGGCCGATGGAACCCGCCGTGCGTCGTGTACGGGCGCCGAGTACGGCGAGCGGCGTATGGCCGACTCGACTCGTTCCTGCGAAGACGGGTGTGACGAACTCTCCTCCCTGGATTCAGGACCAGCCACCATGACCTCCCTCGCGCGTCGAACGAGCCCCGCGGTGTCACGCATTCTCGCGAGCCTCGCGCTCGCATTCGGCTTCGTGCAGGCGCCGGCCCGCGCGCAGGCCCAGCTCGACTGGATCGCGCCGACTTCCGGCGTCGCCGTCGATGTCGATGCCGCGGACAACGTGTTCACAGCGACCTACGAGCAAGCCCTCGGTTCCGAGATCGCCGTCACGAAGCGTGACGTCCACGGCAACCTGCTCTGGCAGGCGAGCATCGATCAGACCAACGGCACCGCTTGGGAGCGGGCCTCGTGGCTCGCCGTGGACGGAAACGGCGACGTCGTGGTCTGCGGCACGCTGATGTCGGGCTTCTCGAATCCGGTCGAGGCCGCGAGCGTGCTCCTGAAGTTCTCCGCGAACGGGGCGCCGCAGTGGCGCGTCGTCTACGAGAGCTCGTTCGACGGCTCGTCCACGCGGCGCTGCCTCATCGACGACCAGAACGACATCTACGTGCTCGGCGTGGGCATCGGGCCCGCGGGGCTCCGCACCAAGGTCAAGAAGTTCTCGCCCAGCGGTGCTGCGCTGTGGTCGTACTTCGATCCCGCGGGCATCGGTGCCCCGGTGAACTTCAAGTTCACGCCCGACGGCGCGATCGTGATCACGTGCCGCGGGGTCACCGGCCTCATCAACGGCTACGCCAAGATCGACCGCAATGGAAACCAGCTGTGGAGCCTCGCCGGCGTGGCGAGCCCGACCGTCGGCGACGCGGCCGGCGACTCGCTGGGCAACACGTACGTCGTGCACGGCGATCCCGCGGCGAGCGGCAGCACGGTCGTTCGCAGGCTCGATCCGCAGGGCGCGCTCGTGTGGCAGCACGCCTACCCCTCGATCGGTTTCCGCGTCGAGGTCGGGACCGACGACCGGCCGATCGTCAGCGGGTTCCCCGCGGCCGGAGCCGGCGCCGCGTTCTTCAAGCTCGCGCCGAACGGCGCGCTGGCGTGGGCAAACCTCGATGCCGACGGACCGCTGGCCCTGCTCCTCCACTCGCGCATGGTCCTCGACGGCGCGAACAACGCCTACCTGTCGGCGAGCACGCTGTCGCAGATGGCCGTGTGCAAGGTGAACGCCGCAGGGACCTCGGCCTGGACGCTGACGATGCCGGGCAGCAACACCGCCAGCCTGGTCGTGGGTCATGCGCCCGGCAGCCTCTTCGTCGTCGGCGGCCAGACGGCGCGTATCGTCGAACCCGTCGTGAATCCCGACGTGCGCAACTTCTGCCAGG